>NZ_JBXWMF010000001.1:0-325264 GCF_059609725.1 Ruegeria sp. YTSC199
ATGTTCTCGGACGCGATCAGCTCGATCTCGTCGCGCTGACGGCCAAGCTCGGATGTGATCGAGCCAAACAGCTCAGGGTCACGGTCGGCGAGGGACTGGGTGAAAAAACCGGTATCACGAAGATTGGCGTTCATGGGGGCTCCAGATTGCTGGGGTAAATCTTGCGGATTTCCTATCGGAAACGGTGCATATCCAAAAGCTGTAAAGCGACGATTTGGCCCGCTGTGGCGTCAAGACTGGCCTATCGGGGAAAGGTATGTTTGTTTCGGAACCAAATGTGTAAGACCGGAAACCGGAAAAGATGACAAAGAGAATCGCCTTTCTCGCCAGTGACGCCAAAGTGGCGCAAACCGCGCGGGACGGCCTTGTGAAACTGTATGGCAATGCGGCCCCCCGGGATGCGGATGTGGTCGTTGCCTTGGGTGGCGACGGGTTCATGTTGCACACGCTGCACAACATGCAGCATCTTGATACGCCCGTATATGGTATGAACCGGGGCACCATCGGGTTCCTGATGAATGAATTCCACGAAGCCGACCTGATGGAGCGCCTGGCTGATGCGGAAGAAGAGGTCATCAACCCTCTGGCAATGCGAGCCATGGATCAGTCCGGCAAACTGCATGAGGCGTTGGCCATCAACGAGGTGTCGCTGCTGCGGGCTGGCCCTCAAGCTGCGCGGCTGAAGATCAGCGTCGATGGGCGGGTGCGGATGTCTGAGCTTGTCTGTGACGGTGCTTTGCTGTCTACGCCTGCCGGATCAACGGCTTATAACTATTCGGCACACGGGCCGATTCTGCCAATCGGGTCCGATGTGCTGGCTTTGACAGCGATTGCCGCGTTCCGTCCCCGACGGTGGCGCGGGGCGCTTTTACCCAAAATCGCAAAGGTTCGATTTGACGTGCTGGATGCCGACAAGCGCCCGGTCATGGCTGATGCGGATTCGGTTTCATTCGCAGATATCGATTGGGTTGAGATTCGTTCAGAACCCTCTATCCAGCATCGCATCTTGTTCGACCCGGGGCATGGGCTGGAAGAGCGCCTGATCTCGGAACAGTTCACCTGACCTGTCGGAATCTGGGCTTTTAGCGGCTTATGTGACCCAGTTCACAGGCGTTTGATTCATCTTTTGCTAACCTAAACATGCCCAGAGAACACGCCTAGGTGGGAGTGAGTGGCCACCAAGCGGCGTTGTCGAATGATTGCGCAGTTTTCGCGCCGGCGAGGGTAGGTGGTGCTACGCTCGTTGACCGATCTCTGGGTTTATTTAAGCAAGAGGACCCCGGGCACAAAAACCCGGGGTCTATTTTGTTGGTTCGGCCTATTTGGCCGCTTCCATCTTATCCCACAGCGGCAGGCACATTTGACCCACGCGCGCCTCGATCGCAGCGGCGGCGTCCACTGCCATGTCCTCGCGCCAGCGTTGGGCGGCGATTTGGACGTTAATCGGCTGAGGTCCTTGCGGCAGATCGGCCAGGCGTGCGGGAACGCTGGCGGCCGGCAAGCCCAGAAAGTTCATCGCATAGGAATACACGGCGCAGCCCAGAACCTCGTGTACGCCTTCGACGCCTTCGGTATCTCGGTCGGGTTTGAAAAATGGTTGCGGCAGGAAAGGAGACAGGATCAAAGGATAGTCCTGCATGAATAGAGACCACTCCCGCGCATAGTGTGTGCGTTTAGCCAGCATCCGAACCAGATCGGTGCCGATGATAGGCGGGAATTCCTGGAAATAGACGTCGAAGATATCGCGAATGGTCTGGGAGCCCGCAGCCTCGATATCGCCTTTCAACATGGACAGAACCTCGCCCATCAGCGTGCGGTATCCCGTTCGGCCACAATCGAACACATCGGGTGCGCTGATCTCTTCGACTTGATAGCCCGCATCGATCAGAGCATCGCGCGCCATGTCCAATGCCTTGTCGACCTCGGGGTGCAAGACATAGCCAAAGGTCTCCTTGGTAAAGGCGACCTTGATGGGGCCGTCCGGCATTTCTCCGCGCCAAGGCATCGGCACGTGGAACGGATCGCGCGGGTCGGCTGCGATCAGGCTGGGCATCGACAGGTGAAGATCGGCGGCGCAGCGTGTGATTAGTCCTTGCACGGACATAGATTGCGCCAGAATTCCGCGCTCGGCCTGTTGGCTGGGATTCCAAGCTGGTACGCGACCAAGACCGGGCTTTACCGTGACTGCACCGTTGGCGGCCGCCGGAAAGCGCAGGCTGCCACCAATATCATTGCCATGCGCCAGTGCGCCAATCCCGGCCATTACGGCTGCACCGGCACCGCCCGAAGAGCCGCCGGGTGAGATATGCCGCCCCCACGGATTGTGCGTGCGCCCGTGCAGCGGGTTGTCGGTGTCGGCGCGAAACGAAAACTCGGGCGTATTGGTTCGCCCGATCACCACCGCCCCGGCGTTTTGCAAGTTTCGCACGACCGGAGCGTCATCGGGGGCAATCACGTCTTTCAAGGCCACGACACCGTTCGACGTTGCATGCCCCTTTTGATCGACGTTGATCTTTATAGTCACCGGCACGCCATGCAGCGGTCCGGTTGGTGTTCCCTTCGCCCGTGCCTGATCAAGCCCGCGCGCCCGCTCCAGCGCCTCTGTGCTCAGATCGTCGACCACTGCGTTCAGGTCCGGGTTGAACTGATGCATTCGATCAATGGACGCGCGCACTGCGTCTTCGGCGCTCAGGTCACCGTTGCGGGTGAGGGTGCTCAGCTCGGTGGCACTCAATCGCCAGATATCGGAATGTGTCATGCGGCCTCATTGTCTTGGTCAGACAGTAGAGGCCTAGGTCCCGGTTGCAAGGGAAAGGCGCGAGGCGCGGGCGGCCAGAGACCGCCCGCAGCATGTTTACTGGGCGTAACCGATGGATTTCAGCGCTACGGTGATTTCATCCAGAATGGCCGGATCGTCGATGGTGGCGGGCATCTTGTAGTCCTGATTGTCCGCAATCGATACCATCGTCCCGCGCAGGATTTTGCCCGACCGGGTCTTGGGCAGGCGGTCCACCACGACGGCCTTCTTGAAAGCTGCAACCGGGCCGATCTTATCGCGGACCAGCTTGACCACGTCCTGCACGACCTCACCATGTTCGCGATCGCAGCCCGCGTTCAGGCACAGGAAGCCAACGGGCATCTGCCCTTTGAGCTGATCGGTCACGCCGATCACCGCACATTCGGCCACGTCGGGGTGGGCGGCCAGAACTTCTTCCATCCCGCCAGTGGACAGGCGATGGCCCGCGACGTTGATCACGTCATCGGTGCGCGCCATGATGTAGAGGTATCCGTCCTCGTCAATCATCCCCGCATCGCCGGTTTCGTAGTAACCGGGGAAGTGGTTCAGGTACGAGCTCTGGAATCGCTCTTCCGCATTCCACAGCGTAGGCAGGGTACCCGGCGGCAGCGGCAGTTTGACCGCGATCGCACCCAGCTCACCGGGCTTCATCGGGTGGCCGCCTTCGTCGAGGATCTGCACATCATAACCCGGCATCGGCTTGGCCGGAGAGCCCAGCTTGATCGGCAGTTCCTCGATCCCCAGCGGGTTGCCCGCAATGGCCCAGCCGGTTTCGGTCTGCCACCAGTGGTCGATCACCGGCACATTCAGCGCGTCTTGGGCCCATTCGATTGTATCAGGGTCGGCACGTTCGCCCGCCAGGAACAGGGCACGCAGGCTGGACAGATCGTATTTTGCCAGCATCTCGCCCTTCGGATCTTCGCGCTTTACGGCGCGGATGGCGGTGGGGGCGGTGAAGAAGCTTTTGACCTTGTGTTCGGAAATCACCCGCCAGAACGTGCCCGCATCGGGGGTGCCGACCGGCTTGCCTTCAAAGACAATGGTGGTGTTGCCGTGGATCAGCGGGGCATAGCAGATGTAGGAATGCCCCACGACCCAGCCCACATCCGACGCCGCCCAGAACACATCGCCGGGATCGACATCATAGATGTTCTTCATCGTCCAGTTCAGCGCCACCAGATGGCCCGCGGTCGGACGCACGACACCCTTAGGCGCGCCAGTGGTGCCCGAGGTGTACAGGATGTAAGCTGGATCATTGCCGTCTACCGGGACACATTCTGCCGGTTCAACACCGTATTGGAAACCGTGCCAGTTATAGTCACGCCCCTCGACCAGATGCGCCACTTCCTGTTCACGCTGGAAGATCACGCAGAAATCGGGCTTGTGGCTGGCCATCTCGATGGCACCGTCCAGCAGGGGCTTGTAATGCACCACGCGGCCCGGTTCCATCCCGCACGATGCGGCGATGATCGCCTTGGGCTTGGCGTCGTCAATGCGGACGGCCAGTTCGTTACTGGCAAACCCGCCGAATACAACCGAATGAACGGCACCAAGACGGGCGCAGGCCAGCATCGCCTCAAGCGCTTCGGGGATCATCGGCATATAGATGATGACCCGATCACCCTTTTCTATGCCCTTGGCCCGTAGCGCCCCTGCCAGATTTGCGACACGGTTGCGCAGTTCGACATAGGAAATCTCGCGCTTGGTGTGGGTGATTGGGCTGTCATAGATGATGGCCGTCTGCTCTCCGCGGCCGTTTTCGACGTGGCGGTCCACCGCGTTCCAGCAGGTGTTGACCTTGGCGTCGCAGAACCATTCATACAGCGGGGCGTTGTCGTCAAACAGTGCCCTGGTCGGAGGTTGAACCCAATCTATCCCTTTTGCGGCCTCCATCCAGAATGCCTCTGGATCGGAATTCCAGCTTTCGTAAACGTCCTGATATGCCACGATGGTCTCCTCCTTAAATCCCTTGTGCAGTGTGTAAGGTGGGCAGGGGTACGCGCACAAGCGAGGGGGGTAACGGGGCGTCACTTTACCGCAAAATATTTGCAGAATGCTCTAAAAACGCCTGCAAAGTTTTGCAAAGTAATTTGATAGAGCAAAGTTGCGCGTAACAAGTGAGGGTTTTTGCAAACCTGCAAATCTATACGTGCAAAGAATCACTGGCACTCAGCTTGTGCTCGGATGCCGCCGCGGGCACCCGAGCATCTGTTCGGGCGTTAGCCGTAATGTGCCACCGGGGTTCCGGCAATGGCGGCCATGTTCAGCAATCCGCGGGCCGTGATAGATGGTGTCACGATATGTGCCTTGTTGCCCATCCCCATCAGGATCGGCCCAACCTCCAGACCGTCGGCCTTCATCTTCAGGATATTGCGTACGCCGCTGGCCGCATCCGCATGGGCAAAGATCAGAACATTCGCTGTGCCGGTCAGGCGCGAGTTCGGGAAAATCCGCGACCGTAGTTCCGGGTCCAATGCCAGATCGAGGTTCATCTCACCTTCATAAACAAAGTCGCGCAGTTCGGAATCGAGTATCTCCAGCGCAGCGCGCAGACGTTTGCCCGACCCTTCGGCCTGATTGCCGAATTGCGATTGCGAGCAGAACGCTATCTTGGGTTCGATCCCGAAACGGCGCACGTGGCGCGCGGCTCCGATTGTGGATTCGGCCAGTTCTTCGGGCGTCGGCAATTGCCGCACGTGGGTGTCGGCGATGAACAGGGGGCCATCTTCCAGGATCATCAGGGACAGCGCGCCATGGGGGCGCAGGTCGCCATCGGCCAGAACCTGTTGCACGTAGTTCAGATGCCAACGGTACTCACCGAATGTGCCGCAGATCATACTGTCCGCCTCTCCCCGATGCACCATGATGGCGGCAATCGCGGTATTGTTCGTGCGCATGATCGCCTTGGCCAGATCGGGCGTCACGCCTCGGCGCTGCATGATCTCGTGGTACGAGTTCCAATAGTCATAATACCGGGGGTCGTCCTGCGGGTTCACGATCTGAAAATCCTCGCCAGGGCGGACCGTCAGGCCCAGCCGCTCGCAGCGAGCGTTGATGACATCAGGACGGCCGATCAGGATGGGCGTTTCCGTGGTTTCCTCCAGAATAGCCTGGGCGGCGCGAAGGACACGTTCATCTTCGCCCTCGGCAAAGACGATCCGGCGCGAGGCGACTGCAGCGGCCTCGAATACCGGGCGCATCAGCAGAGCGGATTTGAACACAGTCTGATTCAGGCGTTCCTTGTAAGCCTCGATATCGTCGATCGGGCGCTTGGCGACGCCGCTATCCATCGCCGCCTTGGCTACGGAAGAGGACACGACGCCCACCAGCCGCGGGTCAAAGGGTTTCGGGATCAGGTAATCCGGACCGAAGGTCAGTTGTTCGCCTTTGTAGGCCGCGGCGGCTTCGGCGCTGGTGGTGGCGCGGGCCATCTCGGCGATGCCGTCCACACAAGCGATCTGCATTTCGTCGTTGATTTCGGTCGCCCCCACATCCAGTGCACCCCGGAAGATAAAGGGGAAGCACAGCACGTTGTTGACCTGATTGGGAAAGTCGCTGCGTCCAGTGGCGATGATCGCGTCCGGCGCAACCTCACGCGCCGCATCCGGCATGATTTCAGGCGACGGGTTGGCCAGCGCGAAAATGATCGGGCGCTTGGCCATTTTCTCGACCATCTCGGGTTTGAGCACATTAGGACCGCTGAGGCCAAGGAACAGGTCGGCATCGCCAATCACGTCATCCAGTGTCCTCAGGTCGGATTTCTGCGCGAACTGATCCTTGTGCGGGTTCATATCCTCGGCGCGACCCTCGTAGACCAGCCCGTGAATGTCGCACAGCCAGATGTTCTCGCGCTTGACGCCCAGTTTTACCAGCATGCTCAAGCAGGCGATTCCCGCCGCGCCGCCACCAGTTGAGACGACCTTGATGTCCTCAAACTTCTTTCCGGCCACGTGCAGCGCGTTCTTGGCGGCCGCGCCCACCACGATGGCGGTACCGTGCTGATCATCGTGAAAGACCGGAATATTCATCCGCTCTCGACACAGCTTTTCGACGATAAAGCAGTCGGGGGCCTTGATGTCTTCCAGGTTGATCGCGCCAAAGGTCGGTTCCAGCGCGCAGACGATATCGGCCAGCTTTTCCGGATCGGGCTGATCGACCTCGATATCGAAACAGTCGATGCCAGCGAATTTCTTGAACAGAACCGCCTTGCCCTCCATCACCGGTTTCGAGGCAAGTGCGCCAATGTCGCCCAGCCCCAGAACCGCCGTCCCGTTCGAAACAACCGCCACCAAATTGCCGCGCGCGGTATAGCGTTCCGCATTTGATGCATCCGCTTTGATCTCAAGGCTGGCCTCGGCGACACCCGGTGAATAAGCACGCGCCAGATCACGACCGTTTGCCATCGGCTTGGTCGCCTTGATTTCCAGCTTCCCGGGCTTCGGATGGGCGTGATATTCAAGTGAGGCCTGCCGCAAATTGGGTGTATCCGACATCGAGATTCAACTCCCTTTTGAAATTTGATTTAGCCTTAAACTAATTTTTCCGGATTGGCTACGCTGCGTCACTTAAGAACTCGGAGCGGGCTGTTTTGCCGCTGTGCTTGATTTCTGCTGCAAAACATTTAAGTTCCCGCAACTTTCGAACCCACCCCCAATTGCATCGAGAAAACCGGCATGAGCTATCAGAAAGACGTCGAGACGGCTGTGGCCCTCTCGTCGAAAAAAGGCAGATTTGGTACTACGTTCAGCGCAGCCATTGTACTGGGTATTGTGATCCTGTGTGCCATCTCGCTGTGGCCGATGCAGGCGGCGGTGTTCAACCAAGAGGGCGGTCTGATCGAAACCGGCTCGGCTGCGGCTTTGCTTGCCGCCGGATTGATAGCGCTCTACCGGTATCGCGGGATAAGCCGCCTGTATATCGGCGTGGTTTTGCTGTTGCTGGCGGAACGAGAGCTTGAGGCCGATATTTACGCCGTGGACAGCACGCCCTATTTTATTCTGCACGGTCTGGATGTCCTGCTGGATATAACGGTGGTGCGAGTGGTGCTGGCGGTAATCGTGCTGGGCGGGGTCGTCTGGCATGGGGTGCCGAACGCTTGGCGGGCGTTGAAGGAACGGGCGCCGTTTCTACTGGTGTTCTTTCTGGCCGGTATGTGTGCCGTTATTGCGCAGGGGTTGGAAGAGGTCAGCAGTGCCATCGGCACCGAAATGACGACCGTCATGGCGACCCGTCTGTTCGTGCTGGAAGAAACGCTTGAGATGTTCTTTTCGATTGGCATTTTGGCTGCTGTTCTGATCGGATGGCCGAAAGCCAAGGCCGATGAGACCACAAATGACCAAACCGCACAGTCAGACCCAAGCTGAAATCCGCCTGTCAACGCAGGAATTGCGCGACGATATCCCGTTTTATACCAGGGTTCTGGGGATGCGGATGGATATGATCTATCCCGCTGATGATCCGCGGATTGCTGTGTTCTCTGGTCACGGTTTGCGCCTGCGGGTCGAGAAGGATGCGCCCGAACCACCCGGAACGCTGCGTATTCTGACGGACAGCCCCGACGACTTCGCCGGTGGTCAGCGCAGTCTTGTGGCCCCTAACGGTACCCGAGTAGAGATTGACGATTTGAACCCGCCTCTGATCATGCCGGAAACGGTCCATTCTTTCGTAGTGCGCAGGCTCAAGGATCAGGCGCCTTGGATCATTGGTCGGGCCGGGATGCACTACCGCGATCTGGTGCCGGATCGGCTGGGTGGGTCGATCATCGCCAGCCATATTCGTATTCCCGACGGTGGCCCTGTTCCCGATATGGTGCATTTCCACAAAGTCGGGTTTCAGCTGATCTTCTGCATCCATGGCTGGGTCGACGTGGTTTACGAAGACCAGGGCGAAAAGATGCGCCTGATGGCGGGCGACTGCTTTATCCAGCCGCCGGAGATCCGCCACCGTGTGCTCGAAGCATCCGACAATGTGCAGGTGATTGAGATCGGCGTTCCGGCCGAACATGTCACCGAGATCGATCATGAGATGGAACTTCCCACACCTCAGTACCGCCCCGATCGGGAGTGGCAGGGCCAGCGGTTCGTTTTCAATCAGGCCGAAGGGGCCGAGTGGGTTCCGTTCCGCTTGCCGGGCTATAAGTGCCGCGACACGACGATTGCAGAGAATACCAAGGGCGTTGCAGGGGTGCAGGTCGTGCGCAAAGGGCAGGGCGATCCGGTCTGGGCTACCCATGACACGGATATCCACTTTACGTTCGTCATGAATGGGGAAGTCACGCTGGAAGGCGAAGGCCGCGATCCCTTTCGGCTTGAACAGGGGGATGCTTTTGTCATCCCGCCCGGTATGCCAACTCGGTTGGCTGCCCCCTCGGACGATATTGAACTGCTCGAGGTCACGCTGCCGGGTCAGTTCAATACCGCTTTGGGATAAGGAATCTTCTATCCGGGGCTTCAACTCCCCGGGCGGTTTCATTTAGGGTATGCCTTTCTGACCAGATGATCAAAAATTGGGGAATCGCCATGACTTTGAAAGACGCCGCACTGTCCGTCCGGGAAAAGGCATACGCACCCTATTCCAACTTCAAAGTCGGCGCGGCGATCCGGTCGACTTCAGGCGCTGTTTATTTCGGCTGCAACGTTGAAAACGTGGCCTATCCTGAAGGCACCTGCGCGGAGGCCGGGGCCATCGCCGCCATGGTTGCCGCAGGAGAGCAGACATTGACCGAAGTTTACGTGGTCGCGTCTTCCCAGCAACCAGTGCCGCCCTGCGGAGGATGCCGTCAGAAACTGGCTGAATTTGGCAAGCGTGACGTCAAGGTGACGTTGGCCACCGTCGGCGGGGCTGAGCTCGAAACCACGATTGGAGACCTTCTACCGGGGGCGTTCGACGCTTCGCATATGGAGGACGTCTGAGGCCATGGACGCCCGTTCGATCATCGCAAAGCTGCGCCGGGGGCAGGTGCCCACCGGTGAGGAGCTGATATGGTTCGCGCAAGGTCTGGCCGATGGCGGCGTCAGCGATGCGCAGGCCGGGGCCTTTGCCATGGCCGTTTGTATGGGCGGGCTGGGTGCGCGGGGGCGTGCTGACCTGACGGTGGCCATGCGCGACAGCGGCGATGTACTCAGTTGGGATTTTGATGGCCCGGTGATCGACAAACACTCGACCGGAGGCGTCGGTGACAGCGTTTCACTGGTACTGGCTCCCGCGTTGGCTGAACTAGGTGCCTATGTTCCGATGATCTCGGGCCGTGGGTTGGGTCACACCGGCGGCACGCTGGACAAACTGGAATCCATTCCGGGCGTCAGTACTCAGATTGGGCGGGAACGTCTGACCCAGATATTGCGCGACACTGGAGCGGCTATTGTCGGCGCGACAGGACAGATTGCCCCCGCGGACAAGCGGCTTTATGCGATCCGCGATGTGACGGCGACGGTGGAAAGCCTGGATCTGATCACCGCGTCGATCTTGTCCAAGAAACTGGCCGCCAGCCCCGATGCGCTGGTGCTGGACGTCAAGGTTGGCTCTGGCGCGTTCATGAAGACCTTGGAGGATGCCCGAAGTTTGGCGCAGGCCCTGACGGAAACGGCCAACGCAGCGGGGTGCCGAACATCGGCGGTGATCACCGATATGCATCAACCTCTTGCCCCGGCGTTGGGCAACGCGCTGGAAGTGGCCGAGGTGATGAACGTTCTGACCAAGGCGCATTACGAACCACTGGCCGAAATCTCGGCCGAATTGGGCGGGATGCTGCTGGCCGATGCGGGTATGTTCGCAACCGCTGATGAAGGGCGTGACAAGATCACCGACATCATCCGCGATGGCCGCGCGGCCGAGCGGTTTGGCCGCATGATGGCTGCCGTGGGCGGGCCGTTGCAGTTTGTTGATAATTGGTCTCGCTATCTACCCGAAGCCAGTGTGATCCTTGAGGTTCCCGCCGAAACCAGCGGCTATATCACTGCAATGGATGGCGAGGCGCTGGGCCTGGCTGTGGTCGCGCTGGGCGGTGGTCGGCAGGTCGAGGATGACGTGATCGACCCGGCGGTTGGCCTGTCGGGCATTGTCCGGTTGGGTGACCGGATCGAAAAGGGCGCGCCATTGGCGGTGGTCCACGCTTCCCGTGAAGACGCCGCCCGGCAAGCGGCTGATGCAGTGAGAAACGCCATAACGATAGGCCCGGACGCAGGGGCGATGTTGACGCTTGTTCACGAAAGGATCACACCGTGACCCGCGCTTTTCTTGTGGTGATGGATTCTGTCGGCATCGGCGGTGCGCCGGATGCGGGCAGTTTCTTTAATGGCGAAACGCCCGATACCGGCGCCAATACTCTGGCCCATATAGCGCAGGCCTGCGCTGAGGGGCGCGCCGAGGATGGGCGTTCGGGGCTATTGCATTTGCCCTATCTGGATGCGCTGGGTCTGGGCGCTGCCACACGTTTGGCCTCGGGCGCGAAAACACCGGGGTTGAAGGCCGCGCCAACGGGCATCTGGGGTTGCGCGCGCGAGCATTCGCGGGGCAAGGACACGCCTTCGGGCCATTGGGAACTGGCGGGTTTGCCGGTGCCGTGGGACTGGCACTATTTCCCGGACACCACGCCATCTTTTCCCCCTGACCTAAGCCGAGCTGCCGCTGAGGCTGCCGGGACCGAGGGTATTCTGGGCGACTGCCACGCCTCGGGCACCGCCATCATCGCCGAACTGGGGGCCGAACATATGCGGACCGATTGGCCGATTTGCTACACCTCGGCTGACAGCGTGTTCCAGATCGCCGCGCATGAAGAGAGCTTTGGTCTCGCCCGTCTACTGGACATGTGCAAGGCGCTGGCGCCGCGTCTGCATGAGATGAAGGTGGGGCGGGTCATTGCGCGGCCCTTTGTGGGCTCGCCAGAACAGGGCTTCACCCGCACCACTAATCGCAAGGACTTTGCCATCTTGCCGCCTGCGCCGGTCCTGACCAACTGGGTGCAGGATGCCGGACGGCGTGTTCATGCGGTAGGCAAGATTGGCGACATCTTCTCGATGCAGGGGATCGATACGCTGCGCAAGGGTTCGGATGCCGAACTGATGGGTCACCTGTCCGATCTGGTGGATGAGGCCGAAGAGGGCAGCCTGACCTTCGCCAATTTCGTCGAGTTCGACAGCCTCTACGGCCATCGCCGTGACATCAGCGGATACGCCCGCGCGCTGGAGTGGTTCGACCATGAGATCGGTGCGATCCTGTCGCGCTTGCGTCCCGGTGACCTGATGCTGCTGACTGCCGATCACGGCAATGATCCCAGCTGGATCGGCACCGACCACACGCGCGAACAAGTGCCGGTGCTGATCGCCGGACGCGGCACTGGGCAGATCGGCGCGGTCGAATTCGCCGACGTCGCCGCCAGCATCGCGCACTATCTGGACATTCCGGCGCAAGGACCGGGGAAGAGCTTTCTATGACCGTCGCTGACCTGCCTAAAATCGAGTTGCACCTGCACCACGAAGGCGCGGCCCCGCCCGCCTTTATCCGTCAGTTGGCGCACGAAAAGCGCATCGACCTGAGCGGGATTTTCAAGCCAGACGGTAGCTATGACTTCCGCGATTTTGCCCATTTCCTAAGCGTCTACGAGGCCGCCTGCGAGGTGCTGAAATCGCCCGAGGATTTCCGTCGCCTGACGTTAGCGATCCTCGAGGAAAGCGCCGCCAATGGTGTGGTTTACTCTGAGACTTTCCTAAGCCCTGATTTCTGTGGCGGCGGAGACCTGCAAGCCTGGCGCGACTATCTGAACGCCATTCAGGACGCGGCGGATGAGGCCGAGCGCAAGTTTGATATCACCCTTCGCGGCGTTGTGACCTGTGTCCGCCATTTCGGACCGGAACGGGCAAAACACAGCGCCCATTGTGCCGCCGAGACGGCCGGAGACTGGATCACCGGCTTCGGTATGGGGGGCAACGAATCCGTCGGAGTGCAAGGTGACTACAAATGGGCCTTCGACTGCGCCCGCGAGGCCGGGTTGTGCCTGACCACCCATGCCGGTGAATTCGGCGGGCCGGAAAGCGTGCGCGACGCGGTGCGCGATCTGGGTGTGGAACGTGTGGGCCATGGCGTCCGCGCCATCGAAGATCCTGACCTGGTCCGCGAACTGGTCGATCGTGAAATCACGCTCGAGGTGTGTCCGGGCTCTAATGTGGTTCTGGGTCTGTTTCCCGATTTCGCGGCGCACCCGATTGCACGGTTGCGCGACCACAGGGTCGCCGTCACAATCTCAACCGACGACCCGCCGTTTTTCCACACCACCATGCGGCGCGAATATGAAATGTTGAGTCAAGCCTTCGGCTGGGATGTCGAAGATTTTGCTGCTCTGAACGATACGGCCCTGAACGCGGCCTTCTGCGATGAAAATACCCGAGCGCGGGTCAAGAAAAGACTGGAGAGAACATGAGCGAACACCTGACCGTCGTTGACCATCCGCTGGTCCAGCACAAACTGACGCTCATGCGGGACAAGGGCACCTCGACCGCTGTCTTTCGGCAGTTGCTGCGTGAAATCACGTTGCTGCTGGCATATGAGGTCACGCGTGAATTGAAGCTGACAACCCGCCACATCGAAACCCCGATGGAGGAGATGGACGCCCCCATTCTGGCTGGCAAGAAATTGGCGCTGGTGTCGATCTTACGTGCTGGAAACGGCATGCTGGACGGAGTGCTGGAGTTGGTCCCATCCGCACGCGTTGGGTTTGTTGGCTTGTATCGCGATGAAGAGACCCTGAAGCCGGTGCAGTACTACTTTAAAGCGCCTGAGGGGCTGAAGGACCGCCTGGTCATTGCTGTCGATCCGATGTTGGCCACCGGCAACAGCTCGGCTGCGGCAATCGATCTGCTGAAAGAGGCCGGAGCCACCGATATCCGTTTCCTCTGCCTGCTGGCCGCGCCCGAAGGTGTCGCGCGTATGAAAGAAGCACATCCGGATGTGAATATCGTCACCGCGTCACTGGACCGCGAGCTGAATTCGAAGGGCTACATCATGCCCGGTCTGGGCGACGCGGGCGACCGGATGTTCGGCACCAAGTAAGGTCACTTATTCTCCGCAGATATTCTGAAGCCGGACCCAATCACGGTCCGGCAGAACCTGTTGCAGGGGGCGACCCGCCATCGGGTCGGCCTCGATCAGGCCCAGCACCGTCTCACCGGTGACGTCAATCGCATAGGCATAAGGTGTCGACGGAAGCGCGGCCTGCGCGAACACGGCCAGAAGATCGTCATCCGGCAGGGTCGGACGAGGATCGGCCAGCACCTGTTCGGTGTAATCGTCGACGATCTCGGGCGTCAGTTCACCGCTCGTCAGCAGGCGAAAGGCGGTTGTAACACCGGTACGGTCCAGCAACTCGTCCAGAGGGTCGTGAGCTTGGCCCCGGGCGCGTTCCGCTATGATATAGCCTGCAGCGACCGATGGGTCTTCGTGGTCCTCGACCAGAGCCCGGTTCAGCAGAATGATGCCGCCCGGCAGGCTGAGGCTGGTTTGCACCCCGGCGGGCAGAATGATGACCTTTCGAACCCCGGTTCGCGCGGCCAACTGATCCAGCGCAGCCTCTGCGTCCTCAGACGTGCAGGCCCGCCCTGACACCCGCTCGATCCGTTGTAGAATCGCGTTGCCGATATCCTGACGTTTGATCTCGGGCACGACCGCGACGACGTGGTTTTGCAAAGCCGACGGCATCCACAACAGCAACAGCGCAGTCACGGCGGCCAGCACTCCCGCCACGCTAAGCCAGCGCAAGCGTCCCGGATGGGGTCGCGCCCGGTCGATGGCCCGTTGCAAGCGATCAATGGCCTCGATCATCGTGGTTTCGGATTCTGCCAGTTCCAGCGTTTCGTCCCGGTCGCCATCGGGGTTGAATATCGCGGGGAACACACCCGGATTCTGCCGTTCCAACGCGGCCAGAGACCAATGCGTCAGAGCTTGTTCATTGAAATCCGAGATGGTCAGCGTGGCCTCACCCAGTGACACCACAACCTCTCGCCGTTGCACATCGGGCGAGGGACGCCACAGACCGGTGGCTTCGATCCGCTGGTACTGTTTTAGTGCCGTCTTCAAGGTGAGATATGCTCGTGATTATTTTGACTTAGCTTAGCATGATAAAATCCAGGGGCGCAAACCTGTTGCGCGCGGATTGTGAAATGTGCTGGATAGCATGATGCACGGCAAACCACGCCGCTGCACAACACTTTGTAACCGGGGCTATGAATGCAGGCGGACAGTCAGACCTCACCAGTTTTGGCCTCGGCCCTGATGGTTGGCGCCATGTCGATCATCGGAGTGATCGACAACGTGGTGATCCTGTTGGCTGAAACGATTGGCCTGTGGCAGTTCCACCTGAGCCGCGCCCTTCTGATGTTGCCGCTGATCGGTGGACTGTCGCTGTTAGGATTGGGCAGTCTGCGCCCGCGACGGCTGGGGCCGGTTATCTTGCGCAGCGTTCTGATTACGCTGGCGATGTTGTTTTATTTTGCATCGCTGGCGCTGATGCCGATAGCGCAGGCGTTGGCTGGGTTGTTCACCTCGCCGATTTTCGTGCTGCTGATTACGGCACTTGCGATGGGGCAGAGGATAGGCCCGTGGCGCATTCTGGCTGTTGTAATCGGGTTTGCCGGCATCTTGTGTGTGCTGCAGCCCAACCCCTATGAGTTTGACGCGCAAACCCTGTTGCCGGTGGCCGGAGGGTTTTTCTATGCACTCAGCTCCATAATCACGCGCAGCCATTGCGCGCAGGAAAGTACTGTGGCGCTGCTGGCAGCGATGATCGCCACCCTTGGGCTAGCCGGGGCGATTGGGCTGACCGTGTTCTCGACCCTGCCACATTCCTTTGCTGACGGTTTCGTGACGCGGGGCATGGTGTGGGAGATGCAACCGGCGCTGCCGTGGATCGCCGTGCAGGCGGTTGGGTCCACGATTGCAGTCTTCATGCTGATCAAATCCTATCAGATTGGTGAGACCTCCTATGTCGCGGTGTTCGAATACTCGGTGATGATCTTCGGCCCTTTATTCGCCTGGGTCGCGCTGGGTCAGGTGATCGGCGTCATGCAGATCGCCGGAATCGGGTTGATCGCGCTTGCTGGGGCACTGCTGGGTTGGCGGTCACGGCGTGCCGCCGCGTTGGGAGAGACGGCATGATCATCTCACGCGGGCGCCGCTATGTATTCGTTCACATCCCAAAAACAGGCGGTACATCACTGGCGCAAACGTTAGAGCAGCGGGCGATGAAGGATGACATCCTGTTCGGAGACACGCCCAAGGCCATCAAGCGCCGCAGACGCACCAAGGCTCTGACGGGCGGTGGGCGTTTGTGGAAACATTCCACGCTGGCGGATATCGACGGGGTTCTGTCGATTGAAGAACTGCAGGCGCTGACTGTGTTCACTCTGGTGCGCAATCCGTGGGACCGGATCGTCAGTTACTATCATTGGCTACGCGAGCAGAGTTTTGATCACGCAGCGGTCTCGCTGGCAAAGTCGTTGTCCTTCGATGGGTTTGTGCAACATCCCGATATTGGGCAATCTTTCCGTCTGAACCCTGCCCGCCGTTACATGACTCGCGCCGATGGGGTCGAGCAGTGCCGTTTTTTTATCCGACTGGAGCATTTCGAACAGGACTCGGCCGCCTTGGTTGACCATCTTGGATTCCATGTGACGTTGCCCCGTCTCAACCGGTCAGGGCGGCGCGCAGATTACCGCAGCTACTATACTGACCATACGGCCGCGGCGGTTGCCGAAGCCTGTGCCGAGGACATCGCCAGATTCGGGTATGCATTTGATCCGGCCAATGGCAGATAGTTTCCAGATTGATTCCAATAACATCCGAATTTTATTTGTTGTTTATTCTTAAATTGCTTGATGGGCCTGAAATGACCCAAATTGGGCCACAATATGTCAAAAATAAGTCACGCCACCTAATCCTGTGGTACTCATAATACTTAGTTTTTGTGTGTAATAGGTGGGTGGGTTCTTGTTGAAGGTACAGAGTGTAATAGATTTTGTTGAAGGGTCCGAATACCAGGGGAGCGCTGAGCCGCAAGTTGCGCTGAACGCGCGCCGGGGTGGGCTGGTACACGGTACAAAGGTTGCGACAAAGGGTGGGTGGAAGCTGGTCGAAGAGTTGCGGGCCGGTGACTTTGTTCGAACTTTGGATAATGGGTTCCAGCCGATAAGTCGCGTTGCGTCGGATTGCATCACGGTGCCACCCGGAGAAGCCAACGCGGAAAACATGCCGGTCAGAGTGCCGTCAAACGCGGCCTATAATGGGCGACCGGTCTGGCTGATGCCCGAACAGGGCGTCGCATTGGACAACACCAAGCTGGGTCATGATCCGATAACACTGCCCATTAGCCTGCCGGTCGTTTCAGCCAGACTGCTGAGCGGCATGTTCCGGATAACCTCGGATGTGCCTGCGACTTATTTCGACATCAGCACCCTGTTCTTCGATCGGGATGAAGTGATCTATATCGAAGGTGGATTTCGGGCTTTTTGTCCCGCGGGTCGCTTTGGATCGATCAACCTTGCCGGTGGTGCTTCGTATGAGGTCGTCGCGGGCGAGGCCGCTGCGGATTTGATTTATCTGACGACAAGACGTGGTGACATTAGCGTTCTGGCAAATTCTCTGGGCTCGGTTCCCGCGCCGGTTTTTGATCATCCGATTGTGCCGGTGAGGCCGGCCAGGGGGGCGCGTCGGCCCGGGCGGCCGGGTCGGCCTGTGATGATGATCTGAACGGGAAGCTATCTGAGACGGAAAAGTGACGCTGGCGCATTGGGGGATGCGCCAGCGTTTTAGTTTAGGCGGCTTCGGCTTCCGGGGCGAACCGACCATAGAAGCTTTGGCCCTTTTGGGCCATCTCACGCAGCAGCGGCGGGCAAGCAAAGCGTTCGCCATAAGCCTCGGTAAGCTGATCGCAGCGCTCGGCCGCGTAGGGCGTACCGATGATGTCCAGCCAGCTGAGCGGGCCGCCCGACCAAGGCGCAAAGCCCCAGCCAAGGATCGCGCCAACGTCGCCTTCGCGGATGTCTTCCAGAACGCCTTCTTCCAGCGCGCGGACCGCTTCCAGAACCTGTGCGAACATCAGACGTTCCTGCACTTCGATCAGGTCGGGCTGGTCCTCGGAATGCGGGTATTTCTCCTGCAGGCCTTTCCAGTATTCGGTACGCTTGCCCTTATCGTCATAGTCGAAGAAGCCGGCATTTGCCTTGCGGCCCAGACGGCCCTGTTCCTCCATCCAGAAGATCAGATCGTCCGAGGGGCTTTCAGGGTAAGCATCGCCCATAGCCGCTTTGGTCGCGCGGGCAATCTTGGCCCCCAGATCAATCGAGGTTTCATCGGTCAACTGGATCGGACCGACGGGGAAGCCCAGTTGACGTGCGGCATTGTCGATCAGAACGGGGTTCACACCCTCGGCGATCATCCGCACACCTTCATTGATATAGGGGATGATGCAGCGATTGGCGTAGAAGAACCGTGCATCGTTGACCACGATTGGCGTCTTCTTGATCTGGCGGACATAGTCCAGCGCCTTGGCGACCGCGCGATCCCCGGTTTCCTTGCCCTTGATGATCTCGACCAGGAACATCTTCTCCACCGGCGAGAAAAAGTGGATGCCGATGAACTGTTCGGGCCGAGCCGAGGCTTTGGCCAGATCGGTGATTGGCAAGGTCGAGGTGTTCGAGGCAAAGATGCAGTCCTCGGGGATGATCGCCTCGACCTTTTGGGTCATCTCTGCCTTCACGCCCGGATCTTCGAACACGGCTTCGATGATCAGATCGCAGCCCTTCAGATGGTCCAGGTCCGGGGTTGCGGTGATGCGGGCCAGCATGGCCTCTTTCTTCTCGGCCGTGACCTTGCCGCGCTTCATACCCTTGTCCAGATAGGTTTCGGTATAGGCTTTGCCTTTGTCAGCGGCTTCCTGATCACGGTCGACCAGAACCACTTCCATTCCGGCCTGCGCCGAAACCAGCGCGATACCGGCCCCCATCATGCCTGCACCCAGTACGCCAACCTTTTTGACGCGCTGATCGGGCACATCCTTGGGACGGACAGCACCTTTTTCCAGCGCTTCTTTGTTCAGGAACAACGAGCGGATCATCGCCGACGAAGAAGGATTCATCAGAATATTGGTGAACCAGCGCGCTTCGATCCGCAGGGCGGTGTCGAAATCGACCAATGCACCTTCGTAAATCGAGCTTAGCAGGGCTTTGGCCGCCGGGAAGGCACCTTGGGTTTTGCCGTTTACCATCGCGTTGGCGCCAACAAAAGTCATGAAGCCAGCGGGGTGGTAGGGTGCGCCGCCGGGCATCTTATAGCCTTTGGCATCCCAAGGCTTGACCAGATCGGCATCCTTGGCGTTCAGAACCCACTCTTTCGCTGCAGCCACCGGATCATCCGCGACGGCGTCGATCAGTTGCGTGCCTTTGGCCTTGGCCGGGTCCATCATCTTGCCTTCCAGCAGGACAGGGGCTGCCGCCATTGCGCCCACCATACGGCTAAACCGGGTGGTGCCGCCGCCGCCGGGGAAGATGCCCAGCATGATCTCGGGCAGGCCGATCTTGGCCTTAGGGTTCGAGGTCATGACGCGGTGGTGACAGGCCAGCGCAATCTCGGTCCCGATCCCAGCGCAAGTGCCGTTGATGGCGCAGGCCACCGGCTTACCGCCTTTCTTGGTTTTGGGGTCCATGCCCGCCAATTCCAGCTTACGCAGGATGTGGTGCCCACCCATGACGAAGTCGAACAGCGCCTGTGCTGGCTCATCACCTGCTTCTTGCCGAATGGTGGCCAGTGTGTTCAGGTCCATGCCGCCAGCGAAGGAGCCTTCCTTGCCACTGGTGATGACGACACCCTTGATCTCGTCATCTTCCAACGCCTGGTCGACCAGCGCACTGACCAGTTCGAACGCTTCGCGGGTCATTACGTTCATGGATTTGCCCTGGGCGTCCCAGGTAACGAAGGCGACGCCGTCCGCGTCTTTGCTCAGAGTGAAATCAGTCATTGTCATCTCCAATCTGGTCAGCCGTCAGCGGGCTGCCGTCTTTCCGGGTGAAGGAGAATCCGCTCTCATCGTCCTTCACCATCATGTCTATGTCGCTGTAATAGCCGGTCTCGGTCGGGGTCCGCGTGCCCACCACCAAAAAGGTCGCAGGCGCATCGGTTTTGTTCACAAGGTGATGGCCATTGGCTTCACCTGCAGGCCAAGCGGCGCAATCGCCGGGCTGCATCTCATGTTCTCCATCGTCATCGATCAACGTACAGGTGCCGCTGAGCATGATGGCAAATTCGTCCTGTTCCATGTGATAGTGGCGCAGCGAAGACATGCCCTGCGGTTCAAGCCGTACGATGTTGACCCCGTATTGGGTCAGCCCGCCCGCATCGCCCACGCGCTGAACGAAACGACCCACGGTCGCCTCGGCCAATTTGCCGGGATAGGCCGAGCCCCCCTTGAACGGGATCTGAGAGAGATCCAGCTTGGGCATCAGACCCGCTCGATAATGGTCGCCGCACCCATACCGGATGCAATGCAGAGCGTGGCCAGACCGGTTTCCTTGTCCTGACGCTCAAGCTCATCCAGCAGCGTTCCGATGATCATCGCACCGGTTGCGCCCAGTGGGTGACCCATCGCGATCGAGCCGCCGTTGGGATTGACCAGTGCCGGATCGACATCGAACGCCTGCTGGAAGCGCAGAACGACCGAGGCGAAAGCTTCGTTCACTTCGAACAGGTCTAGATCGCTGATCTTCATGCCGTTGTCGGCGAGGATCTTCTCGGTCACCGGAACCGGACCGGTCAGCATGATAGTCGGGTCAGTGCCGATCTTGGCGGTCGCCTTGATGCGCGCGCGCGGCTTCAGGCCATGTTTTTCACCGAATTCCTTATTACCGATCAACACAGCCGCGGCCCCATCCACGATGCCCGAGCTGTTGCCCGCATGGTGGATGTGGTTGATCCGCTCAAGATGCGGGTATTTCAGCATCGCCACCTTGTCGAAGCCGGGCATCTGCTCACCCATCATCGCGAAGGACGGGTTCAGCGAGCCGAGGCTTTGCATATCGGTACCGGGGCGCATGTATTCGTCACGGTCCAGAATGGTCAGATCGTTCTGGTCCTTGATGGTGATGACCGATTTTTTGAACCGGTTGTCTTCCCAAGCCTCCGCTGCGCGTCTCTGGGATTCCACCGCCAGTGCGTCGGCGTCATCCCGGCTGAAGCCATACTCGGTTGCGATAATGTCGGCCGAGATGCCCTGCGGCACGAAATAGGTGTCCATCGCAAGCGTGGGATCGACGGCAATCGCTGCACCGTCGCTGCCCATGGCCACGCGGCCCATCATTTCGACACCACCGGCGATATAGGCTTCGCCTGCGCCGCCTTTGACCTGGTTCGCCGCCAGGTTCACGGCTTCCATGCCCGAGGCACAGAACCGGTTGATCGCCAGGCCAGGGATCGACTGGTCGAGGTCGGAGGCTAGAACAGCCGAGCGTGCCAGACAGCCGCCTTGCTCCATCACCTGCGTAACGTTGCCCCAGATCACGTCCTCGACGGCGTGGCCTTCGAGGTTGTTGCGCTCTTTCATCGCGTTCAGGGTCAGGGCGGACAGGCGCACCGAGGTTACCTCGTGCAGGCTGCCATCCTTGCGGCCCTTTCCGCGCGGGGTGCGCACGGCATCATAAATGTAAGCTTCGGTCATGGGTCTTCTCCTTAAGCTCGATCCGACGGTTTGCCGGGCATCAGGTCATATGGGTGTTTCCAGCCGGACTGTTCGCTGAGGCGAGACAGCCAAGCGTCGATATGGGGCCAGTCGGCGCGGTCAAAGCCGAATGGTTCTGGGTAGTAGAGGTAGCCGCAGCAGCTGAGATCGGCGTTAGTCACGCCGTCTCCGATGATCCAATCGCGGCCTTCAAGGTGGTTGTTCAGAGTTTCATAGGCCGCCTTCAATCGCCCTTGATTGAAGGCGATGACATCCGGGTTGCGGTGCTTTTCGGGCAAGAAATTGATCAGGAACCGGGTCAACCCTGCCACCGAGCTGAGCTTGTGATTGTCCCACAGCACCCAGCGGAAAATATCGTAATTCTCGTCCCGGTCCTTGCCGCCGAACTTGCCCGATTTCTCGGTTACATAGGCTTGGATCGCCCCGGATTGTGTGGTGCGAAAATCGCCGTCGATCATGACAGGGGCTTCACCCATCTCGTTGACCTCGGCGCGGTATTCGGGCGTGCGGGTTTCACCGTTGAAGAAATCGACAAAAACGGGCTCCCAATCCAGCCCGGACATCTCCAGCGCCAGTGCGGCTTTGTACGAGTTCCCGCTCTCTCCGAAACAGTGAAGTTTTATGGTCATGCGATCGCCCCTCCCAAGGCGCATGTTGCAGTGCCGCAATCAGCGTATTTCGAGAAAGCCGAACCGATCTGGTCGACATGCGGTTCGTCTTTCTGAAAACACGCACGCCCAAAAAAGCATGTGCGAATGAAGCAGTCAGCGCTTGCGCGCCTCAAGCTCGGTATTGAATTCTCGTAGATGGCGCGTCAGGTTCTCCTCATTTATGACGCTGTTGAAGTTCTCGAACAGAAACGACAGTGCTTCACCTTCGTCCAGCCCGGCGTCGCGGGCAAAAGCCCTGAGCCTGCGGTAACCGTCCTCGGTCATGGCGACCGGAATGCGACGGGTCAGGCGAAAGCGTTTTGGCATAGTGTCTCCTCCGAAAAGCCGGCTCCGGGGCGGGGTCCCGGAGCCGGAGATTGATCAGAAGTTCGCGGCCTCCAGAGCCATGACCGTGTCCGCTCCGGTCTGGATGCGGGCCAGGTGCATTGCCGTGGCGGGCAGGCGGCGTGCCATGTAGAATCGGCCAGTATTGATCTTGGTTTCGTAGAACTCTTTGTCCGACGCACCACCGTCCAGCGAGTCCTGCGCGGCCTTGGCCATCTGTGCCCACATCAGGCCAAGGCAGACGTGGCCGAACATGTGCATGAAGTCATAAGAGCCGGACAGTGCGTTGTTCGGGTTCTTCATACCTTCCTGCATGAAGTACATTCCAGCTGCCTGCAGATCCTTGGACGCGGCTTTCAGCGGTTCGATGAAGGCCTTGTCATAGGCTTCGTCCTTGCCGCTGTTTTCCTTGCAGAACGTTTTGACCATGTCGAAGAAGGCCATGACGTGTTTGCCGCCATCCTGTGCCAGTTTCCGGCCCACGAGGTCCAGCGCCTGCACTCCATTCGCCCCTTCGTAGATCATCGCGATACGGGCGTCGCGGGTGTATTGCGACATGCCCCATTCCTCGATGTAGCCGTGGCCGCCGTAGATCTGTTGCGCCTGAACGGTCATGTCATAACCCTGATCAGTCAGGAAGCCCTTGATGACCGGGGTCAGCAGCGAGATCAGCCCGTCTGCGTCCTTGTCACCCGAGCGGTGTGCCTTGTCGATCATGGTCGCGCCCCACAGGATGAACGCACGTGCGCCTTCGGTGAAGCTTTTCTGGTCCATCAGATTGCGGCGGATGTCCGGGTGCACGATGAGCGGATCGGCAGGGCCGTCGGGGTTCTTCACACCTGTTACATCACGGCCCTGCAGACGGTCCTTGGCGTATTCCAGAGCGTTCTGGAATGCGGCCTCGGCCTGCGACAAGCCCTGCATCCCTACACCCAGACGCGCTTCGTTCATCATGGTGAACATGGCGCGCATGCCTTTGTGCTCTTCGCCCAACAGCCAGCCGGTGGCCTCGTCATAGTTCATGACGCAGGTCGAGTTGCCGTGAATGCCCATCTTCTCTTCGATCTTGCCGACCGAAACGCCGTTGCGTTCGCCAAGCGAGCCGTCTTCGTTCACGATAAACTTGGGTACGATGAACAGTGACACGCCTTTGATGCCCTCGGGGCCGCCGGGAATTTTGGCCAGAACCAGATGGATGATGTTGTCGGCCATGTCGTGGTCGCCGGACGAGATAAAGATCTTCTGACCGGAAATCTTGAAGCTGCCGTCTCCCTGGGGTTCCGCCTTGGTGCGCATCAGGCCCAGATCGGTGCCGCAATGCGGTTCCGTCAGATTCATGGTGCCGGTCCATTCACAGCTGACCATGTTAGGCAGATAGGTGTTCTTCTGCTCTTCGGTGCCATGTGCCAGAATGGCCGAGGCCGCGCCGTGGGTCAGGCCCTGATACATTACAAACGCCTGGTTCGCGCCCGAGAACATCTCGCCTACGGCGGTGCCCAGCACGTACGGCATGTTCTGGCCGCCATACTCTTCCGGCATGTCGAGGCCAGTCCAGCCGCCTTCCTTCATCTGCTCGAAGGCATCCTTGAACCCAGTGGGGGTGTAGACGATGCCGTTTTCCAGCCGGCATCCTTCGGTGTCGCCGACCGCGTTCAGCGGATGCAGTACGTTTGTGGCAACCTTGCCGGCTTCTTCCAGAACCGCGCCGGTAAACTCGGCCTCCAGTTCGCTATAGCCTGGAATATCGGATTCCGAGACTTTCAGTACATTGTGCAGAATGAACTGAGTGTCTTTGGTAGGCGCGTTGTAGACGGGCATTTGAAGCTCCCTTAAATTCAGATGTCCGGGGATTGAGCCGCAGGGGTTACTCGGCGGCTTTTTTCTCGTTGTTTATCGAGGCGATGACTTTCTCGCCCCAGCGCAGCTGTTCTTTCAGATCGTCAATGGCTTGTGTCAGCTCTTCGCGGCGGGCCTCCATGTCCGACAGACGTTCACGTGCGATTTCAATCGTACGGATCATCTGGGTCATTTGTTGATCACCCACATGGTACAGATCCAGCAATTGCCGGATCTCTTCCAGGCTGAAGCCGAAACGCTTGCCGCGCAGGATTAGTTTCAGGCGCGCCCGGTCCCGTTTGGTGAACAGGCGTTTCTGGCCCTCGCGGATCGGGAACAAAAGTTCCTTTGCCTCGTAAAAACGCAATGTGCGCGGCGTGACATCGTAGGTCTCGCACATTTCACGGATGGTCATCAGGTCTTCGGTCATGGTTTCAGCACTCTCGTCACTGGCGTCTATTAAAGTCAGGTGCGCAGTCGATGCGCACGTTACAACACGTAGATGACGTTCACGTAATGCAAACGCTACGTCACATTGAAAGTTGACGTAGCATCCTTTCGCGTCAAGGTGCCTGATGCGCGGGTTTTTGAAATTGACGTAACGGAATTTCAACTGGAAGAGGGCGTTGGGTATCTGATGCGAAACCACAACCGATCTGCCCAAGGCTACAATGCTCAAGCTTCATGTGTCAGCTAAGGAGCAGGGGGAGTAAGCTCAGCGCAGGGACTTGGCGGTCTGGTCGCGCAGGCGCTGGAGTTCATCCATCGCCTCATCCAGTTGCTGCCGTTGTTTTTGCAGCTCCGGCATCTGCCGGTCTGCCAGCTTCACGAACTCGGCCATCTGGGCCTGGTTTCCCTGATCTTCGTAGATCAGCAACCACTGGCGAATCTCTTCCAGTGAGAATCCAAACAGGCGACCGCGCATGATCAGCTTCATCCGGGCGCATTCGCGGGGACCGTAATACCGGCTGCGGCCTTCGCGTTCCGGTTGCAAAAGCTCAATATACTCGTAGTAACGCAAGGTGCGCTTGGTTACGTCGAACTCTTCGCACATCTCGTTTAATGACAAACGGTTGTCGGTCATTTTCGATCTCCTTGGCTGCAAACTAGGCCGTCGTGGCGGCAAGCGCAACAGGCGGTCTTGCTCTTTTGCAAGGCACAGGCTCATAAAGAAAGAAATCAAGGGGGCACCACGCATGGTCGACAAAGTAGAAATTGCGCGCCGGTTCATCGAGGCGATTCCGCACGCCAAAGCGCTTGGGCTCAAGCTGACCACAATCAGCGATGGTGAGGCCGCGATTTCCATGCCGTATAACGCCGATCTGGTCGGAGACCCGAGAACCGGCGTCATCCATGGTGGCGCAGTGTTTGCCGCGTTGGATACCTGCTGCGGTGCGGCCGTCATGTGTCACCCATCGGCCCCCGGCGGAACCGCGACAATTGATTTGAGGATCGACTACATGCGCGCCGCCACGCCGGGACAGAGCATCACGGCTCATGCCACTTGCTATCACATCACTCGCAACGTTGCCTTTGTCCGGGCTACGGCGATGGACGAGAATCCGGACTTGCCGGTCGCAACCGCCGCCGGTTCCTTTACAGTGGAGGGTCTGTGATGGCGCGTCCTCGTCCCGAACCCATGCAGGTGGTCAAGCAACGCCGCGACGCAGCCTTGAACGCAATTGTTGAAGGGGTGCCGTATATCCGCTTTCTGAACATCACCTTCGACCGGCGCGGCGACGAACTGACCGGAGTGCTGAATTTCGACGACAAGCTGATCGGCAACCCTCTGCTGCCCGCGCTGCATGGCGGGGTCACGGCTGCATTCCTTGAAGTTACGGCCGTTATCACGCTGAGTTGGGAGTTTTTCTTTCCCAAGATCGAAAGTGGTGAGATCGAAGCGGAAGAGCTGTTCAAGGCCGACTCGGTGCGTTTTCCCAAGACCGTTGATTTCACGGTGGACTACCTGCGATCGGGCCTGCCGCGCGATGCCTATGCACGCGCCTTTGTCAGCCGCTCTGGTCGTCGTTACGCCTCGGTTCGGGTCGAGGCATGGCAGGATAACCACGCGCGTCCGATTGCGCAGGCGACGGGGCATTTCCTGATGCCACAATCCAAACCGGTCGCCGGATAGATCACCGTGCAAACCGCCTCGCCGCCACTCACCCATAAACGGGTGTTGAAGATCGCGGTTCCGATCGTGCTGTCCAATGCCACGGTGCCCATTCTGGGTGCTGTCGATACCGGTGTGGTTGGACAGATGGGGCAGGCGGCCCCCATCGGCGCTGTTGGCATGGGTGCGGTTATTCTGGCGACAATCTACTGGATATTCGGCTTCCTGCGCATGGGCACCACCGGCCTTGCCGCGCAGGCGCGCGGGGCCGGGGACACTGCTGAGACCGGCGCCTTGCTGATGCGCGGTCTGCTGCTGGGCGGTGCGGCGGGGCTATTTTTCATAGTCACGCAGATTTGGGTGTTCTGGGGCGCATTCGCCCTGTCACCCGCCAGCCCCGAGGTCGAGGCGTTAACGCAGGACTACTTGCAAATACGCATCTGGGGCGCACCGGCGACAATTGCCCTCTATGCGGTGACAGGCTGGTTGATCGCGGTCGAGCGAACGCGCGGTGTGTTCATCCTGCAGGTCTGGATGAATGGGCTGAACATCTTGCTGGATCTGTGGTTCGTGCTTGGTCTTGGCTGGGGCGTTGAAGGTGTCGCCATCGCCACTTTGATCGCCGAATGGACCGGGTTGGCTCTGGGTCTGTGGCTATGCCGTGATGCGTTTCAGGGCAACCAGTGGCGCGACTGGCCGCGGATATTCGATGCAGCCCGGCTACGGCGGATGATGCGGGTGAACACGGACATCATGATCCGCTCGGTCCTGCTGACCGGAGCGTTCACCACCTTTCTGTTTGTCGGCTCCGATCTGGGCGATGTGAACCTTGCGGCCAATCAGGTGTTGTTGCAGTTTCTTGAAATCACGGCCTTTGCTTTGGACGGCTTTGCATTCTCGGCCGAGGCTCTGGTCGGCAGCGCCGTGGGCGCGCGCGACCGGTATCAGGTCCGCCGTGCGTCGATCATGGCGTCGCAATGGGGCGTTGGCGGAGCTTTTGCTCTGGGTACTGTATTCTACCTGACCGGACCGACTCTGATCGACCTGATGACTACTTCGCCCGAAGTGCGTGACGCCGCACGGGATTACCTGATCTGGGCCGCTCTGGCCCCGGCGATCGGAGTGGCGAGCTGGATGTTCGACGGCATCTATATCGGGGCCACATGGACCCGCGCCATGCGCAACGCGATGCTTCAGTCGGTCGTGATCTATGTCGGCGCGCTGTTCATTCTTGTGCCGACGCTGGGCAATCATGGGCTTTGGGCCGCGTTGATGGTTCTGAATATCGCGCGCGGCATCACGCTGGGCTGGCGCTATCCTCGGTTGGAGGCGCAGGTGGCTTAAAGCAGCGTAAGCAGGTTCTCGGGCGGGCGCCCGATGGCCGCCTTGTCGCCTGCAATGGCCAGAGGGCGTTCGATCAGGATCGGGTTTTCGGCCATGGCGGTGATCAGGTCATCTGCAGGCGTGCCCTTGGTCAAACCCAGCTCTTTGAACCGCTTTTCGCCCGTCCGCATCATGTCGATGGCATCAATGCCCAACTGATCCAGCACGACGCGAAGCTCGCCCGCCGAAGGCGCGTCCTCAAGGTATTTGCGAATCTCGACTTGTGCGCCGTTCTCTTCCAACAACGCCAGCCCGGCGCGGGATTTCGAACAGCGCGGGTTGTGCCAATATGAGATCACAGCCAGTCCTCTCGTTTGCTTCCAACGGCTTGCGTGACAGAGTTGAACCCGTCACGCGCCAACAATTCGTCCAACCCCTGCGCAATCTCAGCGGCCAGAGATATCCCGCCATAGACAAGCGCCGTATAAAACTGCACGGCCGAGGCCCCGGCGCAAATCTTGGCGTAGGCCTGTTCCGCATTGCTGATGCCGCCCACGCCGATCAAAGGGATATTCCCCTCGGTCAGTTGGCTGAGCCGGGCCAGAACCCGCGTCGATTTCTCGAACAAGGGTGCGCCTGACAACCCGCCAGCTTCCCCCTTGTGGCCGCTGCGCAACCCGTCGCGGGACAAGGTGGTGTTGGTTGCGATCACCGCGTCCACGCCGGTTTCCGAGGCGACTTCCGCGATGTCCCGCAATTCCGCTTCGGTCAGGTCGGGCGCGATCTTCAGGAAAATCGGGATCGGGCGCGGCAGTGTATTGCGCGTTTGGATCACGCCGCCCAGCAGCGCGCCAAGCGCCGCCTTGCCCTGCAAATCCCGCAGCTTTTCGGTGTTGGGCGACGAGACATTGACCGTGGCAAAATCCAGATGCGCCGCGCAATGGGCCAGAACCTTGGCAAAGTCGCCGGGCCGGTCGTCACTGTCCTTGTTCGCGCCAAGGTTCAGCCCGATCACTGCGTCCTTGGGGCGTTTCGCTAGACGGCTTGCCATGACCTCCATGCCTTCGTTGTTGAAGCCAAAGCGGTTGATGGCAGCCTTGTCTTCGGACAGGCGGAACAGACGGGGCTTCGGGTTGCCGGGCTGCGGGCGCGGTGTGACTGCGCCGACTTCAATGAAACCAAAACCAGTGCGAGAGAGAGCGGTTAGAACCTCTCCGTTCTTGTCAAAGCCGGCGGCCAGACCAACCGGGTTGGGCAGTTCAAGGCCGACCACCTGGGTTTTCAGCCGGGGCGAGGTCACCGGTCCCGGCATTGGGGCCAGACCGGCCCGCAAAGCCTTGATCGACATGCCATGGGCGGCTTCTGGATCCAACTTGTGCAGGACGGCAAGCCCCAGTTTCTCTGTCAGTTTCATCCGAAAGTCTCTCCGCCTTTTGCCGGTGCGCATCGGATCAGGCGCGAGGTTTCAACCGCCGCTTGTCGATGTATGACCGCCGCTTGGTAAACCGGGTCCGTCACCATTTTAAGGAACGCGTGTGCCGTTGGATATCGGGCGATGAACACTTCATCCCATATCTCATCTTGCGGACCGATCAGAGTGGTCTGATACGCGCCGCGCCACAGGATCGACGCACCTATCCGTGCAATGATCGGAGCGGTCTCGGCCCCATAGTTGCGATAGGCCTGCGCACCGGTCAGCCCGGCCTCTGCCAGTTCGTGCCCGGCGGGGTAGGTCGCCTGCGCGCGGAATTTCACAAGGTTCAACATCTCGATCGGATGATTGCGGTCCAATGCCTTGAACGCCTCGAACTGGGCCCGGTCGGGGTCGATGAACGCGGTCATACCATCTCTGCCGGGAACTGGTGCGCCTGCCCGTCAAAGGGTAGGGCGCGCGACCAGACCACATCCGTCATGCGAATCTGGCGGTAGAGATGCGGAAATAGGGCACCGCCGCGCGACACCTCCCATTTCAGGTCTTCGCCCATCGCATCCGCGTCGCAGGCTAGCAAAGTCAGACCCTCGTCATTGGTAAAATGTTTGGCTGCGGTCTCGGCGGCTTGTTCGGCGGTCGAGAAATGGACGTACCCATCGGACGCATCAATTGGCGCACCGTCCGAGGCCCCCTGATCCTGTAAATTGGCCCATTCATCGGCCCTGAATATCTTGTAAATCAGCATGAGGTGGTGATGCCCCGCGTGACGGGTAGAATCAAGCCGGTTTTCCCCCTTTGACTCTTCCACTCGGCGCGCGCACCATCACGTCAATGAAATACAAGGAGTATGAAGATGTTCACTCGCTTTTTGGCATCTGCTGCGGTTCTGGGCCTGACTGCAGGCATGGCCGTCGCCGATTATAAACTGACGATTCTGCATACTAACGATTTCCACGCGCGTTTTGAGCCGATCAACAAATATGACAGCGCCTGCGACAAGGAAGATCAGGCAGAAGGCAAGTGTTTCGGCGGCTCGGCCCGGTTGGTAACTGCAGTGAATGATGCGCGCGCGCGGGCCGAAAACTCGATTCTTGTCGATGGCGGGGACCAATTTCAGGGTTCGTTGTTCTACACCTATTACAAGGGCAAAGTCGCGGCCGAGTTCATGAACAAGCTGGGTTATAACGCGATGACTGTGGGCAACCACGAATTCGACGACGGCCCCGAAGTTCTGCGTGGTTTCATTGATACAGTGGGTTTTCCGGTATTGATGTCGAACGCGGATATTGCAGACGAAGAGCTGCTGACCGGCAAGATCAAGAAATCCACCATCATCGAAGTAGGCGGGGAAAAGATCGGCCTGATTGGCCTGACGCCGGAAGACACACATGATCTCGCCTCGCCGGGTCCCAACATCACCTTTTCCGACCCGGTTCCAGCCGTGCAGGCCGAGGTAGACAGGTTGACCAGCGAAGGCGTGAACAAGATCGTCGTGCTTAGCCATTCGGGTTTTGGTGTGGATCAACGCGTTGCACAGGAAACCACAGGAGTGGACGTGATCGTGGGCGGCCATTCGAATACCTATCTGTCGAACGTGTCCGACAAGGCTGCAGGCCCATACCCGACCGTGGTCAATGGCGTTCAGATCGTACAGGCCTATGCCTACGGTAAATTCCTGGGCGAGCTGAACGTAACTTTCGACGATGACGGTAAAGTGGTCGAAGCGGTAGGCGAGCCGCTGATCATGGACAACACAGTAACCGAGGACCAAGCGTCACTGGACCGTATCGCTGAACTGGCCGTGCCGCTGGACGAAATCCGCAACAAAGTGGTGGCAAATGCGTCAGACGCCATCGAGGGCGACCGAGCGGTCTGCCGCGTGCAGGAATGTGAGATGGGCAATCTGGTCGCCGACGCCATGTTGGCACGGGTTGCCGATCAGGGCGCGCAGATCGCAATTGCAAATTCGGGCGGGTTGCGGTCCTCGATCGACCCCGGCGAGGTGACCATGGGTGAGGTGCTGACTGTTCTGCCCTTCCAGAACACGCTTTCAACCTTTGAGATCAGTGGTCAGACGGTCATCGACGCGCTGGAAAACGGCGTCAGTCAAGTCGAAGAGGTCAAGGGTCGCTTCCCGCAGGTTGCAGGCCTGACCTTTACCTGGGACCCGTCGGTTGCGCCGAACGAAGGGCGGATCACCGAGGTGATGGTCGCCGAGGGGGATGGTTTCGTTCCGATTGATCCCGCCGCCACCTATCTGGTGGTCACTAACAACTATGTCCGCAACGGCGGTGACGGCTATTCAATGTTCGAAGGTAATGACAAGAACGCCTATGACTATGGGCCTGACCTGGCAGATGTGACGGCGGAATACCTGGCCGAAAACGCGCCGTATCAGCCTTATCTGGATGGCCGTATCAAGCAGAAGTAAACCTGTGCCTCAGCAATGAAAAAAGGCCGCATCATCCGATGCGGCCTTTGTTTTTCCTGCTGGCTCAGCCGAGGTCATATTCCGGCCAGAGCGCAGCGTCGATACCATCCAGCATCGGGCTCAGATGCTTGGACACGCTTTGCCAGCCGCCAACCGATTTGGTCGAGATCTTGCTGCGGACCTGATCGATACTGGCCGTTCTGACCTGCTTGGTGTTTTCCTCGGGGCGCATCATGGTCTCGTTCCACTCAATTTCACAGAATGCAGCGACCTGCTGGCTGTAGTCTTTCGGGTCGGTCACCAGTTTTTCGTAAGGAACGGTCAGAATGCGGTCTCCGAACACGGCATCCCAATGGGCCATATATCGGCGGTACAGATTCGCCGAATGCGCAATGGCTGCAAGATTTGAGGCATAGCGCATTCCACCTGCCGGGAATCGCCTGATCCATTTGGACAGCCCGACGTCGCGGGGGTCTCGCAGCATGTTGATGATTTTTGCTTTGGGGAAAGCGGACAACAGGAACCCAACATTCTGATAGTTGTGTGGTAACTTGTCGACAAAGGCGACAGTTTCGTCAGGGATCGGCGGCATCAGTTGACGGAACTGACGGGCTATTTCGACAGCGTTTGTTGTGTCAAGACTCTGACCGCTTTTCTCGAATTCACGCGAAAGATCGGCTCCAAGCGTCAGTTCCCCGCACCCTGCGATATCGGGGGCCGAACTCAGCATCATTTCCATCAATGTGGTGCCCGAACGGGGTTGCCCTACTACAAAGATCGGAATTGGCGTCTCGCTCATCCCAGAGTCAGGTATCTCGACGCCGACGGGGAACAGGTCGGTGATCCGCTCCAGTTTTTTCTCTTCCGCGGCCGCGTCATAGGGATTGCTGTCATGCTGTATCGCGTTGGCCCTCAGAAACTGCGGCATGGCCGCGTCCAGCCCATCGATCTTTGAGATCAGGTGCGCCTTGGCGAATTCAAGCTCCAAATGTTCACTGTCGCTGTTGCTGATGGCGGTTTCGACGGCCCCAAGCAATTCCGGAGCCTCCTCTTTGGTGGCCATTGTGGAAAGCTGCAACAACGCCGAAATATGTTCTGGGTTCGTGTCCAGAATGCACAGCAGGATGTCGCGGGCCCCCTTTTTGTCACCGCTCTGGTGCAGGTTCACGGATTTGTCGAATGCAATTCTGGCGTTGTTCGGATCCAGCTCGTAGGCACGGGAAATGTCACGCGAGTTGTCATCGACAAACCCGATCTTCGCGTAGGCCCGGGCCCTCTTGGCCAGCAGCTTTACATCGTCAGGCTCGCTTGCCAGCTTCTTGCTCGCATGTTCGATGATCATGCGCCAGTTGCTGCCCTTGAGGTGGATCTCATCGAGGACGCGGTTCAGCTCTTTGTTGTTCGGGAACTGTTCCAGTTTTTGCTCTGTATATTCCAGCGCCTTGGGGATCTGACCCGTCTGCATCAGAGCATTGGCCAGATTTTCCACGAATTGCGGATCGTCCGGTTTCATTCGGGACGCTTCAACGAAATGCGGGATGGATTTCTTGTACTGTTCCATCTCGGTCAACACAAAGCCAGAGATGGCGTGGAAATCCGAATCCCTCGGAAATTTTTTGACGCCCAACTGAGCTTTTTTCAGCGCCTGTTGCAGCTTGCCTGCCTCCAGTGCGGCCACTGCCTTGCCTTTGAGGGTTTTCGCTGTTTGATTTTGCATGAGACCCCGGGACACCCTGTGCCTGTATGAAACGACTAATGATGGTTCATTACCCATGTGCGGACGGTTTGCAATAACCCTTCCCAATGACGCAATGGCGCAGCTGTTTTCTGCACGGCCGGCGAACACGCTGCCAGCGGTGCCGAATTTCAACGTCTGTCCGACCAATCAGGTACACGTAGTCCGTGCCGGAGAGAGCGGGCGCAGGCTGGACCCGCTGCGCTGGGGGTTTCTGCCACATTGGTACAAGACCGAAACCGCCGGTCCCTTGCTGATCAATGCGCGGGCCGAGACGTTGGCAGAAAAACCCGCGTTTCGTGCGGCTTGCCGCGAACGGCGGTGCCTGATCGTGGCGACCGGGTTCTACGAATGGACAAAGACCGAGCAGGGCACGCGCCTGCCTTGGTATATTCACCGCAAGGATGGCGCGCCGATCGCCTTTGCCGGGGTCTGGCAGGACTGGGGACAGGAAGAGAACCAGCAAGGCACCTGTGCCATCGTGACGACACCCGCCAACAACCATCTCAGTGCCATCCACCACCGGATGCCATTGATCCTTGAGCCCGACGGCTGGCCGCTCTGGCTGGGTGAGGCCGGGAAGGGGGCCGCGCGTCTGATGCGCCCCGGTGCCGAGGACGTTTTGGACTATTACCGCGTTGATCCAGCGGTTAATTCGAACCGCGCCAGCGGGTCCGAACTGATTGAACGGGTCCCGGCATGACGGCGCGCCTTTTCAATGCGGCCTTTGCGGGATAGATCCTTGATATGGCTTTGAGCTTCATTGACTTGCCCAACCTTTATACGCACGGCTTCGATACGGTGATCGATGTGCGCAGCCCGGCGGAATTTGCCGAGGATCATCTGCCCGGTGCCATTAACTTGCCGGTTCTGGACGATGAAGAACGCGCGCAAGTGGGCACGATCTATGTACAGGAAAGCCCCTTTCTAGCCCGCAAACTGGGCGCGGCGCTGGTGTTCCGCAACGCGGCCAACCACATCGAACACAGCCTGTCACACCACGAAGGTGGCTGGAAACCTCTGGTCTATTGCTGGCGGGGCGGGCAGCGGTCGGGTTCTTTCACCTGGATGCTGCAACAGATCGGCTGGCGGGCCGAGGTGGTCGAGGGCGGGTATCGCACCTATCGGCGTCTGGTGAACCGGTTTCTGTATCAGGACCCCTTACCCCATCGTCTGATCGCTTTGGACGGTTACACGGGCACGGCCAAGACCAGCCTTCTGGCGCGTCTGAAAGCACGCGGTGTTCAGGTTCTGGACCTTGAAGGGCTGGCCAATCATCGCGGCTCTTTGCTTGGCGAGATGCCCGGCGGGCAACCCAGTCAAAAGGCCTTCGAATCCGCTCTGGCCGCAGCGCTGTGCGGGCTCGATACAGCGCGCCCGGTTGTGGTTGAAGCAGAGTCGTCCAAGATCGGAACCCTGATCCTGCCGCCCAGCCTGTGGACCGCTTTGCGCAACGCATCACGTATTCAGGTCCGGGCCTCGATCGAGGCCCGCACAACCTATCTGGTCAGCGCCTATGACGACATTCTGTCGGACGCGGACCGGTTGCGCGACCGGCTCTCTCCGTTGCGGTTCCACCGGGGGCACGACGTTGTGGATGGCTGGTTCGCCCTGATCGACGCCGATGACAAACAGGCACTGACACGGGCGTTGATGGAGCAGCACTATGACCCGTCCTACGCCAAATCCAGCCGCGCCCGCAGGGCCGAGATTGTCGCCCGGGTTGACGCCGCCGCACTTGACGATGCGGGTTTGAACGGTACGGCCGCGCGGATCGAACGGATTCTGGATCAGCTTTGAAGGCGCAGGCCTGGTGTGTCGGACATGTGCCCGATGATGACCGCCGGATATCCAGCGTGCCTCAGCTTTTCGCACAGCCCTTGCGCCTGATCGGCCGCGACGGCGGCCAGCAACCCTCCGGCGGTTTGCGGGTCGAACAACAAGTCGGCTTTGCCGCCAAACGGCAAATCCGGAGCGATGGACCGATTGTCATTGAAAATCGTTGACCGGATGCCGTGCGCGCTCAACTCCAGTGCGCCAGTCATCAACGGAATTGCGTCCAGATCGAGTGTCGCGCCGCAGTTCGAGGCCTCGCACATGCCCAACAAATGCCCGGCCAGACCAAAGCCTGTCACGTCGGTCATAGCTTTGGCACCTGCCAGAATGCGTGAAGCTTCGCCCTGCGGCTGAATCATTTGCCGGAAAGCATCAACGATCCATTCGCCCCGGGCCTTGCCGGCCATTTCAGCGGCCATTAGCACGCCGCTGCCCAGCGGTTTGGTCAGGATCAACGCGTTACCGGCCCCGGCCCCTGACAACACAATCGGGTCATTCTCACACAAGCCAGTCAGAGTGAAACCTATGGTCAGTTCATCCCCCATCGAGCTGTGGCCGCCCACGATCTCGGCCCCGGCGTCGCGTATGACCTCGGTGGCGGTGGTCATGATCTCGGCCATGGTTCGGTGCTGCAATTCGGGGGACATGCGGGGCAAGATGATCGTAGCGGTTGCCGCTTGCGGGTTGGCGCCCATTGCCCAGATATCCCCAAGCGCGTGAACGGCGGCGATGCGGGTCATCAGCGCCGGGTCATTGGTGAAACCGCGCAAATGGTCCGAGGTCATCACCTGCCGCGCCCCACCAATCGTCAGCAATGCGGCGTCGTCCCCGGGCAGCGGGATAACATCGGCGCGCTCTGGCGCGGGCAGATTGCGCAGTGCAGCCTGTAGCGCGCCGCGCCCAACTTTAGCGCCGCAACCGCCGCACATGGGTTTTTCACCCAGTGCCTCTTGCAGACCAGCTGTGTGAAGACGCGGCATTGAAGGGCGCGGCATTTCGGGCAGATCGCGGAATCTGTTCATGAAGGTCTGGTCGATATGGTTCTTCCAGCGCCACATCAATGGCCCGCTGAATGAGGTGCCCAGCCGCTCGGCCAGTGCGGATTTTCCGCCCAGTGAGATCAGCTTCAGGTAATCTCTCTGTGGCGTGTACCGCCGCATCCGTCCCGCGCCCAATGCTGCGTGCAGATTAGTGAACAGGACCGGAGCCTCTCGCACCGCATACACTCCTGCCTTTGGGCGCGGGTTTTCCGACAAGTGAGCGCAATCTCCGGCGGCAAAGATCACTGGGTCGCTGGATTGCAGGTAACCGTTCACACGGATGTAGCCGTCCTGCAGATCAAGACCCGTTTGGGCGATCCATTCGTAGGGACGGGCACCGGCGGCACCGGTCACGAAAGCTGCCGGAATTTCACGACCATCATCCAGAATTAAATGATCGGCTTCGATGCGAGAAATGGTCGTATTCTCAATCAGGTCAACGTCCAGAGCAGCCATTGCCTTGCGAATTGTTGCACCCGCCTTTGGTACAGTCGCGGTCAGAGCTTGGGCGCTGTCGATCAGTGTCACTCGTGCCGCGCGACCTTTGGCGCGCAGGGCGTGGGCCATGGCCATTGTCAGCTCAACCCCCGCGACCCCGCCTCCAATCACCGCGACCGAGGCAGGGCCGGTGCCCTGCAGATACGTGGCCCACTGGGCCGCGAAAGGCCCCAGAGGTTTGGCCGGGACCGCGTGGGCGGAAAATCCGGGCAGGGCGGGCATGTCCGAGGTGATCCCCACATTGATCGAAGCCACATCGAACGCCACCGGAGGGCGGCCGGGTGCATGGACCAGACCCCGATCAATGTCGATCCCTTCGACCGGGGCAAGGACGACGCGCGCACCGGCGAAACGAGCCAGGCGCACCAGATCTATATCCAGTTCCCGGCGGTCATAGTGTCCGGCGACATAGCCGGGCAGCATACCGGAATAAGGCGCAGTGGGACCGGGGTTAATTACCGTTACCCGCGCGCCGGGCAGCGGGTTCATCCCCCATTTGCGCAGCACCAGCGCATGGGTATGCCCGCCGCCAATCAGAACCAGATCACGGGTCAGGGGCAGCGGAGGGTGATGCATGAGATTTAATTCGCAGTGTGGTCAGGGACGTCCTCGACCTGCTCGACCGCGTGGGTGGCCCATAGCTCATCCTCGCCCGCGTCCGGCAGATCGTTAGGCTTTTCATGGCGGTGAATGTGCCATTTGGCAATGAACAGTGCCGTGATCGGCGCGGTCAGAAACAGGAAAAGTGTGATCAGCAGTTCGTGCAGCGACAGGTGCTGCTCGATCAGGACTGAGTGGCAAATCGACGCCAGCAACACACCGCCCACGCCCAGCGTCGTTGCCTTGGTGGGCGCGTGCAGGCGAGACATCGGGTCTTTCAGCTTGATCATCCCGAACGATCCGACAAAGCCGAAGATGCCCGAGATGACCAGAAAGAACGCGATCAGAACTTCGAAAAGGAACTCCATATCGCCCTCACTCGATGATATTGCCGCGCAGCATGAAGCGCGCATAGGCCACGGTCGAAACAAAGCCGAGCATGGCGATGATCATGGCGGCCTCGAAGAAAATCTCGGTTCCCAGCTTCAGACCGTAAAGGATCATCAACGCGATGGTGTTGATCACCATCGTATCCAGCGCCAGAACCCGGGTGCCAACGCCCTCGGCCGAGATGATCCGATACAGGCACAGCATTATGGCCGTTCCAAAACAGGCGAAGGCAAACCAGATCGCAACCTCGATCATTCGAAAATCTCCTTCAGTCGACGTTCATAGCGCTGTTTAATCTGATCCCGCACAGCATCCGGGTCGGGTGCATCCAGGCAGTGAACCAGCAGGTTATGCCCTTGTGCCGACAGGTCCGAGCTGACCGTGCCCGGAGTCATGGTGATGGTTCCCGCCAAAACCGTGATCGCCTCGGGCGTGCGCAGTTCCAGCGGGACGCAAATCCAGTTGGGTTGTCGGTCGGCATCGCGTTTGAACAGGATGATCTTTGCCACCGTGATATTGGCAATCACGATATCCCACAGCACCACCAGCATATATTCCACCACCATCGGCCAGTTGCGCAGCTTGGGGCGGTCAGGCCAATAGGGCTGGGTTACGAACGGGATGATAATCCCAAGGATCAGGCCGAAGACAAGCGAGTTTAGCGAGGGTTTGTTGGCCAGCAGAACCCACACAATCGTCAGCAGAAAGGTCAGGTGGGGGTGCGGGAAAATCCGGTGCAGAAGCCTCATCATTCCTCTCCTCCCAGTACGGCCGAGATGTAGTGTTCGGGTGTAAACAGCTGTTCGGCTGTTTTACCAGCGTAGGTCAAGGCAGGGCCCGCGAACAGGGTTAGCATGACGAGACCCAGAACCAGCCCAAAGACGGCGGTGAAGGCCAGTCCGGCGTTTGGTTCGGGCGCAGGCAGGGCGGGGGCTTCTTCGTCTTCCTCCTGCAACGCCGAGTTGCGCTGAACGTCGTGGCTCTTCCAGAAAATCAGTGAACCCGCGCGCGCCAGCCCCACAATGGTGACGAAGGACCCGATCAGGACCACGGCCCAGATCGCGTTGGCATCAGGCGCATCCCGGGATGCGTCCAACACCAGCAGTTTGCCGATGAAGCCCGACAAAGGCGGCATCCCGGCCAGCGCGATGGCACCGACAAAAAACAGGGCCGAGATCAAACCGTTTTGCGGCATCGGTGCCTTGGGTTCGATGGACCCGCCCCTGCGCTCCATCACCAGATCGGCCACAAGGAACAGCAGCGCTGTGGCAAGGGTCGAGTGATAGATGTAGTACAGCGCAGCAGCCGCGGCAGTTTCGGTGAACAGCGAGATCGCAATCAACAGCGTTCCCATCGACGCGATAGCGCAAAAGGCGACCATCCTCGCGATGTGCTGCGTGCCGAGAATGCCGACGGTGCCAACGGCCAGCGTCACCAAGGCTGCGGGTTGCAGCCATGCGCCGACCAGTCCCTGTGTTGCCTCAACCTCGGGGCCGAAGCCCAGCGTGTACATACGCAGGATCGAATAAGCCCCGACCTTGGTCATGATCGCAAAAAGGGCGGCCACAGGCAGGGGCGCATTGGCATAGCTGGCGGGCAGCCAGAAATGCAGCGGCAGAACGGCGGCCTTGATACAGAACACCAGCAGCAACAGAACGGCCCCGACACGCAGCAGCGCCGTGTCATCAGCCGGAAGCTCGGCCACGCGCAGCGCCATGTCCGCCATATTCAGCGTGCCGGTCACGCCATAAAGCGTCCCCAGCGCAAACAGGAACAGGGTCGAGCCCAGCAGGTTATAGGCCACATATTGCACACCTGCTTTTAGGCGCACCGCACCACCACCGTGTGTCATCAGACCGTAGGACGCGATCAGCAGGACCTCGAAGAACACGAACAGGTTGAACGCGTCACCGGTCAGGAACGCACCGCAGACACCCATGAGCTGGAAATGAAACAGCGCGTGGAAGTGTTTACCCCTGTCATCCCAACCTGATGCGATGGCATAAAGCACGATGGGCAAGGCCAGCAGGGCGGTCAGCAGAACCATCATGGCGGACAGCCGATCCAGTACCATCACGATACCGAACGGCGCAGGCCAGTCACCTAGTTCATAGACCTGAATATCGCCGCCAGACGCCTGAGCGGTGATCGTCAGGGCGATCCCTAGCAAGGCGACAACACCAGCGACCGAGAAGATGCGCTGCAGGTCCAGGTGATATCGCAGGACCATGATGATGAACGGGGCCAGAATCGCGGGCAGGACGATCGGCGCTACGATCCAGTGGTTCATGCGTCTTCCCCCGGCGCGTCCACGCTGTCCTGCGCGGTCATGTCGATATGGTCATCTTTCGAGGACAGATAGGCAGACAGCGCGATCATCACGATCACCGCTGTCATCCCGAACGAAATCACGATGGCCGTCAGCACCAGCGCCTGTGGCAAAGGATCGGTATAAGGGACGTCTTCATATTTGTTCAGAACGGCAGGTGCATCCAGCGCAAGCCTTCCGGTTGCGAACAGAAACACGTTCACCGCATATGTGATAAGGGAAAGGCCCAGGATCACGGGGAAAGTACGGCGGCGCAGGATCAGGAATATCCCGGCAGCGGTCATGATGCCTACGGCAGAGGCTACGAGCGCTTCCATCAGGCCGGCTCCTTCTCTTGTTCTTCTTCCGGCGGATCGTCCCGCAGCGGGTTGATATCCATCGGGAATTCCTGCGCCATCCCCGGCTGCCACGCGAAACGCGACAGGCTGTCCAGCGCCAGCATCACCGCGCCCAGAACCGCGAGGAACACGCCGGTGTCAAACAGGATGGCGGTGGCCCATTCGAACTCTTCCAGCGGCGGCCAGTGGATGTAACCGAAATCGCTGGTCAGGAAGGGGCGGTCGTTGAACCACGCACCCAGTCCGGTCGCGGCGGCGATCAGAACACCCCAGCCGATTGTGCCGTGGTAATAAAAGCGCTGCCGCTCGATGGCCCATGTATAACCACTGGCCATGTATTGCATCAGGTACGCAATGGCCACGATCAGACCGGCGATGAACCCGCCGCCTGGCTGGTTATGTCCCCGGAAAAAGATATAGGCACCAACCATCAGCGCGATGGGCATCATCACGCGGGTCGCCACCACCATCATCAGCGGATGGGAATCCCCCGATTGTGGCCAATGCGGTTTGCGATTCAGCAGATAGGCGCGGACGTTCGAGCCCAGAACGGCCTCGGTAAGGGCAAAGATGATCAGAGCTGCAATGCCCAGAACGATGATCTCGCCAAAGGTATCAAAGCCCCGGAAGTCCACCAGGATCACGTTGACCACGTTGGTGCCGCCACCGCCTTTGTATGAGTTTGCCAAATGGAACTCAGAGATCGTCGGGAAGGCAAAGTCCCGCAGCATCAGCGCGTAGATCAAGCCGCCGGTGCCAAGACCTGCCACGACCGAGATCGCCGCATCACGCCAGCGCCGTGCGGCGCTGCTGTCCCACGGTGTATCTGTGGGCAGGAAGTTCAGCGACAGCAGCAACAGGATCATCGTCACCACCTCGACCGAGATCTGCGTCAGCGCCAGATCCGGGGCCGAGAGATAGTTGAAGGCCATCGAAACGATCAGGCCGACCACACCGATCAGCACCAGCGACAGCAAGCGATTGCGGTGGAACCACATGATAGCCAGCGTTGCACCAACCAAACAGATCCAGCCGATGAAGGGAATGATCTGTATCGGCAAGGGCTCGCGCGTTTCCGGGCCAATCACACCGGTCGTGTAGGCGTAATAGCCAAGCCCGACAGTAAAGGCGATTAGGATGATCGCATAGCGGCTGATGACGCCGTTATGCAGCGTGTCGGTGATCCATCGGCTGAGCGCCGTCAGGGCACCGATCACGGCGTCAAAGATCGTCTTGGCCTCGGGACGGGGCAGGGAATTCCACAGCGCTTCTCCCCGCCGGTACAGCGCCAGCAGGAACAGACCGCCCAGTGTGGCCACGGCCGACATGTAAAGCGCAGGCGTGAATCCATGCCACAGCTTCAGCGAATAGTAGGGCAGTTTCTCTCCGCCAATCACGGCGCTGGACACAACCGCAACCAAAGGCCCGACGATAGCCGCCGAATACAGCCCGATCAGAACGACAAGCACTACGAGGAATGCCGGGGCCAGCCACAGCCCGACAGGCGGGTCGTGGGGATGATGCGGATAGTCAGTGCGCTGCGGGCCAAGGAAGACATGGCTGACAAAGCGGAAGGAATAGGCTGCCGAGAACAGTGCCGCCAGCAGCGCCAGCCCCGGCACCAGATAGTGCGAGTGCAGCCATGTGGTGTGGACTGTCTCCTCAAGCATCATTTCCTTGGACAGGAAGCCATTCAGCGGCGGCAAACCGGCCATCGACAGAGCAGCAATCGTGCCGATGGTAAAGGTGATCGGCATTAGCTGACGCAACCCGCCCAATCGCTTGATATCCCGCGTTCCGGTTTCGTGATCCACAATCCCGGCGGTCATGAACAGCGCACATTTGAAAGTCGCGTGATTGATGATGTGGAAGATAGCAGCCACGGCGGCAATCTTGGTGCCGAACCCCAGTAGCATCGTCACCAGACCCAGATGCGATACTGTCGAAAACGCCAACAGCGCCTTTAGGTCGTCCTTGAACAGCGCAATGCAGGCGCCAATCAGCATCGTGACCAGCCCCGTGGTTGCGACGATATAGAACCACGCATCGGTGCCCGCCAAAACCGGCCACATCCGCGCCATCAGGAACAGCCCGGCCTTCACCATCGTGGCCGAGTGCAGATAGGCCGAAACGGGGGTCGGCGCCGCCATCGCGTGCGGCAGCCAGAAGTGGAACGGGAATTGCGCCGATTTGGTGAAACAGCCTAGCAGGATCAGGATCAGCGCGGGCAGGTAATAGGGGGAGGCCTGGATCAGCTCTTTGTTTTGTAGGATAACGCTGAGGTCATAAGAACCGACAATGTTGCCCAGAATCAGCATCCCCGCGATCATCGCCAGCCCGCCGGATCCGGTCACGGCCAGCGCCATCCTCGCACCCTGTCGACCCTCGGGCAGGTGTTTCCAATACCCGATCAACAGGAAGGAACTAAGCGATGTAAGCTCCCAGAATATAAGCAGAAGAAGGACGTTGTCAGACAGGACAATCCCGACCATCGCGCCCTGAAACAGCAGCAGATAGGTATAGAACTGCCCCATCGGATCCTCGCGCGACAGATAGAATCGCGCATAGAGGATGATCAGCAACCCGATCCCCAGGATCAGCAGGGCAAACAGGAACCCCAGACCGTCCAGCATGAAATTCGCATTCAGACCCAGCGCCGGTATCCAGTCGAACCGTGCTGTCACAACGTCTCCGCGCATGACCGAGGGGATGTGGATCAACAGGCCCATAAGTGCCAGAAAAGTGGTCAAGCCCGCCGCCGAAGCTGCTGCGTTTCGTCCTGCCCGGATCAGAAGGGCTGGAAATACAGCTCCGAGGAAGGGAAGGGCCGCGATGAGGAATAGGGACAAGTGCGATACTCCGGTCTGAGCGGTCAAAAGTAATCCTGATTTTGTAAGGATAATTTTCTGACTGTCCAGCTATTGCAGGTTTTTAGCTGCATTCTAGGGGCGCGGAACTGATAGTGTTTTAAAAGGCGCGATAATGACGCGAACTTGATCTGCGGCCCGAATTTCACCACAGCGCCAACCCGGCGATTGTGATAAAACCGGCCTGTCTGCGCAGGAGGGGGCTGTATGGCAGAAATGGTGAACAGGACCCGAAGATGGGTGTTACTGGGCGGAGGCGCGACCCTTGCCGCCGGATTCGCCATCCGGCAATACCGCCTGATCCCCCCGGATTATGCGGGTGATAAACTGAGCGTTGCAGACGCGTATGAGCAGGCGTTGTCGGGAGAAGTCCTGTTGGTGGATATCCGAACCCCCCGCGAGTGGAAGGCCACGGGCATTGCTGAAGGCGCGTACCCGCTGGATATGCGCCGGGATGATTTTGAGCGGGCGCTGGCGCAGCTCACAGGTGGAGACCGCAATACTCGGGTCGCGCTGATTTGCGCCCGCGGGGTGCGGTCTGCCCGTCTGAGCAACCGGTTGACTGAGGCCGGGTTCACAAATGTCATGGATGTCCCAGAGGGCATGTTGGGGTCGGCTGCAGGGCCGGGATGGGTGCGCGTCGGGTTACCCGTGCAGCGCAATACAGGAGAGACAGGATGATCCGGGAAATGACGCTGGCAATTGGGCTGGTGCTGGCAGGTCAGACAGGCCTTGCCGCTTGTGCCGATCAGGAAGGCATGTGTGAAACCGCATCGGGCGGCTATCACATCGAACTGCCCGAGGCGGAAAATCCGCCGCTGTTGGTGTTTCTGCACGGCTATGGCGGTACCGCCACGGGAACCCTGAAGAATCGCAGCATGGTCGAGCCTCTGCTGGACCGGGGGTATGCGGTGATGGCGCCGGAAGGGTCCCAGCGGAATGGCCGCCAAAGCTGGAACTTCTTTCCCGGATGGGAGGGGCGCGATGAAACGGCTTTTCTGACCGAGGCTGTTCAGGATGCCGCGGACAGGTTCGGGGTGGATGCTGACCGGGTGGTGCTGGGTGGATTCTCTGCGGGCGCCTTCATGGTCTATTACCTTGCCTGCGCCGCGCCGGATACGTTTTCGGCCTATGTGCCTGTCTCGGGCGGTTTCTGGCGCCCACAACCCTTAGCCTGCGACGGCCCGGCGCGCTTGTTTCACACTCACGGCTGGACCGACAACGTCGTGCCGCTGGAGGGGCGACTATTGAGTGGTGGCCGGTTCCATCAGGGCGACATATTTGCCGGTCTGGAAATCTGGCGCGTAGCAAACGAATGCACCGACACCAAACCCAGCGGGTTTTCCACCACCGGCCAATTCATGCGCCGCTATTGGACCGGATGCGCCGAGGGCAGCGCGTTGGAATTCGCGCTGTTCCCCGGCGGTCACGGAGTGCCCAAGGGATGGGCGGACATTATGGTCGATTGGTACGAAGGTCTGCCGGGTGGTTGATCCAGGCGCTTTGCGTTCAGTTGGAAACAACACGCGCTGCCTCTCCTGTTGAACGAACGCGCTTTTTGTTGCTGATGCTCGCGTGAAACGCAAAGCGCTTTACTCGGCAGGGGCCATGACGCCTTTGCCCTCGATCAGACGCTTCAGTTCGTTCCGGTGACGTCGCGCCGAGCGGGTGATCGCAGGTTCACGGAAATCCTCCCTCATCCCGACCATACGCCGCGCGGCCCCGGCCGAGACACCGCTGAGCGCGGACAGAGGAACCGCCAGCGCAAGGCTGATCGCGATCGGCGCCAGCCAGACCGATACAAGACCGGACAGGATGCCAACGCTTAGCGCGACGCCGCTGATGGTTTCCAGCGTGTGGCACAGGATCAGAGTGCGCAGGCTGTAAGTGCCACCATCGCGTGCCTGCGGCGACCAACCCTTTTGAAGGCCAAGCGCTGTGCGGAAGACCGCGATCATCTGCTGCACCATCAGGATCGGGGCATAGAGGATCGACAGGATCACCTCAGCCAGGAAGGATGTCAGGAACTTGGACCCGCCGCCGAATTCCGCATAGCGCACCCCGCTCAGGGGCAAGGCCAGAACGCCCAGCACCTTAGGGGCCAGCAACATGGCATACATCACCAGAATGATCAGCACGTGGCGGGTTTCAGACATCTCGGGCCATTGCGGGAACATCGGGTTGTCGGGGCTGAAATAATGCAGGACCGAGGCATCCTCACCCTGCCCAATCAGCGCCCACATCACCAACAGGGCAAACCACAGCGGCGACATCAGATAGCCGACCGCGCCGTGGAACATATGGAAGCGGGACACGGCTCGGAACCCGGTTGAGCCCAACAGTTTCAGGTGCTGCAGGTTGCCCTGGCACCAGCGACGATCCCGCAGGGCGTGGTCGATCAGCGTGGGCGGGGTTTCCTCATACGAGCCCCGTATGCGCGGCAGGAACCGCACCCCCCAACCAGCGCGGCGCAGCAAACCGGCTTCGACGAAGTCGTGGCTCATGATCAGCTTTTCCTGACCATTATAGGCCCGCAATTTCGGGAGGCCTGCGCTTGTGGCAAAAGCCTGAGTACGGATGATGGCGTTGTGGCCCCAATAGTTACCTTCTTGCCCGCACCAGCGTGCCAGACCTTCGGCAAAGGCGATGCCGTAGACACCATTGGCGAACTGCTGCATCCGGGCAAAGACCGACTGAGCGCCGATCAGCTGCGGATAGCTCTGGACCAGACCCGCACCCGGGTCACGCGCCAGCGAGTCCGTCAGCCGCAGTATGGCACGTCCGGTCATCAGGCTGTCTGCGTCCAGTACCAGCATCGCATCCCAATCGGCACCCCAGCGGCTGACCCAATCGGCGATGTTGCCGACCTTGCGGTCGGTGTTTTGTTCACGACGCCGGTAGTAGAGCTCCAGACCGGGGGCGAGGGTGGTGCGCAGCGCCTCGACACTGGCCTGCTCCTGCGCCGCGATCTCGGGGTCGCGGGTGTCGGACAGGATGAACATGGCATAGTGGTGCTGACCACCCCGCGCGCGCAGGTCCTCCAGCATCGTGCGGGCGTTCCCAAGCACGTTCCACGGCACTTCGTTGTAGACGGGCGTCAGAAGCGCGACGCGGAGGGGCTGCGAACGGGTCTCGCGTTTCGGTGGTTCCTGCCGCGACAGGGACACCATGCCCAGCAGCACGGTGCAGACCGTAAAGGAAATCCAAAAGAAGTTGAACGAAATCAGCGCCAGCAAGACGCCTTCGATCAGATTGATGCCTTCAGCCCCGAACCAATCACTCATGACCCACAGCAGGCCCATCGTGGCTGCCATGGCCGGAGAGAACGCCAATGCGCGCCAGAACCCGGCTGAGGGGCGCTGGCCCCCGGGTACCTGCGCATCCCGGAAGTCCACGCTGAAGTCCTGCGCGGGCATGGCCAGAGGCGCCTCGGGGGGCATGATGTGCAGATCCTGGGTCATGCGGTCCAACGATAAAGCCAGACCTCAGAGGCCGGTTGTTTGTCTTTCAGCAACTGCGCGCGCAGTTCCACGTGGCTGCGGTCGCCCGGCTGAAACGAAAATGCCAGCCGCAGGCCGCCGGTATCGGGGTTGCGTTGCAGCACGCCTTCGGAGGTCTCGGCATGGGGCGAGTCGACAAAGATCGTCATCGCCTCGGGATCGCCGAACAAATCGCTTTCCTCAAAGTCGATGACGGCCAGACGCCCTTCGCCAAAGGTGTTTTCACCCATCGCGGTATTGATTACGCGCGGCATCGGCGTGCGCTGCGGTTCCTCTCCCCAGATCAGGCGATAGGACAGATCGATCTGACTACCCGCCGCATAGGGCTCCATCGGGCGCCAATAGGCAACGATGTTGTCATAGATTTCCTGATCGGCCGGAATTTCGACCAACGTGACAGCCCCTTTGCCCCAATCGCCATTGGGTTCGACCCACAAGCCCGGACGTTTGTGGTAATTCGCCTCAAGGTCCGCGTAATCCGAGAACTTACGCTTGCGCTGCATCAGGCCAAACCCGCGCGGGTTCATATCGACAAAGGACGAAAACTGCAGGCGCGTGGGGTTGGACAGCGGCCGCCACAGCACCTCTCCGGCCCCATTGCGAATCAGCAGCCCGTCGCTGTCATGGACAGCGGGGCGGAAATCGTCGAACCGACTGTGGTTGGTCTGGTCGAACAGGAACATCGAGGTGCCGGGCGCAATGCCGACATGGGTCAGCTCTTCGCGGGGGAACAGGGTGGCCTCAATATCCATGATGCAATCTGCGCCAGCGGAGACGTTGAACCGATAGGCTCCGGTCACGCTGGGGCTGTCCATCAGCGCATGTACAACCATGTCACGTTGGCCGGGTTTGGGGCGTTCCAGCCAGAAACGGATGAACTCGGGGAATTCTTCGCCGTCCGGATCGCCTGTTTTCAACGCCAGTCCACGGGCCGACAGCCCATAGACTTCATGCAGTCCGATGGCACGGAAATAGCTGGCGCCCTGCCAGACGCAGAACTCATCGGTTTTGCCAGGGCGGTGCATTTCGGTGCGCAGGCGCAGACCCGAGAACCCCAGCGTGTCGTCGATCGGCAACTCCGGCACGTCCTCGGACTTGTCGAACATGCTCAGATCGAAGGCGACCGGAGTGGCCATTCCACCCTCGACCGTCGACACCTTAACGGTGCGCGGGAAGTACAGCCCGGGCGTAAAGAAATCGACGTTGAAGGGTGTCTCGGTTTCATACCACAGCGCGCGATCCAGGCGGAACCGGATCGAGCGGTATTGCTGATACGTCAGGTCCTGCCATTCCTGCGGCACCATCTCGCGTTCAGCATAGGGGCGGCTGGCCAGATCCCGGGCCATCGCGATGACGTCATTGCGGTCAAAGGGGGTTTCCCCGCCGGTGGCAAATGTGGCCGGCGCGAAGGCAAGCGCCGAAGTCGAGGCCAGAAATGCGCGACGTGTAAAATTCATTTCTTTGACTTCCAGGGTTGTGATTTGAACCAAGCGGCCATGTAAGCCACGCCGATGATCATCGCAAAGCCAATCATGTTAGCGATGAACACACTGGCAGAATCCCGCCCACTCAGGTCGAGTCCGACGCCGATAAGTCGTGCTGCCGCCATGGAAAAAACGAATACTGCCAACGATTGCTGCCCGACCTTGGAGATCACGGTCAGCAGAAATTGCCAGACTTTGGCAGCGGCTCCGTGCCCGGTTGCGATCAGGCGGTGACCGTGCTCACCGGCTACAACCCAGCCCAGATAGGCCAACGACAGGAAGTGCAGGTACCGGAACAGGCCAAAGTCTGTCTTGTCGCGTAATTCCTTGGTGACCGGCCAGACCTTGCGGATTTCGTCAGCCAGATCAGGGGCCGCCGCGTTGATCCATGTGAAAACCTTCCACGAGCCAAAAGGCATCGAGAAAACAAGGAACAGGGCTGCCGCCCAGATCAGTGTTTTCGACACCGGAGGGGCCGGCAGCCAACCGCGCATAAAGGCGAAGCCGGTGAAGAACAGCAACTGCCAACCGAATGGATTGAAGAACCACTGACGGTCGGACCACGGTTCGGCCGGCAGGTCCAGAACGTCGGTCTGGGCGATCAGCCACAGCGTGACCGAGGCCAAGGCAACCGCCCAGAATCCGATCCGAGACAGGCCCATGACCAGCGGCATCATCGCCAGAACCACCAGATACATCGGCAGGATGTCGAAATAGTTCGGCACATAGGTCAGGGTGAACATCCCGACAATCTGCGGCGCCGGGTCGTTGAAGAAATGCTGCAGGTTCAGCGACGAGATATAGTCTTTCTCGAACAGCCCGCTCTGATTCAACGCCGCCATGGTCATGGCGACAAAGAAGAACAGCGCGATATGCGCCCAGTAGACCTGCCAGATGCGGAAAGCCACACGGGCCGTGCCCATCCACCAGCCTTTGCGCAGGAACGCCCCGCCGAACGCAATGGCCGAGGCCATGCCCGAACAGAACACGAAAATTTCAGTCGCGTCCGAGAACCCAAACCGGGCTGGAATCCAGTTGGCCCATGGGTCATTGGGAACATGCGCGATCAGGATGATGAACATCGCGATGCCGCGATAGAAATCCAGCCGCGGGTCGCGCGTGCGTGCAGGTGCGGCCGTTGAGGCCACCACGGGCGCGAAATCAGAAGCGGGCGATGCTGTCGCCATACGTATTCTGTCCTTCTTAGTCTTTTTTTGTTTTGTTATTCAGCCGGGACGCTCTGTGCGTCTTGGTCATCGCGGGCCGCGTCGATCAATGCGCGGCGCGCCAGGGCGTAATTGTCTTCCCCTCCGGCGCGTTTGGCGCGGCGATCGTCCAGGATGCGCTCGACTGCATCCAGACGGCCCGCGCGCAGACCGGAATCGATTGCGATGCGCTCGAATACATCACGTTGGGCGTGGCTACCCCCTGCCAGTTGCATACCACTGCGCGCGCTTGATAAAAAGTCGAATGCGGCACCGTAAAGGCCATCGCCGAAGGCCTCAAGGCCTTTGGCGGCTGCAATACCTGGATCGGACATGCGGATCGGGGTGTCGCCCTGATTGCGCTGCGCGTCCTTCTGAATGCGCTGCAACATCTTGTTCGTCGCATCGCTGCGGTTGTCGCCGGTCAAGGCCAGAAGATAGTGCAAATCGGCAAAGATCAGGCAGCCATCCTCGGTCCGGGCGGCGCTCAGATCAGCCAGCTCTTCCCAGCGGTTGCCGACATCGATGCCCTCCAACTCCATTCGCGACAGCAGCGATGTTGCGTTCGAAATATCGCGGTAATCGTCGGTTTTGTCCTGACGGATATAGTTGTCATACAACTCCATCACCTGATCAACCTGACCCAGGTCCAGATGCATCAGCGCCTTGTGCCACCAGACGTGATAGCGGAAGTTGTTGCAGTGCGTCCACGCATCCTCGCGCCCGGCCAGCCAATCCAGACCCAACTGCGCGTTACCTGTCATTTCATGCACATGGGCCACCGCGTGCAGCCCCCAGGCGTCGTCGGATACCATCCACAGCGCCTGACGTCCTGCGATCTCGGCCTTTTCATAGGCGCCCGTTTCTTCCAGCGCGAAGGAATGACAGCCCAGCAGATAGCCACGTCCGGCATGGTCGGGTTCATAGGCGGGCATTACCCGTTCAATCGAACGGCGCATTCCGGCCGAGTCGCCCAGAACAAACCGCGTTGCGTGGCTGAGCTTCATCGCCAGCGTATCCTGGGGATGGGCGCATAGAATCTCTTCGAACTTCTTTACGGCCTGTGAGGGCAGGTCGGCCAGGTACAGACCCAGCGCCTCGATATACAACCGCTCGCGCGCGGAGACCGGCTGCCGTTCCATCGCCGCATTCGCAGCTGTCAGAGCCTCAACCGCGACCGCCGTCATCTCACGCCGACCCAGCAAAACCATGAACAGACCTTTGATCGCGTGACCCAAGGCAAAGTCGGGCTCAAGCTCAAGCACTTTGCCCAGATGTAGCGGCGTGCTGGCCGAATGCGCCATGAAGCCAAGCAGAACACCATTCCACGCCTCGACGCTTGCGGGCTGGCTCAGGGTGTTCATCTGTCCGAAAACATCTTGTTTCATGCGTGTGATCCGATCCAATTATAAATTTCTACATATTCGATGTAGCAGAGACTTCGGCGGCGTCGTATCAGTATCGCCGCTGCTCTCGAATTGGTGAAATGCCGTGTGTGGAAAACGTGAAAAAAACCGCCGATTCAACGGCATGTTTCAGCAACATGCCGCCGAAATGGGCGCTGTGTTTCAATCTTCGAATGGATTTTCGGCGTTCAATACAGCCTGAGTGTCTGCCCCAAACACGGGCGGAGCACTGCGATATGTTACAGGCGTGCGAGACAGTTTCAGCGGGTTCCCGATCAATTTCACCTCGCCCGGGGCGGCCTGCATGGCGATCTGCATCTCCCGTGCAGCGACCTGTTTTGTGGCAAATACCTGATCCAGCGTCTGCACCGGGCCAACGGGCACTTTTCGCGTTTCAAGCTCGGCAATGACGGTGGCGGTGTCGTGGCCCTGCACCGCCGGGCGCAGCACCGAATTCAGGGCGTCACGGTTTTCCAGCCGCGCCGGGTTGGTGGCAAAGCGCGGGTCTTCCGCCAGTTCCGGATGGTCGATGAACTCGCAAAAGCGGCGGAACTGGCCATCATTCCCTACCGCCAGAATGACGTGACCATCGGCGGTTTCATAGACGTCGTACGGCACGATATTGGGATGCCCATTGCCACGCCGTTGGGGCACATCACCCGAAGTCAGATAGTTCACGCCCTCATTGATCAACCAGGAAACCTGCGTATCGACTAGCGCTAAGTCCACCTGCTGGCCTTCACCGGTCTGATCGCGGTGGCGTAGCGCGGCCAGAATACCGACAGTGGCGTACATTCCGCACATCACGTCGGAGATGCCCACGCCAACCTTCATGGGGGCGCCTTCGGGATCACCGGTCAGCGACATGATCCCGCCATAGCCCTGCGCCATCAGGTCGTAGCCGGGTTTGGATGCGTTCGGCCCGGTCTGGCCGTAGCCCGAGATCGAACAATAAACGAGGCTGGGAAACTCTCCCGACAGGCACGCGTAGTCCAGCCCGTATTTTGCAAGCCCGCCGGGTTTGAAATTCTCGATCAGGATATCCGCGTGCGAGGCCAGCCGTTTGATCTGCGCCTGACCCTCAGCCGTGGTGATGTCGATCGCAACTGACTTTTTGTTGCGGTTGGTCGACATGAAATATGCACTCAGGTCCGAGCGGTTGCCGTCTGCATCCACGACATACGGAGGGCCCCATTGCCGCGTGTCGTCGCCACCTGTCGCCGGGTTTTCGATCTTGATAACGCTGGCGCCCAAATCGCCCAGCAATTGCGTGCAGGTCGGCCCGGCCAGAATGCGGGATAGGTCCAGTACTTTAACGCCCTTCAGCGGTCCCTCAGATACGGCCATCATACCCTCCACGGTCAATCTCGGCGGCGATCACGGTGAAAGTGTCGGCCTTGACGGCCGCGATCAGCGCGGCGCGCAGTTCCGCCCTATTGCGGACGGTATGGCCGTTGCCACCAAAGGCCCGACCTAGGGCGGCAAAGTCGTGGCGATCGAAATCGACGCCCATGTTGCCCATCTGGCGCTGCCGCTGTTTCAATTCGATCAGCGCAAGGCTGGCATCGACAAAGACCAGAAAGATCGGGTTGCCGCCCATTTCGGCGGCGGTCGACAGCTCTCCGGCCACCATCAGGAACCCGGCGTCGCCCGAAAAGCTGATGACCGGACGATCCGGTTCGGCCAGTTTCAGGCCAATCGCCATCGGCACCGCGCAGCCCATGGTGCACAACGCCGAGGATTGGATCAGCCCGCGTTCTTCGTGGCAGTCCCACATCTGGCTCAGCAGGATGCGATGAGCGCCGCTATCGGCGGTTGCCAGTGTTTCGGGGGGCAGAGTGGCACGGGTCTCGGCGATCACCGCGGCAGGCCCCCAGTTGTCATCAGTGGGGAAGGCCCGCGCCAAGGCGGCTTTGACCTGCGCGGGCTCACCACCGGGCCATGTCGCGCGGGCAGGGTTGCCTTTGGCGATGGCCTCCAGCGTGGCGCCGGTATGGGCCACCAGATTCAATTCGGCATGATGCATGTAGTGGTCATTGACCACGGCAGAGATATCGATGACCCGCTTTTCGTCGGGGTCCCAGATCTCGCGCCAGCCCGGTCGCATTTCGATGGGGTCGTAGCCAAGACACAGAACCAGATCGGACTGTTCAACAAGCGGCACCAGATGTTTGTCGGCCAACGGTGACAGGCCCACGCCACCGAGACAAAGAGGATGATCCTCGGGGACCACACCCTTGGCCTTGTAGGTGGTAACGAAGGGAATGCTGAAATGCTCGAGAAACGCCTGCACCACGTTGCGTGAGTCGTCATAGAGCACGTCCAGACCCACAATAGCGATGGGTCGTGCAGCTTCGGCCAGCCAGCGGCGGGCCTTTTCAACACAGTTTCCTTCGGGCGCGACGGCGGCGTGTTTTGTGAGGCGCCGACGTTTAATGCCGGACACACGCGTATCCGCAACCGAGATCGGCACATCGATATGAACGGGGCCGGGGCGTGGTTGGTTAGCCAATGACACGGCCTTATCGGCCACAATGTCCGCGCCTTGCGCGGTCAGGGTAAATGTCCCTTTGGTGATCGAACGATAGACCTGCGCATGATCCATGACCTGATGTGTATAGGTCAGCGCCTCATCCGCATCAACACAGCCGGTCAGAACGATCATCGGCACCCGATCCTGCAGCGCGTTAGCCACCACGTTGATCCCGTTCATCGCGCCGGGACCGAGGGTGGCCACCAGAATCGCAGGCGCACCGTCGCGGTGATGCACGGCCTCTGCCATGAACCCGGCAGCGTTTTCGTGCTTGGCTAGGTGAAAGGTGATCCCCGCTTGCTCCAGCGCATCCACCAGCGTCAGAACTTCTCCACCGGGCATGCCAAAGGCGTGGCGGCACCCGGCCTCGTAAAGACGTTGGGCTAAAAGGTCAGCTGCGCGGGGGGATACGTCCTGCATCAGTAAAGCTCCGAAGATCGTGTTTCACAGGAGATTGCGGAGGACGCGCCCGGACGCAAGCAGGTTCACGTCAGTGTGACTATTTGACTGCGGCTCCCGCCACTGCCTGAAATTTTGTGTCAAGCTCGGCGGCAATGTTGCTCAAGGGCTCACCACCCTCATAGACATAGGGCGCAAACACAAAGCTGGGCGTTTTGTAAGACAGGGTGGCGGTACCATCCTCGTTTTCGGTGACGTAGAACCGGATCGGGGCTTCGATCATCGCCTGGACCGAGGTCTCCAGAACACGCACCGCGTAGTCGTTGTTGAAAGCCCCGATCACCAGATTGCCGGGAATGACGATGCCGCGCGCGGCCGCAGCCTTGGTCGGCCCGGCCTGAGTGACCACGATCAGCCCGTTTTCTTTCACCGCAGCCTTTGTGTCGGCCACGAGTTCCTCATAACTCTTGTCAGTCGGGTAAACCGCCCAGCCGGACAGGGGTTCTTCGGCCCAGGCAGGCATGACCAGACAGCAAAGCGAAGCCCAAAGAACGCGCATTCGTGACACCTCCAGCACCATGACTGGCTCTATTGATGACAGAGAACAGGGGGCGGCGCACTCACAATCCCGTGCGATCTTGCAGCAGATAGATATCCATGATCCAGCCATGATCGGCGCGTGCGCGTGCGCGAGTTTCCAGAATCTGTTGTGCCACGTCGACCAGAGGCCCCTTGATCAGGAGTTCTTCTTTCATGCCTACATAGGCGCCCCACCAGATGTCATAATCCTGCATCTCAAGGCTCTGGAACGAGCATTCGCCGTCCAGCATAACCGCCACTTTCGAGGTATTTACAGGCCAGCCTTCATCCCGGATGCGCCGGCCGGTGGTGACAACATAAGGCGCGCCCAGATCGTTGATAGGAATCGCATGGGCTGCCGTCAACGCTTGCAGCGCCGTAATGCCCGGTATCACTCGTGTCTCCGGCTGTGGATCCAGCCGTGAAGCGATCCGCAACGAACTGTCATAGAGCGACGGGTCGCCCCAAATCAGCAAGGCCACATGTTGCGCCTCTGGGTGCACTGAGATCGCCTCATGCCAGCACAGGGCAATCGCGTCATGCCATTCGTCCACGCCGCGTAGGTAGCCGTCGTCCGAGCGACGTTTGGGGATGTCGAAATAAGCGATCTGAGGCGGCGTGTCGGTCACAGCTGCGATGATATCTTCGCGCAACCCCGCTAGATCGGCCTTGTTATCACCTTTGCGAGGGATCAGGATCAGGTCTGCATCGCGGATGGCCTGCGCGCCCTGAAAGGTCACGTGATGCGGGTTGCCGGTGCCGATGCCAATCAGGGTCAGGTCATACATCGTCAAGCTCTGCCAGCGGCCCATAAAGGATCAATGCCGGGGCGCTGCCAATCTCGTTTGCCAGTTGTGCCGACAACGCGCCGATGGTCGCCCGCTGCAATTTCTGATCTGGCGTCGAAACCGACTCGGCCATCAAGGCAGGTGTGTCCAGCGGCAGGCCGTGGTCGTGGAGTGTTTTGACCAGCAAGGGAAAGGTTCGCTTGCCCATGAACACAACGGTTGTGGCGTCCGGGTCCGCCAGTGCGGGCAGATTCAAGTCCTCGGGCAATTGGCCGCTGACATCATGGCCGGTGACGAATTGCACCCGACGGGCGGTCAGTCGCCGCGTCAACGGAATACCGGCTGCCGCTGCGGCAGCCACCGCCGAGGGAATGCCGGGGATGATCTCGTATTCAATTCCGGCTTCACGCAGGGCGACCAGTTCTTCCTCGAGCCGTCCGAACAACCCACCATCGCCTGATTTCAACCGCACCACGCGGGCACCGGTCTTGGCATAATCCACCAGCAGGCGGCTGACATGATCTTGTTTTGGCGACGGCCGCCCGGCGCGTTTGCCAACGCCAACCAAATCAGCGCCCTCGTGCGCGTGGCTCAGAATCGGACCGCTGCTCAGGTCGTCAAACAGCACCGCGTTGGCCTTCTGCATCCGGTCGACCGCTTTCAGCGTCAGAAGTTCCGGGTCGCCGGGACCAGAGCCGATAAAGGAAACGAAGCCGCTCATGCCGTAGCCTCCGCAATCAGGTGAAAGAATGTGCCGGTCACGTTGCCTCGCACCGATCCGGTCTGCGGACCCTCGGCCCCCTCAGCGTCGAAAACCCGTGCCAGCGGCGCATCCGGTTGCTCGACAATTGACGAGTAGTGGAACTCATGCCCGCGCAAAGCAGTGCCGGATGCATAGCCTGGCATCGGCGCCAAGAGTTCCGCTTTGCGATAGCCCAGATTGAACTTGCGCTTCTCATACGAGGTCACCAGCCCCAGCAGACCGGCCATCTTGTGCTGAACACCTTCCTTGTCGATCAGCGCCTGACCCAACGCCATGTACCCACCGCATTCCCCGTGAACGGGTTTGGTTTCGGCGTGTTTGCGCAACCCGGTCAGGAAAGTCTCTGCCGCGGCCAGCGTTCCGGCGTGCAATTCGGGGTATCCGCCGGGCAGCCAAACCAGATCGGCATCCGCTGCAGGGGCTTCATCTGCCAGTGGCGAAAACGACAGAATTTCGGCCCCTGCTGCTCGCCAGCCTTCCAACAGATGCGGATAGGTAAAGGAAAACGCGGCATCCCTGGCCAGCGCAATCCGTTGCGCTGGAGGGCGCGGCAGCGCGGCTGACGATGGCCCATCCGGGCCTGAGGAAGCCGCCGCCTTGATGGCCTCCAGATCCACGTGCTCGCGCAGAAACGCCGCATAACCGGCGATCGCGCTTTCCAGATCGGGGTGCTCGACGGCCTGGATCAGGCCCAGATGGCGTTCGGGCAGGGTCAGGTCTCCGCGACGCGGCAACACGCCAAGAACCGGCAGGCCCGCGCGCTCCATCCCCAATCGCGTTAGCCGCTCATGTCGAGGGCTGGCGCAGCGGTTAAGGATCACACCTGCAAACGGCAAGTCAGGGTTATACATACGGAACCCCAGAGCGGTGGCCGCGGCCGACTGCGCCTGACCTCCGACATCCAGTACCAGCACTACAGGCCAGCCCATCCGCAGTGCGGTTTCAGCGCTGGACCCATGCCCCAGTTCGCCCGGTTTCGCTACGCCGTCAAACAGTCCCATCGAGCCTTCGGCGACCACGATATCAGCCCCCTCGGCCTGCGCCGAGATGGCGCTCAGCAGCGGATCGCCCATCGCCCAGCTATCCAAGTTGAACGAGGCTCGCCCCGCCGCCGCCTGATGGAAGGCCGGGTCAATGTAGTCCGGGCCGCTCTTGAACGGCTGAACATTCAACCCATCCTCTGCCAATGCTCGCAACAGTCCCAGCATGACGGTGGTCTTGCCGGTCCCCGAGGACGGCGCGGAAATCAGAAGACCCGGAGGGTTAGTCATCGCCATGGCTCCAGCTCGACCACGGGCTGTCGGCGCTCTGCGGGCGGTAACGGCGGTCGTAGTCCTTGGAATAAAGGCAGCTTTCGTCAAAGCCTTCACCGGCCAGCGCAGGCCCGACCATGATCAAAGCGGTACGCGAAATGTTCTCGTCCAGCGCTTCTTTCAGCGTGGCCAAAGTGGCGCGGATGATCCGCTCATCCGGCCAGCTGGCGCGGTACACGACGGCGACCGGGCAGTCGGCCCCGTAGGCCGGAGTCAGGTCGGCGATCACCTTGTCCAGATTGCCGATCGACAGGTGAATGGCAAGGGTTGCCCCGGTACGGGCGAAGTTTTCCAGCGTCTCACCCTCTGGCATCGACGACGCGCGTCCGGGCGTCCGCGTCAGAACCACCGACTGCGCCAATCCGGGGAGGGTCAACTCAGTGCCCAGTGACGCCGCTGCTGCAGCGAATGACGGTACGCCGGGGGTCACGCTGACCGGGATTCCCATCTCCTTCAGGCGGCGGATTTGTTCTCCCATCGCCGACCAGACCGACAGGTCGCCGGAATGCAGCCGCGCCACATCCTGCCCGGCTTTATGGGCCGCCTCGATCTCGGCCATGATCTGATCCAGATCCATCGGCGCCGTGTTGATGATCTTTGCGTCCTCGGGGCAGTGGCCCAGGATTTCCTCGGGCACCAGCGATCCGGCATAAAGGCACACTTGGCATGAGGCGATGATATCGCGCCCACGCAGGGTCAGCAGGTCGGCAGCGCCCGGTCCGGCGCCGATGAAATGAACGGTCATGTTTGTCCTCCGATGGCGACGGCGCAGGTGGCAAGCCGGTCGTCCGAGATGTGTCTGGGTGAGGTCAGTCGCGCACCGGGGCCGGCGGCGGCAAGGGCGGATGCTTCGGCCACGCTGCCGGTACCATAGCTGGCGCGGCTGCGGTTCGAGCAGGTAAGGGTGCGCTGCCCGGCCAGATCGGCGGGCGCGATGAAATGCAGCGGCAGGGAAGTGGATGCCGCAAATTCGGTCAGCGCGGCATGACCTTCTTTGTCGACCACTGTGGCAAGTGCTTCGACCTGCCAGTCGGCACTGGCCCGGTCGAAGGCCGCGCGCAAGCTGTCCACCGAAGCCGTCGATGAAAATCCCAAACCCGCGACGATCATAGGGTAACGCTCCATTGCACTACGGGGTAAGCGGATTTCCAGCCGCGCCGGGGGCCAAGGGCCGAGGCCTGCGCCAACTCGACCCGCAACAATTCACCGCCCAGTTCCTCGTGCCATTGCGCCAACAACGCCTCGCTTTCCAGTGTCACCGCATTGGCGACCAGCCGGGTGCCCGCGGGTAGGGCATCATGTATCCACTGCAGCAATTCGCTGCTCAACCCGCCGCCAATGAATACGACATCGGGCGGAGTAAGCTCGGTCAACGCATCCGGTGCAATACCGTGCACCACATTCAGACGATCCTGTCCCAGCGCATCGGCATTGCGCCGGATACGTTCTGCGCGATCTGCACGCGGTTCGATCGTGGTGGCTGTCAGAGTCGGGTCGCACATCAGCCATTCAATGCTGATCGAACCGGTGCCGCCGCCGATATCCCACAAATGCTCGTTCCGCTGCGGTGCCAGTGCCGACAGCGTCAGCGCGCGCACCGGGCGTTTGGTGATCTGGCCATCGGTTTCGAAAATCTCGTCCGGCTTGCCCGAGGCCTTCGGGAAAGCGCGCCCTTCGCCCGCGACCTCAAGCCCGACACAGACGGGGTGGTCAAAGCTGCCGAGCAGAGCCTCGGTCAGCGACACGGTCCGCGCACGTTCGCGGGGGCCACCGAGGGCCTCCATCACGTGCAAGGCGCTGTCTGCAAATCCGGTCTCGGTCAGATAGGTCGCCAGCTCCGCCACTGCCGCGCCGTTGCGTAGCAACAGGATGGCGCGCAGGCCGGGGGACAGATGCGGTCGAAGCCGGGTCAGCGGGGCCGCGTGCAGGCCAAAGGTCAGCGTGTTTTCCAACGGCCAGCCCAGCCGTGCCGCGGCAAGAGAAAAGGTTGATTGGCCGGGTAGGGCTGCCCATTCCCCGGCCTCGAAATTACGCGCGATGACCGAGCCTGCGCCGAACCAGAACGGATCGCCAGAGGCCAGAACAACGGTTGGCCGCCCCCGAAATTTGGTCAGGATCGGCAGACCATCTGCGAACGGTACAGGCCATTCGATCCGTTGCGCCGAGGTTTCGGGAACCAGCGACAGATGGCGTGGCGGGCCCATGATGATTTCGGCGCGTTCCAACACTTGACGACTTGCGGGCGGCAGGCCATCCAGTCCATCTTCGCCCAAGCCCAGAACGGTCAGCCACGGAGCTTCATGCATGACACATCTCCTGATCCTTGGTGGCACGACCGAGGCCAACGCACTGGCTAAATCCGTGGCAGAGCAGGGCATTCCTGCAACCTATTCCTACGCTGGGCGCGTTGAAAACCCGCGTCCGCAAGCTTTGCCGGTGCGTGTTGGCGGGTTTGGCGGCAGTGTCGGCTTGGCGGGTTACCTGCGGGACCACGCGGTTACCCATGTGATCGACGCCACCCATCCCTTTGCCGCGCAGATGAGCGGCAACGCTGTCGCGGCGTGTCATGAGACCGGAGCACCTCTGGTCGCGCTGACCCGCCCAGCATGGGAGGCGCAGGAGGGCGACCGGTGGCACCACGTCGCGGATATCGATGACGCAGTCGCCGCGCTGTCCGGTACGCCGCAACGCGTCTTTCTGGCCGTCGGTCGGATGCATCTTGAGGATTTCGCCGTTCAGCCCCAGCACCACTACCTGCTGCGGTTGGTTGATGAACCGGGTAAGCTGCCCCTGCCGAGCTGCGACGTGGTTGTCTCGCGCGGGCCGTTCACCGTTGAGGATGATCGGGTGCTTATGCAGCAGCATGGCACTGAATTGGTGGTGTCCAAGAACGCGGGCGGCACCGGCGCGCGCGCCAAGCTGGACGCCGCGCGGGCGCTGGGCGTGCCGGTGCTGATGATTGACCGTCCGGTCCTGCCGCAGCGGACCGAATTGTCGAATGTCGCACAGGTTCTGGACTGGCTGGCTCATTCCGGCGTGAACCTCGGGGTGTAGACGATCGGGGTGCTGCCCCGTTCTATCACACGCGTCAGCGAGGAGCCGACAATGACCACCGTCTGCATGTCGGCCATATCCGGCGTCGCCTCGGCAAGGGTCGAAATCCGGATGGCTTCATCCGGGCGTGATACGGCGCGGGCGAACAGGATCAGACGCTCGGGCTCACATTCCTGACGCAGGATTTCCAGCGTCTTCACAAAGCCTTCGGGGCGGGATTTGGAGCGCGGGTTATAGAACGCCATCGCGAAATCACCCTGCGCGGCAAGACGCAGGCGTTTTTCGATCAAGGACCACGGTTTCAGGTTGTCGCTGAGATTTATGGTACAAAAGTCATGCCCTAACGGCGCGCCAGCACGGGCTGAGGCCGCCAGCATTGCGGTAATCCCGGGAAGCACATCGATCGGAATGTCGCGCCACTCGGCGGGACCATTCTCCAATGCCTCGAACACTGCGGCTGCCATCGCAAACACGCCAGGATCGCCCGAGGAGACGACGACTACGCGCTTGCCTTCGGAGGCCATCTGTAATGCGTGCTGCGAGCGGTCAATCTCGACCCGATTGTCGCTGGCGTGCAGCGTTAGGCCCGGGCGCTCGGCTAGGCGTGCGACGTAGGGGATATAGCCAACAATATCCGTGGCCTCGGCCAGCGCGGCGGACACTTCGGGTGTCACCAATTCTTCGTTACCCGGCCCAAGGCCCGCAATCTTGACCCAGCCGCTCATGGACGCCGCCCCTGGCCATGCACGATGATGATCGAGAAATAAGGGGTGACCTTGTCACAGGCCTCGGACAGTTTCGTCACTGTCTGGTTCGGCATCTGGGCGAATTCGACGATCCATGCGCGGTCATACAACCCGGCGGTCTTCAGCGCCCGTATCACCTTGTCGATATTGCGCCCGATCTTCATCACGACCAGCGCGTCAGTCTGCGCCATACGCTGCGCCAGATCGTCCTCGGGCAGGGTGCCGACCAGTATGGTCAGCACGTCGTCGCCCCAAGTGATCGGGTCTCCGGTTGCCGTCCATGCGCCGGACATGCCGGTGATGGCGGGCACGACTTCGACATCAGTCTCGTCTCGCAAGCGGCTGTAAAGATGCATGAAAGAGCCGTAAAAGAACGGATCGCCCTCACAAAGAACCACGACGTCTTCACCCTGATCCGACAGGGTTTTCAGATGCGCGGCGCAGTCTTTGTAAAAGGCCGAAAGCAATTCGTTATAGCGTGGGTCGGTCACGGGGATTTCGGTGGTGACCGGGTACTCCATCGGAAACTCCACCGCGTCGCCGGGGATCATGCCATTGACGATCTTGCGCGCCTGACCGCTGCGGCCCGGTTTGCGAAAGAATGCCACGTGGCGCGCATTGCGCAGCAGGCGGTCGGCCCGGACGCTCATCAGGTCAGGATCGCCGGGGCCGAGGCCCACGCCGTATATCTTGCCCGCGTTCATTCGGCGCGGCTCGCGATGGCGTTGACGGCGGCCACTGTGATGGCGCTGCCGCCCAAACGGCCTTTGACGATGCAGGACGGCACTGGTTGCGCTTCCCACAGGGCGTCTTTGGACTCAACCGCGCCGACAAAGCCCACAGGGCAGCCGATGATGGCGGCGGGGCGCGGGCAATTAGGATCTTCCAGCATATTCAGCAGGTGGAACAGGGCGGTGGGTGCGTTACCGATGGCAACCAGAGCGCCTTCCAGATGCGGGCGCCACAACTCCAGTGCGGCGGCGGAGCGGGTGTTGCTCATCTCGGCGGCCAGAGGGCGTACACGTTCGTCATGCAACGTACAGATCACCTCGTTATCGGCGGGCAGGCGAAAACGGGTCACACCTTCGCTGACCATGCGCGCGTCGCACAGGATCGACGCGCCGTTTTCCAATGCGGCGCGAGCGGTCGAGACAAAACCCGGCGAGAAATGAACGAACTTTTCCAGCCCGACCATCCCGGCGGCGTGGATCATGCGAACGGCAACCGGCTCTTCGTCGGCGTCGAAGCGGGCCAAGTCGGCCTCGGACCGGATGGTGGCGAAGCTTTCCTTATAGATCGCCGCGCCGTCGGTTTCGTATTCATAGGGCATCAGGTGAAGTCCATGGTCATAAGTGTTTCTTCGGTCAGGCCGTGCTGGCAGGGCTCATCCCCCGCGCGGCCTTGTTTGACAAGATCAAATCGTCCGTTGTGGCCGACTAAAGTGACATCCGCCGCGCCCATCCGGGCGCACCCCTTGGAGCAGCCCGAGACATGCAGGCTACCGCTGACACGCGGCGCCAATGCGCGGGCGATGTCACGTGTTTCAGCCTGCGCCTGCGGGCAGAACGGCGCGCCGGGGCAGGCGTCGGTGGTCATCAGCGGGTCGGCGCCATCTGTTACAAAGGCCGATGCGGGAATAACCGTCCCGCCTTCCAGCAGGATCAGCCGCCACGGGGTGACCCGAAGAGCGGATGCGCCGGTGTCTTCAATCAGGTTGAACAGGCGTCGCGCGGGCAGTTGACCAAAGGCCGCGCCATAGAGCGCGCCCAAAGCACAGGCACCGGGTTGCAATGGCGCGCAGATGGTCGCTGGTGCGCTACCCTGCCAGTCCTGCGGCAAACCCTGCGCCGCAACCACCCGCGCCATGCGGCGTGTGTCTGGTGTGAAACGCTCGGCGAACCACTCGGCCAGAGCGATCACTCGGTCGATGGCGTCCGCTTCCGACACGCAGCACCCGGTTTCACACCCGTCGGCACGCAGGATCAAACCCTCGGCACTGGTCTCAAGTCGGACATCCGCCGAGTCACCGGCAAGCAGGCGTTCAGGACCGGTATCAATGGCGAAGCCGAATTTCGCGGGCAGGGCAGGAAGTTCCGCCAGCCGGTTGATCAGTTCTTGGGTCAGTCGCGCGGTCAGATCACCTGTGTCATACAAGGGTGACACGAGGATATTGCGACGTACTTCGATGCCAGGTTCGGAATCCAGCAGGTCCAGCGCTGCAAGCTTCGCAAGCAGCGGCTGATGGTCGGACTCTTTCACCCCTCGCAACTGGAGGTTGGCGCGATTGGTCAGGTCAATGGTACCATTGCCGAACCGTTCCGCCAGTTCGCATAGCCCAAGCGCCTGCACGACGCTCAACCGGGCCAGCCGGGGCCGTACCCGTATAACCAGCCCATCGCCGGACATCATCGGGCGATGGGCGCCGGGACACCAGCCTTGGACGATTGGCGCGCTCATTCCAGGCCCTCCAGGTTGGCCCGGATAGAATTCCGGCGAGTGTTCCAAAGCCCTGCCTCCAGCAGCGCAAGGAACCTGTCTTTCATGGCCTGATGTGCCTGCGGGTTGGCCTCTTGCAGGAAGGAATCGACCTCGGCATCACCCAACGTGGCATCGTGGTAGAGGTCGAACAGATGTGGCGCGACTGTGTCCGACAGGTGCGCAAACGAGGCCATGTGATCCAGCGTTGCTGCGATCTCGGCAGCGCCCCGAAACCCGTGACGTTGCATTCCCGAAATCCAGCCAGGATTGGCGGCGCGGGCGTGGATGACGCGGCTGATCTCTTCGGGCAGGGTCCGCGCACGCGGGTTTTCCGGATTGGTATTGTCCAGATGGTAAAGCTGCGCAGTGCCGCCGGTGATCTTCTTAGCGGCGGCAAATCCGGCCTCGTGCGTGGCATAGTCATTGGCCAGCAGCAGGTCGGTTTCGGTCAGGTCCTGCAGGTGCACGAAGCTGTCAGCATTGGCGACACGCTGGGTGATGCCGTCTTTGTCCGGCGCGATATGCTCACCTTCCAGCGCGAAGGAACTGGCCTCCAGCCACGCTTCGCCCGCTTTGGCGCGAGCTTCGTCCGTATAGGTCTCGGACAGGTGGGTCATGTTCAGGCCATAGCTGCCGGGGGCCGGACCATAGACGCGGGCTGCGGGTTCCTGACCGGCATACGGATTCCAGTCCGAGGCCTCATCGCGTTCTGACAGCGCCCTTACAGCCTGACCGAACAGCGCCGAGAGCGTTGGGAACACATCGCGAAACAGACCCGAGACGCGCAATGTCACGTCCAGACGCGGGCGGCTGAGGTCGGTGATCGGCAGCACCTCGATGCCCGAGACCCGCTCGGAACCCTTATCCCAGACCGGCTTCACGCCCAGCAGGTGCAGCGCCATGGCGAATTCCTCGCCCGCCGTGCGCATGGTGGCCGAGCCCCATAGATCGACGATCAGGCCTCGCGGATAATCGCCTTCCTCCTGTAGGTGTCGCCGGACGAGTTCTTCGGCCAGTTTCACGCCTTGGGCATAGGCGGCGCGGGTGGGCACCGAGCGCGGGTCGGTGGTATAGAGGTTTCGCCCAGTAGGCAGCACGTCTGACCGCCCCCGATAAGGAGAGCCTGACGGGCCAGCCTCGATCCGTTTGCCGGCCAGTGCGTCGATCAGAGCGCTGCGCTCGGCATGGGCCGAGGGCGCGGGGTCGAAATTGCTGGTCACCTCGGGCACGCGGCCAAAGATGTGCAGACCGTCGCCAAACTGGCTTTCCTTGATGTCACAGACAAAACGATCGATGCGGGTGATTGCCTCGGCGGTGCAGGTGGCCTGGTCAAGGCCGAGGTCATTTTCCAGCCCGATGGCTTGTGCTTCGTTGCGGATGTGCTCCTGCAGGCGATCACGGCGCTTGGGGTCCAGACCGTCGGCATTCGAGAATTCATCCAGCAGCGATTCAAGCCGCACCATCCGATCCGGCGTGCCGCTTTCTTTCATTGGGGGCGGGATGTGGCCCAGCGTGACCGCTCCGATCCGGCGTTTGGCCTGTGCGGCCTCGCCGGGGTCGTTAACGATGAAAGGATAGATCACCGGCAGATCGCGGATCAGAACCTCGGGCCAGCAGTCGGCGGACAAGGCGACCGATTTGCCCGGCAGCCATTCCAGTGTTCCATGGGCGCCGATATGAATCAGAGCATCTGCGCGCAGGCCTTTGCGGAGCCACAGGTAGAAGGCCACATAGCTGTGGCGTGGAGTGCGTGAGAGGTCATGATAGTCATCATCGCGCAATTCGGGCGTGCCACGTTCCGGTTGCAGCGCGACCAGCGCCTTGCCTCGGTGCAGAGCAGTGAAGTGGAACGCACCATCCGCGAAGGTCGGGTCGTCCTCGGGGTTCCCCCAGACCGTTTTCAGGTCTGTGCGCAGTTGTTCCGGTAGGTCCGCGAGTGCGGTTTGGTAGTCGTCCAGTGGCCACGAAATACGAGCGTCCAGCAAGGTCTCGGCAATCGGCTCCGCCGGTCCGGTATCATAACCTTCTCCCTGCAGGTCGGACAGCATTGCCTCGGCCGAAGCCAATGCGTCAAGGCCAACCGCATGGGCCATCTGCCAGTCCTTGCCGGGGTAGGTGGACAGCACCAGCGCCGGGGTCTGATCCGCCTTGAGTTTGTCGCGCAGGTTCAACCAGCCGGTAACCCGGTCGATAATTGCTTCGATCCGCTCAGGTTCAGCCCGGTGGGCGAAACGGGAATACTCAAGATACGGGTCGCGCCTGCCCGGTTCCTTGAAAGACGCAATGCCCGCCGAAATGCGACCGTCCACCTCGGGCAGTACCACATGCATGGCAAGGTCAGCGGGGGAAAGGCCTCGCTCCGCTTCGGACCATGCCTTGCGGCGTGAGGTGGCAAGGGCGACTTGAAACACGGGCACATTCGTTTCGTCCAGTGGTGAGGTGCCTGACGCACCTTTGCCCGAGAACGAGGTAGCGTTGATGATTGCCGACGGCGATAGCGCCACGACCTGTTCACGCAGCCACCCGGCTGCGGCAGGGGCCTTCAGCGAAGGAGCGAACAGGCCAACCGCATCCAGTCCCCGGTCTCGCAGGCTGCGGATCAGGGCGGTGATCGGCGCTGTGTCGGCCGAAGTCAAATAAGCGCGGTAGAAGGTGACGAGGATACGTCTCGCATCGATTGTGAACGCTGTATCCACCGGGATCACGCCGCGGTCCGGGCACCAGACGCCGCAGTCGGGTAAGGTCTTTGCGCCCATCACCGGGCCGGCATAGAGACCTGCCGCCAGCGCCATCTGCGCCAGCGCAGCCTGTGCTGCAACCTCGCCGCCAGTGTCACACAGATGCGCCAAGCGGCGCAGGGTCGAGACCGGTAGGGTGGAGAAATCATCCAGCCGCGTGTCCTCACGCCCATCCGCAGGCAGAACGGCCAGCGCGATGCCTTTGGCCTGCGCCAGCGCCAGAACCTGCTGCAAGCCGTAAGACCAGTAAGGCACGCCGCCGATCAAACGGATCAGGATGCCTTTCGCACCCTCCAATGTCTGTTCGACATAGGTATCGACGGAAAGGGGGTGCTTCAGCGCCGCCAAGTTGGCCAGACGCATCGTCGGCATCCGCCCCTCGGGGCCTCCACCACGATGCCAGCCCGCCGCGAAAGCGCCTAGGTCGCTGTCCGAAAAGGACAGCACCACCAGATCCGCCGGGCTCTGGCCCAGATCGGTCGCGGTCTCGGTTTCCTCTAACCCGTGACTTTCGCGGAAGACGACGTGCATGTGTGGTTACTCGGCGGGCTCAGAAACACCGACGAGGATATCGCGGATCGCGGCCTCGTTGATGTCGTCATGCTCGGCAATCACCACCAGACGCGAGCGGCGCTCTTCACCCGGTTCCCATGGGCGGTCGAATTGGTGACGGACGCGCGTGCCGACGGCCTGCACCAACAGGCGCATGGGTTTACCTGATACTGCTGCATAGCCTTTGACCCGCAGGATGTTCAGTTCCGTGGCCAGACGTTCGATCTTGGCAACCAGATCAACAGCATCGCTCTGTTCCGGCAACTCAACGATGATGCTTTCGAAGTCGTCATGCTCGTGATCGTGGTGGCCGTCGTGATGCGATGGACGGGCTTCCATGTCATCCTCGGCTGCTGCTTCCAGACCCAGCACAACGCGGACATCCACTACACCTTCGGCTACTTCGACGACGGGCAGGGGGCGTGGAGCCTCGGTCGCGATCACCTCTTTGGCCTTGGCTACGCCTTCGGGGCCAGCCAGATCAGGCTTGGTCAGCAAGATGATGTCAGCGCAGGAGACCTGATCCTCGAACACTTCGGACAGGGGCGTTTCGTGATCGATCGAGTCATCGGCCAGGCGCTGGGCATCCACGGCCTCGACATTCGGGGCAAAACGACCGGCGGCAACAGCCTCGGCATCGGCCAGAGCGATCACCCCGTCGACGGTGATCTTCGACCGGATATCCGGCCAGTCGAACGCCTTCAACAGCGGCTTGGGCAGGGCCAGACCGCTGGTTTCGATCAGGATGTGATCGGGGCGCGGCTCCAGCGCCATCAGGGCCTCGATGGTCGGAATGAAATCATCAGCCACGGTGCAGCAGATGCAACCGTTCGCCAGTTCCATGATGTTCTCTGCCGGGCAATCCGGGATGGCGCAGGATTTCAGAATATCGCCATCTACGCCCACATCACCAAACTCGTTGACCACAACGGCCAGACGCTTGCCCTGCGGGTTCTGCATCAGGTGCTTGACCAGCGTAGTCTTGCCCGAGCCCAAAAAGCCGGTGATCACAGTGACGGGAAGTTTTTCGAGGTTGCTCATTTCAGGGCTCCAATCGGGGGAATACGGGCCGCACAGTTTTTGCGGAAATGTTCAGGGCGTTCGCGCCATTTGACCAAACCATCTTCGGCGGCAAGGTACTTGGTGGCACCATCGACGATGACATCAACATGGTCGGTTTCGTTCAAATGCTCATACACAAAGGTCCAGCGATCCGGCCCGCCGCGCAGCACGATGGAGCAGCCCTGATCGCAATTTGACAGGCATTCGACGGCTTTCAGGGTCACGCCCTCAGGCAGTTCGGCCTCTTCCAGTGCTTTGTGAAGCAAGGCGCCGGGTCGTTGCGCGTCGTCCTCAACGGGCAAGCCGCGGCGGCACGTGGTACAGACCAGCAGCTCGACTGGTGCGGTCTCGGTCATGTCTCTCATCCCCCCAAATCCTCATTGCGGGGGACGGGGTTTCATGCGGGCCACGTGTCGCAACATGGACCCGACACCGGAACACCCCGCCCGGTTTCATCTTCGCGTGCTGGCAGGTCTCCCGGCTTGCGGATGTCAGAGGCGGGCCTCTGTCGGATGTCCCGCCTTCCCGGCCAATTCGGCCAGTGGCTTTGGGCACCCTCTCCGGTCACGGTCGCGGGGGCGGCTGCGTTTGACGGATCACCGTTGACGCATTCCCTTTTCATCCATCCGTGGATGGACACCAACGCAAGCGACATGCGGCACGGGCAGGGGCCTTGTCAAGCGCGAGACAGGGGTAGAAACCCCATAGAACAGAAAAGCGACCAGCTTGTGTCAATCCGCGGCATCCGCCACCAGCCGTTCCTGCAACCACGCGCAAAACAAACCCGCCGCTGCCGTGGATTGCACGGCCCGTTGAGCGCTGACCAGATAATGCGACTGGGCAAAGGGAATCGCCGGACCCGCAATCGCAATCGGTGCGCCTTGCCGAATTGCGTTGTTTGCGAACCGTTCCAGGATCGTGGCATATCCTGCACCAGCCATCACTAGTTGCAGCGCCGCCACCGTGGTGTCCACAGAATGCCGGGGCGGCTGGTGGGGCGGCGCTATGCCGTTGGCCTGAAGATACCGCGCCCAGTTGTCCTCGTATCCAAGGATGTGAATCAGCGGCCCGTGCGGCAGGGAGATCAGCTTTGCTGAGTCGTCCCCAGCCCGACAGACCGGGACCAGCTTTTCGTCGGTGAGTTTTTCGGATCGCACCCCCGGCCAGTCACCGTAACCCAAGCGGATTTCCACATCCACATCGCCGGGTGTCCCGCTGTCATTCCAGATATGCGACACCAGACGGACAGGGATGTCCGGATGCCGTTCGGTGAAGTCGGGCAGTTCGGCGGCGATCCAGTAGGTGGCAGTCGATATAGCGGCGCGGATCGTAAGTGTCTGACGCGAGGCCGGGCCAAACAGGCTGTTGGTGGACAGTGTGATATCGGCCAGAGCGCGCCGCACTGTCAGCGAATAAGACTGCCCAAGCTCGGTCAGTTCCAGCCGCCGCGCATTTCGTGTGAACAGCTTTTGACCCAGCTCGGCTTCGAGGGACCGAATGTGCAGTGAAACGGCTGTTTGCGTCAGGCCAAGTTCCCGCGCGGTTGTGGTGAAATTCAGATGGCGCGCGGCGGATTCGAAGCTGCGCAGCCAAGCGGGATTTGGAAGGCGATCCATCTATCACCAAAAATTTTTACCTATATCACGTGTTATTATTCATTTTTGTTTCCGGCAGGCAATAGGGATACTCAGCACAAACGACGACCTTCGGGAGGGTGAAATGAAAGTCGGATTCATCGGTTTGGGTAATGTCGGCGGCAAGCTGTCCGGCTCGCTGCTGCGCAACGGAATTGACTTGACGGTCCATGACCTCGCCCCCGATCTGGTGGCCGAATACGTGGCCAAAGGCGCCAAAGCTGCCGAAAGTCCGGCGCAGATGATGCGGGATTGTGATGCAGTCATCACTTGTCTGCCGTCCCCGGCCGCCTCGGACGCCGTGATGAAAGAGATGCTGCCCGAGGTCGCTCCGGGCAAAATCTGGATGGAGATGTCGACCACCGATGAGACTGAGGTTATGCGTCTCGGCGCGATGGTGGTCGAACGCGGAGGCGCCGCGGTCGATTGCCCGGTGTCCGGCGGGTGCCACCGGGCGGCGACCGGCAACATTTCGATCTTCGCAGGGTGCGACCGCGAAACATTCGAGCGGATTTTGCCGTTTCTAACCACGATGGGACGGCGAGTTCTGCACACCGGAGATTTAGGTTCGGCCTCGGTCCTGAAGGTGCTGACGAACTATCTGGCCACCGCCAACCTGATCACCTGTGCCGAGGCGCTGGTGACTGCCAAGGCTGCCGGGATGGACCTCAACACCACCTATGAGGCGATCAAGATTTCCTCCGGTACTTCCTTCGTGCATGAAACCGAAAGCCAGGTCATCCTGAACGGATCGCGTGATATCTCTTTCACGATGGACCTTGTTAAAAAGGATATCGGGTTGTTCCAGGACGTGGCCGACCGGGCCGGAGTGCCGCTGGAAATCAACCCGGTGATGATCCGCATCTTCGAAGATGGCATCGCCCGTTACGGCGACCGTGAACTGTCTCCGAACATTATCAAGCGGTTAGAAGAGGCCACCGGCCTGGACATCACAGCCCCCGGCTTTCCGCCCGAAATGCTGGATGACGAACCGGAAGAACCGGGCTACGAAGTCATCCCGCAGGGCCGAAGGGCGGAATGACGCACCACGCGGCGCAATACGGCCAGTTGTCAATGTAGAGAAGTGGAGGCGAGTACCGGAATCGAACCGGTGTACACGGATTTGCAATCCGCTGCGTCACCACTCCGCCAACTCGCCTTTTCAAGCAAAATCAAATACTTGCTGTGGTGTGGCAGGCGTTTTAACACCTTTCGTCAGGGGCGTCCAGTGGGTTGATTGTAAAAATCCGTTCCCATGTGCCGCGACTTGGCGCAGTGCGACACCAAGTTCCTGTGATCCGGCCAAACTTTCAACGCGACAGCCGTTGCCGGTTTCGTCTGGATATGGCACAAGCCGGGAATACCTGGGACTAACATGAGCGATCCAATGACAGATTTCGCAACTCGGCGCCGTACGATGGTTGATACACAAGTCCGACCCTCTGATGTCACGAAATTCCCTATCATTGACGCCATGTTGACCGTCCAGAGAGAGAACTTTGTACCGGATGCCCAGCGCGAGGCCGCCTATGCCGAAGGTGTGATCGATCTGGGGAACGGGCGTTGCCTGCTGGAGCCGCGGACGCTGGCCAAGATGCTGGACGTGCTGAACATTGCGAATGACGAGGTCGTTTTGGATATCGCCCCCGCAATGGGATATTCCACCGCCGTCGCTTCGCGCATGTCGCAACTGGTCGTGGCCGTGGAAGAGGACGAAGCCCTCGCCGCAGAGACGCAGACGATCCTGATGGAGGCGGAGGCCGACAACGCGATCGTACATGTCGGCCCGCTGGAGCAGGGCGCGACCGAGCATGGCCCGTATGACGTGATTATGATCCAGGGTGGCGTCGAGCAGGTGCCCGAAACGCTGATCGCACAACTCAAGGATCACGGGCGTATTGCTTGCCTGTTCGTGGACGGAGAGCTTGGCACCGTTCGGATCGGGCACAAATCCGGTGGGCGAGTGACCTGGCGTCATGCCTTCAATGCCAACGCCCCAGTTTTACAGGCCTTTTGCGCGGAGTGTGCATTTTCGCTATAATTCCTTCCCATATTTTTCTGTTGCCTTGATTAGTTGAAAACAAACGCGCAAACTACGCTCAGGGCAGCGTAATTTTGATTTGAGAAGGATTTCGTTATGCGTGCAAGGACGGGGACGAAGTTTGTGAAGGCTTTGGCATTAACGGCGGGTATAGCGCTGAGTGTCATTCCAGGACGTGCGGTTTGGGCGGATAATTTGACCGACGCCTTTATCGGGGCTTATAACACCAGCGGTTTGCTGGAGCAGAACCGCGCGTTGTTGCGTGCGGCCGATGAAGATGTCGCTATCGCACTGTCGGCGCTGCGCCCGATCATCAACTGGGCAGTGGAAGTCAGTCAGGACTATACGCGCAATTCTACAGATCTGGGCGTGGTCAGGAATGAACCGGCTAACTTTTTTACCGGACTCACGCTGAGCCAATTGATCTATGATGGCGGCTTCTCAATCTTGGGTAAGCAATCGGCGCAGGAAACGGTTTTGGCAACACGTCAGACTCTGTTGGACGTCGAACAGCAGGTCCTGTTCCGCGGTGTGAACGCCTATTTGGGCGTGTTGCTGCAGGAAGAAACCGTGCAAATCCGTCTGAACAACGTCGATGTGTCGGCCGAGGAATTGCGGGCCTCGCAGGACCGCTTTGATGTGGGTGAGGTGACCCGTACGGACGTCGCGCTGTCCCAGGCGCAGCTGGCCAGCTCGCAAGCGGACCTTGCGGTCGCGCGTGGTAACCTGAGCATTGCGCAGGCGGAATATGTCAACGCGGTAGGTAAAGCTCCCGGGCGCACAGCCGGTCAGCCGAGCTTGCCTAATCTGCCGCGATCCGAGGGTGAAGCTGTCAGCCTAGCGCAGCGTAATCATCCGGCCATTCAGGCAGCTCAGCACCAGGTGCGTGCTCTTGACCTGGTCGTGCAGCAGCAGCGTGCCAATCTTGGTCCGAATGTCAGGCTGAACGCCGATGCGGGTATTCGCGAAAGCTATGACAACGATGACAGCCTCGAAGATGCAACTATCGCGCTGCGCCTCGAACAGCCGATCTATGCTGGTGGCCGACTGGCTGCCACGGTCCGCCGGGCAATGGCGACACGGGACGCTTCGCGCGCCAACCTTCTGAACGTGCAAAAGGACATCACTCAAGGGGTTGCTGACGCCTATGCTGCTTTTCAGGCCGCGACTGCCAGCCTGAGAGCATCGACCGAACGGGTCCGCGCCTCGCAGGTTGCGTTTGACGGTATCCGGGAAGAGGCGACATTGGGTGCGCGGACAACTCTTGACGTGCTGAACGCTCAGCAGGATCTGCTGGATGCACAATTGGCCGAGGTCGCATCGCGCACCGAACGGTCCCGTGCGGCGTACCAGTTGCTGCAGGCGCAGGGTCTACTGACGGCGGAACGTCTGGGTCTGGCTGTGCAAATTTATGATCCGACACTCTATTACAACCTGGTGAAGAAGGCTCCGGCGCAGGTCAGCCGGCAGAGCAGGGATCTGGATCGGGTCCTCAAAGCGTTGCGTCGCGACTAAGGGCCAATACTACCTGTTGTGAGGTCCGGTTTGTTTAGCTACACTCGATCCTGAGGATAGAGCGGTAGAGAACAATGACGGATAAAGTCGTAAAAGCGGGAATCGAGGACGTCCTGTCCTCGATTAAGCGTCTGGTCACCGAAGAAGACCGAAAAACGCCGGGAGTACTGGCGTCGTCCCTTTCCAGAAAACCTGGAAGACTGGTTTTGACCGACGCGTTGCGGGTCAATGAACCGATGACGATTGAGCAGCCACAACCCGAACAAAAGGAATCGGCCTACAAGGCGGAAGATTCCGTTAAGCCGATGCTTCTGCGGGCGTGCGATATTGTCAAACACGCCGAACCTGCCGTCGAACAGCAAGCAAACACCGAGGTCGAGGATGGCCTTGCCGGCAGTCTGAGTGCGAAGATCGAAGCGCTGGAAGCCGCGATTGCCCGGACCGAGGATCAGTGGGAGCCGGACGGCGAAAGCGACGACGCCTATTCCGGCACACCAAACAAGCCGCTTGCCTGGAGCGCCCGGGCTGAGACCAATGAGGCTGGGAATGGCGGTGCCAAAGCTGAGGAGGTCGCGCCGACGGCAACCTTTATCCGAGATCCGAAAACTGCAGCCTCTGCCAAGCCGCAAGCACCCGAGGTGCAGCCGGACTCATTGACGATGGACGCAGATGCGCTTCGGGCGCTGATTGCTCAGGTTGTTCGGGAAGAGCTGCAAGGCGTTCTGGGTCAGCGCATCACCCGAAATGTCCGCAAGATGGTGCGGCGCGAGATTTACCGGGCGCTGGCCGAGCGGGAACTGGACTAGGCTTCAGGGCCTTTTGGGAGCCTGGGCCATGTCCAGCAGACGGTCCAGATCCATGTGACGCTCCAGATGGTCCGCCAGCGCATTCAGCGTATCCTCGACCCCATCCTCATATAACAAGTCCGAGGTCGCGCCCAACTGTTGAAGAAAACGGGCGCGAAACGGGTCGGACGAGAAAATACCGTGCAGATAGCTGCCCCGAATGCGGCCGGTCTTGTCGACGGCGCCCTCTGGCCGGCTATCGATCTCAAGCCAGGCGCGGTCGCAATCGGGTCCTTCGGTCCGTCCCATGTGAATCTCGTAGCCGGTGACCGGTTCGTTCTCTGGAACGGTACGCGCGGTGCGCAGGGTGACCTGTTTTTCACCTGCCATGGTGGTTGCCACATCCAACAGCCCCAGCCCCTCGACAGTGCCCGGGCGGCCGTCCACGCCATCGGGATCGGCGATGGTCTTGCCCAGCATCTGATAGCCGCCACACAGGCCCAACACCTGGCCGCCCCGGCGGACATGGGCATAGAGGTCGATATCCCAGCCTTGCGTCCGGAAATAGGTTAGATCGCCTATGGTGGACTTGCTGCCCGGCAGCAGCACAAGATCGGCATCGCCGGGCAAGGGGCGTCCGGCCGGGATGATTTCGACCGTGACGCCAGGTTCGGCTGACAGCGGATCGAGATCGTCGAAATTGGCCATCCTCTCCATTTGCGGAACCACGACCTTGCAGGCGCCGCCGCTGTGGGACCGGATGTCCATCATGTCCTCGGCGGGCAGTTTCCAGGCGTCATGAAACCAGGGCACAACGCCCAGACACGGCCAGCCTGTGCGCGTGGCAATGTCATCGCGCCCTTCGTCGAACAACGAGACATCGCCCTTGAACCGGTTGACGGCAAAGCCGCGGATCATTTCCAGATCGCCTGTGTCCAGAACCGCTTGCGTGCCCACGATCTGAGCGATCACACCGCCGCGGTGGATATCTCCCACCAGAACAACCGGCACCTCTGCGGCACAGGCAAAGCCCATGTTGGCGATGTCGCCCTTGCGCAAGTTGGTCTCGGCCGGGCTGCCCGCGCCCTCGATCAGCACCAGATCGGCGTCGTCGCACAGCCGGTCAAAGCTCTCCAGCGCGGCACCTAGCAGTTTGGACTTGTCCTTGCGATAGTCCCCCGCTTTCATTGTGCCGGAGCGCTGGCCCTGAACGATGATCTGGGCACCAGTATCGGTTTCCGGCTTTAGCAGGATTGGGTTCATGTCAGTGTGGGTCGGTCGCATCGCGGCGCGTGCCTGCAGGGCCTGCGCACGGCCAATCTCGCCCCCGTTTTCCGTCACAGCGGCATTATTTGACATGTTCTGCGGCTTGAATGGAGCTACTTTCAGCCCCCGCCGCGTATAGGCGCGCGCCAGCCCGGCAACCAAAACCGATTTTCCGACATTGCTGCCGGTACCCTGAATCATGATGGCGCGAACCATAGCTGTCTCCTATACGTTGGCGCGCAGATGACCTGATTTGAGCCCAAAGGGAAAGCCCGGATGAACACGCCCGCGCATCTTTTGATCGGTGCCGCCGCGTTCGCGCGACCTGCGCGGGGACGCATCCTTTGGGCTGCGGTGTTGGGGTCCTTACTGCCTGATCTGTCGCTCTATGTAATGGCGAGCGTGTCATTGTTCGTTCTGGGTATTCCCGAGCAGGTGGTGTTCGATCAGCTTTACTTTTCACCTGCCTGGCAGACGGTATTTGCCGTCGACAACTCGTTTTTCCTATGGGGGCTGGTGCTTGGTCTTTGGCGCGGTTGGTGGGTTTTGACTGTGGACGCGTCTGCTGGTCTTTTGCACCTGGCGATGGATTTCCTGCTGCACGCAGGTGACGGGCGGCCTCAGTTCTGGCCGCTGAGCGATTGGGTCTTTAACAGCCCGGTCAGCTATTGGGACAGCACCCACCATGCCCTTTGGGTTGCACCGGTCTCGGTGATGGTTTGCGCAGGGGCCTATGCTGTGCTGTGGAACAGGGGGCTGTCCCTGTCCGCGAACCTGTTTTTTGCCGCCCTGTTGGCGGTCGAAATCTGGGTGGCCCGCCAGTGGCTGCTGTTCTTTTGACTGGGAAAAGAAAAACGCGCCCCGGAAGTCCGGAAGCGCGTTTTTTCCCTCAGAAGTCGCCTGATTTATGCGGCTTCTGCCTGCTGAGCGGCGTTACGGCGCTCGCTTTCTTCACGCGACAGTGCGACCGAGGTGCGCACGCCACGACCAACGAACTCCATCAGTCCGCTGACAACCCGTTCGTTCGGGTCAATACCCGCGCAGGACAGCACTTCGCGACCATCGCGCGAGCGCGCCCAGCGGGCGATTTGTTCCGGGCCATTGCCGTATTTCTTGTCATCGGCGATAGCGTCATCAAGTGCAGCCAACACAACGGCCGCGAAAAGTTTGCGTGCACGATTGCCTTGCTCATTGTTAAAGGCAGTGCCGTCAACGAAATCTCTCATCTCGTTTTCCTTGTTGTTCTTGCTCTTGCATTTTCGGCGTGACGGTTCTTATGACCTATTCGGCGTGATTCGGATACAGCTAAAATGCATAGTTGCGTTGCGTCATGTGCATGGCTCGCTGCAAGTGCAGCACTAGGTCTCGTTGTCTTGTCAGGTGGTGTCCTGCCAGATATAGGGACGGGAACTGACGCATCAACCGTTTGTGAAGGAATTATGTAATGCCCAAGATAAATGGGAACGAAATTCGCCCCGGCAATGTGCTTGAGCATAACGACGGGCTGTGGGCCGCAGTTAAAGTTGACCATGTAAAGCCCGGCAAAGGCGGCGCTTTTGCGCAGGTCGAACTGCGTAACCTGCGCAACGGCTCGAAGCTGAACGAACGCTTCCGCTCGGCGGACAAGGTCGAACGAGTGCGCCTTGAGCAGAAGGATCAGCAGTTCCTGTACGAATCTGACGGCATGCTGGTGTTCATGGATTCCGAGACCTATGAACAGATCGAACTGCCCGCCGAACTGCTGGGCGAACGCCGCCCGTTTCTGCAGGACGGCATGACTATTGTGGTCGAGTTTTATGAAAGTGAGGCGCTGAACGCCACGTTGCCGCAAAAAGTGACCTGCAAAATCGTCGAGACCGAGCCGGTCGTCAAAGGCCAGACCGCTGCGAACTCGTTCAAACCGGCCGTTCTGGACAACGGCGTCAAAGTAATGGTGCCGCCGTTCATCGGTCAGGACGAGATGATCATAGTAAATACCGAGACCATGGAATATTCGGAGCGCGCGTAACTCCGCGTCTGTTCGAAACAGGAAGAGACCGCGCAGGCGCCGGCCGCGTGGTCTTTTTTTTAATGCAGTCTCCTGGGGCGGCGATAGCGCTCCGGGTGGGGTCCGAAGAGTTCTAACATCAACTCATATTTTATGCGGTTGGCGCTGACCTGCCGGTAGAAGGCGATCAAAAAGGCGGTGGGCCCCTGAATGCGGCTGAGGCCGCTGGTGGCCGCAACCACAGTACCGACATCCGTTCGCCCCTGCAGAACTAAATAGCCACCCAGTATCAGGACACCGACCGTGCCCGCACCGTTGATGACACTCAGCAGGAATTTGGCCGACAGTTTCCACAGGAACATGCGGCGGCGGGTTTCAAATATGTCGTCGAACTGGGCATCGATATCGCGCGCAACATCGTTGATATCTTCGATCGTCAGCTTGTCGGTGGCTTTGCGCAGAATGCGGACACGCTCGGCCACGAAGATGTTCACCTTACGTTGTGAGATCAGCACGATGACGATCTGCGGCACGATCATGGAAAAGGCGATCATGCCCAGTCCGGGCTGGGTTGATGAGATATAGCCGATCACGCTGATCAGCGTGCCGATCTGCACTACCGGGTCCGAGAACGCGCCTCCGGCGAACTTGCCCAGTTCTTCGGCCTCGGCCGAGATGGCAGTGGTCATCGTGCCCTTGCGCACTGTCTCGCCGCTTTCGCCCAAGTCCGAGGCTCGCACCAGGAGCCGCTGGCGGATCATGCGGATCATATCCTCGCCGAGCGTACCGGCGCGATAGCCCAGCAACCATTTCAGGGCGAGGCTCAGCAGGATGACCGACATCATGCCGGTGCCCAGATAGATCAACCGTTCGGTAGCGATATCGTCTGTCGTAAGGTGGTTGATAATGTCACGCTGAAATTCCAGCGGGACCGCCGCCAGACCCGCGATGGCGACGGACAGGATAATAAGGATAATCTGCCGCCCGGCGCTGGCGCGCCAGATCGCTCGGTACAACTTGAACATATGCGCATCCGGATCTTTGAACTCGCACCAGTGTGGCAGCGCCAATGGCCTTGTTCAAACTGTGCCGAGCCGCTTGGCAGTTCAGCCGTGCCGGTTTGGCAACATGTTACGTCGTCAAAGTGACCGTGGCCCCGTCGGCCTGCATGTCTCCGGTCGCGCGATCAAAGCGCAGATATGCGATCCCATGACCATTCGATTGGGTGAACAATGTGCCCGCCGGTTTGCCGCCGGACGTGATATCCGTCCCAACAGGGGCCGAGCCCTCAACCCGGACACGACGCAGCCCTTTGCGCAGTTCGGTCTTGTGCTTCATCCGGGCAGTAACTTCCTGCCCGACATAGCAGCCCTTTTTGAAATCCACTCCGTTAAGGGCATCGAACCCGGACTCGAGGATATAGCTGTCGGGGGTCAGTTCAATGCCCGTTTCCGGAATGCAGTGCCGCACGCGGATTGCATCCCAATCGGTGTCGTCATCGCTTTCTGCGTCTGCCGTGTAGGCCCGCCAACCCATATCCGGGTTGCGCGGGTCGGGCAGGGCACTTTCAGGCGCGGGACCGGTTCCGCGCTGCAGCTTCAGGCCGCTGCTCTCAATCGCAACATCGGCGCGCAGCTTGTACATGCTCAGGCGTTTGACAAAGCCATCGGCGATGCCTTCAGAGACGTCCAACAACACCCCATCTCCGTCGCGTTTCAGAAAGAAATCGGCCAGATACTTGCCCTGAGGGGTCAGCAACGCCGCATAGACCAGCCCAGCGTCCAGTCCGGCAATGTCATTGGTTACCAACCCTTGCAGGAAGCTGTCGGTGTCCGAACCGCTAAGGCGCAGAATACGGCGATTGGGCATCAGGTGGTCCTCGTCATTTCCCTCGGCCCCGTGATATAGGAGTTCCCGCCGCCATGACCAGAGGATATCCGCCTTGCCAGCACCGATCAGCATCGTCATCCCGACCCTGAACGCGGGTGAGGCACTGTCGGACGCCTTACCGGCGCTGATGGAGGGCCTGCACACCGGTCTGATCCGCGAGTTGATCGTCACCGATGGTGGATCGACCGACCCGACCATTGAAATCGCTGATGAGGCCGGGGCCGAAATTGTCACCGGTGCTCCGTCACGCGGCGGGCAATTGCGGCGAGGCTGCGCGGCGGCCAAGGGGGATTGGCTGTTGGTTCTGCACGCCGACACAGTGCTGCAGGAGGGGTGGAGTACAGAGGTGGGCGAACACCTTGCCAGCGGTAAACCGGCGGCTTTTCGTTTGGCCTTCGGAGCAAAAGGGTTTTGGCCCGCATGGGTCGCGGGTTGGGCCAATCTGCGCAGCCAGGTGTTTGGTCTGCCGTATGGCGATCAGGGGCTTCTGCTGCCGCGTCGTATGTACGAGAAGGCCGGAGGCTACCCCGATCAGCCGCTAATGGAGGACGTGGCATTGGTGCGCGCCGCGCCCCGCATTACTTTGTTGACGACACGCGCGGTTACGAGTGCGGACCGCTATGCACAGGTGGGGTGGCTGCGTCGGGGGGCGCGGAATCTGTGGACTCTGACCCGGTATTTTCTTGGGGCCGATCCGGAGCAACTGGCTCAGGCGTATCGGCGGTAAGGGTCGTGCGAAGCTCGACAATAGATTTGCCCAAGCGGAAGGGTGCGGCAAAGCTGACCAGACATAGCGCGATGATCTGCAACACCAGAATATGCGCGTTGGCCTGCAGGTACTCCCATTCGTCCTTTAGCTTGCCGACCTGTTCGACCAGATCATCATAACTTTGGGCCAGGATCAGGTAGTCCCCGGCAATCGCGGGCACCTTGCGGCGCATATTGTCGATGGCGGTCTGAGTTTTGTCGTCCAGCGTGCTGAAGACCAAAAACTGGTCGATATTGAACGCGTCTGCCTTGGCTGCCATCTGGTCCATCTCGTCCTTTTCCTGTCGCCCGAACAGGAAATGCAGCCCTTGCAACGGGGCGACTTCATTGGTCACGGCGATGAACAGGGGCAGGTCGGCATTGCTGGCGGTTGAGGCGGACAGGAACTCGACCCTGTCACACAGTACGGCGGTGTCCGGATCATAGGCCGGGTCGCAGAACCGCAACCTGAAACGCGCAGCGTCGCGGTCAAAAGCCAGCGTGGCCGCATAGGCCACGTCGATCTGCCGGTCCAATCGCGAGCTGTCCGAGGTATAAAGCCCGGCCAGAACCGCCACCAGCGCCCCGATACCACCCAGAACGACCCAGACCAGATCCGCCAGTTTCCACGCCCGGTGCCCTGCCGGTTTGCGAAACAGACATGCGGTGCCAATCGATCCGACCAGAAAGAACAGGATCAGCAGCGGCAACTGGTTTTCGGTTACAAAAGTCATGACCCCAAAGTGACCACCTGCCAGCGTGCTGGCAACACTCCTCACGCGCAGTTGTTCCGTTTCTGCTTAAGAGCCTGAGCTTTGACCGAATTTCCGGAACAGCTTGGTGCGGTCAAAGGCTTGTTCAAGCTCGGCGGTGCGGTCCTTAACCGAATTCCACAGGCGTTCCTGTACCTCGGCGATCACGCATTCCATCAGGACCATGAGCGCCGCCATCGAATCCCACGCCGAGGGAACTGCGATGCGTGCGGCAAAGGTATGCTTGGCCAGTCTGTGAATGGGGGAACGCCATTGATCGGTGAACAGAACGATCTCGGCCTCACGCTCCTGACAGAGTTGCCCGATCAGCATAGTCGAGTTCTCATAGCGCCGCACATCCAGCGCGATCAGTACGTCATCCTTGCGAACATCCAGCAAGTCATGGGTCCACGATGCCGCAAAGGGCAGCATCCGGACATCGGGGCGGATCATCTGCATGTGCAGATAGAGGTACTGGGCCAGCGCGCCGGTGATGCGGCCTCCGGTAATGAAAATACGCCGTTTGGGATCACAGAGCAGAGTACAGAAGCTGTCGAACTCTGCCGGGTCGACCTCATCAATAGTGCGTTTCTGGTTGGCCAACGCCTGCTGAGAATAGCGGTTCAGGATATGCTCCTCGGGCAGATCGTTCTGCCAGACATCGCGCTTGGCTGCGGGTCCCGAGATCATCTCCTTGACCTCACCCCGCAGGGCTGCCTGAAACTGTGGATAGCCACCAAATCCGGTCTTTTGCAGCATCCGAGCGACGGTTGTGGTCGAGACCGAGGCTGCGCTGGCCAGTTCGGTAATGCTGCCAAGACCTGCCATAGGGTAGTCATCCAGCAGGACGCTGATCAGTTGCCTTTCAGACGGGGTCATCTTGTCTCGATGGGCCAGAAGCCTGTCTGTTACCCGCACCTGTGGGTCCTCCTGCGTCAGATATGGCGGTTCGTGCAGAATTTTTCAGCACAATCTGCTCTGTTCAAATTTGTACAGGAAAAATATTGACAGGTGAATGCATCGTGTGGAAATTTTTCCACAAACTACTTTCACGGAATCGCAGGGCAGCACATTGGACTTCGGAACAGTTGTTCATACAGACGCAGCGGATGACGCACCTTCGGTGTTGCTGGTGTGCGAGCACGCCTCGAACCGTATACCAGCGTTTCTGGGGGACATGGGTCTGACGGCTGAGGCACGGGAAAGCCACATCGCTTGGGACCCCGGCGCTTTGGCTGTCGCGAAGCAGATGGCGGGTTTGATGTCCGCGCCGTTGGTTCGCGGCGGCGTCTCCCGTCTGGTCTACGACTGTAACCGCCCGCCCGAAGCCGTGGGTGCCATGCCGGTTAAAAGTGAACAATATGACATTCCCGCAAATGCCCGGATGACGCCGAAGGAACGTCAGGCACGGGTCGAGAATGTCTATATTCCCTTCACGCAGGCTGTGTCGGGTCAAATCGCGCAACACCACCCGTCGTTGAAGCTGATGGTGACGGTGCACAGTTTCACCCCCGTCTACCATGGCCTCCAACGTTCGGTTGAGCTGGGCATCCTGCATGGCCGCGACGACCGCTTTGCCTTGGCGATGATGGGGGCGGTTCCCGCGCAGCCATCCTTTGAGACGCGTCTGAACGAACCGTATTCCGCCGTTGACGGGGTGGCGCACACGCTGGATGTGCAGGCTTATCCAAATGGATTGCTGAACGTCATGATCGAGATCCGAAACGATCTGATCGCTGCGCCACAGCAGCAGCAGGCCATGGCTGAACATCTGGTGCCGTGGATCGAACGCACCCTTGCCGGCTTTGGCGAAGGGGGTGCTGTGTGATCAGGGCGATGGCGTCATATGTACGGGTGGTTGATGCAATCAACTACCGGATTGGCCGGGTGATGATGTGGGGGCTATTCGTGATGATGGGGATTCTGTTGTGGTCCTCAATCTCGAAAACGTTCTTTTTGCCATCGCGTTGGACGCTGGAAATGGCACAGTTTGCGATGGTGACCTATTACATCGTGGGCGGGCCATATTCGATTCAGCTGGGCTCGAACGTGCGGATGGACCTGTTCTATCACAACTGGAGCCCGCTTAAGAAAGCCTGGTTCGATGCCTTCACTGTTCTTTTACTGATCCTGTATCTGGGTGTGCTGCTCTACGGTGGGCTGGGCTCGACAGCTTATAGCCTTGGCTATTGGGGAGATGAGCCGGTCTCGTACTTCGCAGGTCTTGTGACCGGCAGCGAGGAGATCGGACGGCTGGAACGTTCGTCCACTGCTTGGCGCCCCTATATCTGGCCGGTCAAAGCGATCATGGTTTTCGGGTTTTTCCTGATGCTGCTGCAGGCAGTTTCGGAATTCTTCAAAGACATAGCCCGGATCAACGGGCAGGAAATCGGGGTGCCGCGGGCATGAGCCAGGAATTTATCGCCATCTTCATGTTTGCGCTGATGATGCTGATGCTGTTCACCGGTCAGCGCGTCTTTGGCGCGATCGGTGCGGTTGCCACTATAGCTGCGCTGGCGCTGTGGGGTACCGGCGGGCAGGACATCACTTTTTCCGCTGCGATGAAGCTGATGAAGTGGTACCCGCTGCTGACGCTGCCGATGTTCATCTTCATGGGTTATGTACTGTCCGAGAGCCGTCTGGCGGATGACCTTTATCGCATGTTCCACGTGTGGATGGGACCGGTGAATGGTGGCTTGGCGATTGGAACCATCGGGTTGATGGTGCTGGTCTCTGCCATGAACGGCCTGAGCGTTGCCGGGATGGCCATCGGTGCAACCATCGCGCTGCCGGAACTTCTGCGGCGTGGTTATGACAAGACGATGGTGACCGGGGTCATTCAGGCGGGATCAAGTCTCGGCATTCTCGTGCCCCCGTCTGTGGTGCTTGTGCTTTATGCGATGATCGCGCGGCAGCCGGTCGGGCAGTTGTGGTTGGCAGGTATCTTGCCGGGTCTGCTGATGGCAGGTCTCTTTATCCTTTATATCTGGATTCGCTGTCGTATTCAGCCGGAACTCGGCCCTGCAATGGAAGACGCCCATGAAGTGCCGTGGTCCGAGAAAATCCGGTTGCTGGGGGCCGGGGCGCTGCCGCTGATCATCTTTGCTGCCATGATGGTGCCGTTTGTGAACGGTTGGACCTCGTTAGTGGAAAGCTCGGCCATCGGGGCGCTGACCGCATTGGTCGTCTCAGTGCTCAAACGCCGGATGACGTGGAAGATATTCGAGGATTGCACCAAGCAGACGCTGGCGATCTCCTGCATGTTCATGTGGATCATCCTCGCTGCTTTGGGCTTTGGGGCGGTGTTCGACGGGCTGGGCGCGGTGAAGGCCATCGAGAACCTGTTCACCGAACAACTTGGCCTGTCGCCCTGGATGATCCTGGTCCTGATGCAGCTCAGCTTTATCGTCATGGGCACGTTTCTGGATGACACCGCGATGCTGGTGATCGTGGCGCCGCTTTATGTACCGCTGGTGGGTGCGCTGGGTTTTGACCTGATCTGGTACGGGGTGCTGTATACGATCACCACGCAGATCGCCTATATGACGCCGCCTTTCGGTTATAACCTGTTCCTGATGCGCGCGATGGCGCCGCCCGAGATCGGGCTGAAGGACATCTACCGGTCGATCATTCCGTTTGTCGGTGTGATGGTGCTGGCCCTGATTATTATAATGGCATTCCCGGAAATCGCGTTGTGGCTGCCCGGTTATGTCTATGGGAATTAACAAGAATGCCCTGCGAATGGGCACGCAAACTTCAACGGAGAGGAAATTGACATGACGACAAGACGTAAGTTTCTGAAGACCGCCGGGGTGGGCGTTGCCGCCGCACCGCTGGCCACGCCCGCGCTGGCGCAAGGCACGATAACATGGCGGATGCAGACCTATGCAGGGCCCGCGCTGGCCGAACACGTAATCGATCCGGCGATCAAGATGTTCAACCAGATCGCTGGCGACCGGATGCAGATCGAGCTGTTCTATTCCGACCAGCTGGTCCCGACCGGAGAGCTCTTCCGCGCCATGCAGAAAGGCACCATTGATGCTGTACAGTCGGACGATGACTCGATGGCCTCGCCCACCGAAGTTACCGTGTTCGGTGGTTACTTCCCCTTTGCCTCGCGCTATTCGCTGGACGTGCCGGTCCTGTTCAATCAGTGGGGCCTGAACGAGATCTGGGACGAGGAATACTCGAAGGTCGGCGTGAAACACATCAGCGCCGGTGCTTGGGACCCATGCCACTTTGCCACCAAGGACCCGATCAACAGCCTCGCGGACCTGCAGGGTAAGCGCGTCTTTACCTTCCCGACGGCGGGCCGGTTCCTGTCGCAATTCGGCGTTGTGCCAGTCACCCTGCCGTGGGAAGACATCGAGGTCGCGGTGCAAACGGGCGAGTTGGACGGTATCGCATGGTCGGGCATCACCGAGGATTACACCGTTGGGTGGGCCGATGTGACAAATTATTTCCTGACCAACAACATCTCGGGTGCCTGGGCAGGTCACTTCTTTGCCAATATGGACCGCTGGAACGAGTTGCCCGAGGACCTGCAGACCCTGTTCAAGGTATGCTGTGATCAGTCGCACTACTATCGTCAGTGGTGGTATTGGGGCGGAGAAGCCAATCTGCGTGTGAACGGTACCAAAATGCAGTTGACCACCATCCCGGACGAGGAATGGGCAACGGTCGAGGAAGCAGCGGTCAAGTTCTGGGATGAAATCGCCGCCGAGTCCGAAACTAAGGCGAAGGTTGTGGATATCTTCAAGCGCTATAATGCCGAAATGCTCAAGGCCGGACGGCCCTATCGCTATAGCTAAATGACGCAATTCCGGCGCGTTAGCGGTACCACGCGCCGGAATTGGACCACAGGAAACAATACTGCAAATGTTAGCATCCGTTCAGAAGCAGAAAATAAAACTCCGGGCGCCCGACTGTGCGACCCGGGCCAGCGGAGTGTGAACAGATGGCTATCGCAGGGTTCTTGATCGAGATTTTCGCAGCAACGATGTTGCTGCTGTTTGCCGTGCGATTGGTGCGCACGGGGATCGAGCGGCGTTTTGGTGCGCTGTTTCAGTCGATCTTGACGCGCCACTCGAACACTTTTGTTGCAGGCGGGGCCGGTATGGTCCTGGCCACGATCCTGCAAAGCTCGGCCGCAGTAACGGTTCTGTTGACCGGATTTGCCGCGGCGGGGATGGTGAGCTTTGGCCTTGCGCTGGCCGGGGTGCTGGGCGCCGATCTGGGTGCGGCTCTTGTCATTCAGGTGCTGTCCTACGATCTGGGGTGGCTGCAACCGGTGTTGCTGGCGCTGGGCGGGTGGCTCTACCTCAAGTCCGACCGGGCCAATGTGCGGCTGATCGGGCGGATCGTTCTGGGCATCGCCTTCATTCTGGTTTCACTGCAGTTTCTGCGCGATGCGGTCGATCCGATCCGGGAAAGCGCCTTTTTGCCAGCCATCGCAGGGTATCTGGAAAGCGATTATTTCAGCGCCTTCATCGTGGGTGCGGTCCTGGCTTTTGTCATGCACAGCTCGGTCGCGACGATCCTGATGTGCGTGACGTTGGTCCAGATCGGGGCCATCCCTTTTGCCGCCGGGCTCTCGCTGGTGCTGGGCGCTAACCTGGGTTCGGCCTTTATTCCGATCTGGCTGACGCGTGACATGACCATCACGGCTCGGCGCATCCCGTGGGCCAACCTGCTTCTGCGGGGCAGCGCGGCGTTGCTGATGCTGATAGCGGTCAATGTCAGCGGCGCGCATGAGGCGTTGATGGTTGCCGGGGCAGGGCAGTCGCTGATCCTGGCTCATATCGGGTTCAACCTGACTGTATTTGTGCTGGCCACCGGTTTTGTGAACTGGATGGAGCGCCCGATGGCCTTGCTGCTGCCGGAACCGACGGTTGAGGCAAACGCGTTGGATCAGTTTACGGACGCGCTCAGCCCGCTGGGTGATCCCAGCGCATCCCGTGCGAGTGTCGCCATGTCTTCGGTCCGGCACGAACTGTTGCAGATGGTCACGCAGGTCGAACGTATGTTTCGCCCAGTGTTGGATATCTATGAACAGGACGACAGCGACGCCATCTCGGCCCTGTGGCAGCAGGATGAGAGGGTGAACGCGCAACTCACCGAAATCCGCCGCTTTGTCGCGCGCATGCCGCGCCAGAACATGAGCAAGGCGCAGATCAAGGCGGCGCGCGGTCTGGTGGAATACGCGATCCGGCTTGAAGCGGCAGGTGATGTGGTTTCGAACCGCATGACCCGCACGGCTCAAATTAAACACACCGAGCGTACCGAGTTTTCGACGCAGGGCTGGAAGGAACTTAAGGATCTGCACGCGGCCATTCTGGAGAGCTTCTCTCTGGCCCGTCACGTGCTGCTGGTCGATGACATGGACTGCGCCCGCCGGTTGGTACTGGACAAGGCCGAGATCAAGCGGATGTCGCGCCAAAGCCGCAAGGCACATCTGAAACGGCTGGAACGGGGGCAGACCGAGAGCTTCCAGTCCAGCGATCTGCATCTTGAGACGCTGCGCGCCATGCGCGAGCTGCACGGCCATGTTGCCGCGGTCGCCTATCCGATCCTCTACAAGAGCGGGCAGGTTCTGGAGACGCGCCTGGTGATGGAAATGGAAAAGGACGCGGCCGACGATTAAGGGCCGCGAAAGGGAGCACGAGACCGAGGTCTCGGAGGGTGACAAAGGATGAACGGGATGGGCAATGAAGGGCGTTTGGACGACCTGAAAGTCAAGGTTGACGCGGGCGAAGTGGATACCGTGCTGGTCTGCATGGTCGACATGCAGGGACGTTTGATGGGCAAACGGTTCCATGCCGGACATTTCGTGGCGGGCGCTTGGCAGGAAACCCATTGCTGCAACTACCTGCTGGCCACCGATCTTGAGATGGCAACCCCTGATGGCTATGCAGCCACAAGCTGGGAACGGGGCTATGGCGACTATGTGATGAAGCCGGACCTCAGCACTCTGCGCCCGGTGCCTTGGCTGGAAGGCACCGTAATGGTGATGTGTGATGTGCTGGACCACCACACGCACGAGGAAGTGCCCCATGCGCCGCGCTCGATCCTGAAGAAGCAAGTCAGCCGCCTGAAATCCATGGGCTATGACGCTATGTGCGCCACCGAGCTGGAGTTCTTTCTGTTCGAAAAAAGCTTTGACCAGATCCGCAAGGAAGGCTTCCGCGATCTGGAGCCGATCTCGGGCTACAACGAAGATTATCACATCCTCCAGACCACCAAGGAAGAGTATGTGATGCGCCCGATCCGCAATCATCTTTGGAATGCGGGTATTCCGGTTGAGAATTCAAAGGGTGAGGCCGAAACCGGGCAGGAAGAGCTAAACATAAAATACGCCGGTGCGATGGAGACGGCCGAGTATCACTCGATCGCCAAGAATGCCGTGAAAGAGATCGCCTGGCAGCACGGCCATGCCGCGACCTTCCTGCCGAAATGGCATCACGACAAGGTTGGCAGCTCTTCGCATGTGCATCAGTCGCTCTGGGCTGATGGCAAGCCTGCCTTCTATGATGCGGCGGATGAACTGGGCATGTCGGCGCTGATGAAAAGCTACATGGCGGGTCTGCTGAAATACGCCCCCGATTATACCTATTTCATGGCGCCCTACATCAACAGCTACAAGCGCTTCATGAAGGGCACCTTTGCACCAACACGGATTATCTGGTCGGTGGATAACCGCACTGCCGGGTTCCGTCTGTGCGGCGACGGTACCAAATCGGTGCGGGTCGAGTGCCGGATTCCCGGATCGGACATGAACCCCTATTTGGCGATGGCCGGGATGCTGGCTGCAGGGATTGCCGGTATGGAAGAGGGGCTGGATTTGCAGCCACCAACCACGGGTGATGTCTATCAGGGCGACACGGGCATGATCCCCGGCAATCTGCGCGAAGCGCGGGAGGCATTGCGTGGCTCGGTCATGCTGCGCGCGGCATTGGGGGACGAGGTGGTCGATCACTACGCACGGGCGGCTGAAGTTGAGATCGAGGAGTTCGAGCGCGTGGTAACTGACTGGGAAGTCGCCCGCGGGTTTGAGCGGGCTTGACCAACGGCGTGATGGGCATTTCTTAACTCGCGGGAAACAATGAAAGAGGAAGCAGGGCGCAAACGCCCTCTATGTGGAGTTGATGGCATGGGCCAGACACTGAAATGCATCTCACCGATTGATGGGTCGGTTTATGCGGAGCGCGAAACACTGTCGCGGGACGCGGCCTTCGAGGCCGCGCGTCGGGCCCGGACGGCTCAGGCAGATTGGGCAGCTAAACCGCTGCAAGAACGTATCGATCTTGTGATGGCTGGTGTCGCTGCGGTCGGTGCCATGAATAATGAGATCGTGCCGGAACTGGCGCATATGATGGGCCGCCCGATACGCTATGGTGGTGAGTTTGGCGGGTTCACCGAACGCGCCAGCCATATGGCCGGGATTGCCGAGACGTCTCTGGCTGAAATCGCAGTGGGTGAGGATGAGACGTTCAAACGCTATATCAAGCGTATTCCGCATGGTGTGGTTTTCGTGGTGGCGCCTTGGAATTACCCATACATGACTGCAATCAACACAGTTGCCCCGGCGCTGATTGCAGGGAACACCGTGATTTTAAAACACGCCACGCAAACCCTGTTGGTAGGTGAGCGGATGGCGCAGGCCTTCCATTCAGCAGGTGTACCCGAAGATGTGTTCCAGAATGTGTTCCTGAGCCATGACGTGACCAATGACCTGATCGCAGGCAATGTGTTCGACTTCGTTAATTTCACCGGTTCGGTCGGTGGCGGTCAGGCGATGGAGCGCGCCGCGGCAGGTACATTTACTGGCGTCGGAACCGAACTGGGCGGCAAGGACCCGGGTTATGTCATGGACGACGCCGATCTGGACGCTGCCGTGGATACGTTGATCGACGGTGCCATGTTCAACGCAGGCCAGTGCTGCTGCGGAATCGAGCGGATTTATGTGCACGAAAACCTTTATGACGATTTCGTCGCGAAGGCGGTTGAGATCTTGAAAGGTTATAAGCTGGGTGATCCACTGGATGCCGAAACGACAATTGGCCCGATGGCCAATGTGCGGTTCGCCGACGAAGTTCGCGTACAGATTGCCGAGGCTGTCGCAGCCGGGGCTGTCGCTCATATCGACACCATGGCGCAGGACGATGGCGGGGCCTATCTGACACCGCAGATCCTGACAAATGTCACACACGACATGCGCGTCATGCGGGACGAAAGCTTTGGTCCTGTGGTGGGCATCATGAAAGTGTCCTCGGATGAAGAGGCCATCGCGCTGATGAATGACAGCGAGTTTGGCCTTACCGCCAGCCTTTGGACCCGCGATGTGGATCGTGCGGCACGGGTCGGCGACCAGATCGAAACCGGCACCGTGTTCATGAACAGGGCCGACTACCTGGACCCGGGCCTGTGCTGGACCGGCTGCAAGAATACCGGGCGTGGGGGTGGTCTATCGGTCATCGGCTATCACAATCTAACCCGCCCTAAATCCTACCATCTGAAAAAGGTGACATCATGAGCCTTGTTGGAAACTGGTCCTACCCGACCGCGATCAAGTTCGGCGCTGGCCGTATCAAGGAATTGCCCGAGGCCTGCGCCGCAGCCGGGATGAAGCGCCCACTGCTGGTGACTGACAAAGGCTTGGCTGATCTGCCGATCACCACGGCAACGCTTGATATCATGGAAGCCGCAGGTCTGGGGCGCGGTTTGTTCAGCGATGTGGACCCGAACCCGAATGAAAAGAACCTTGATGCGGGTGTAGCGGCCTACAAGGCAGGCGGCCACGATGGGGTGATCGCGTTTGGTGGCGGCTCGGGTCTGGATTTGGGCAAGATGGTCGCCTTCATGGCCGGTCAGACGCGCCCGATATGGGAATTTGAAGACATCGGCGACTGGTGGACGCGCGCCGACGCAGATGCCATCGCGCCGATCATCGCGGTGCCAACCACCGCTGGAACCGGGTCCGAGGTTGGCCGCGCCAGTGTCATCACCAATTCCGAAACGCATGCAAAGAAGATCATATTCCACCCCAAGGTGTTGCCGACCGTGGTGATTTGCGATCCGGAACTGACGGTGGGGATGCCCAAATTCATTACCGCGGGTACTGGTCTGGATGCGTTCGCGCACTGTGTCGAGGCGTTCTCCAGCCCGCATTACCACCCGATGAGCCAGGGTATTGCGCTCGAGGGGATGCGGCTGGTCATGGAGTACCTGCCGCGCGCTTATGCAGACGGTTCCGATATCGAAGCGCGCGCCCAGATGATGAGCGCGGCAGCGATGGGGGCCACCGCCTTCCAGAAGGGTCTCGGCGCCATCCATGCCATGAGCCATCCCGTTGGCGCGGTTTTCAACACCCATCACGGCACAACGAACGCGGTCTGTATGCCCGCAGTGCTGGATTTCAACGCCCCTGCCATCGCCGACCGGTTTCAGTCCGCGGCCGCATATCTGAACATCAACGGAGGCTTCGACGGCTTCCGCGCCTTTGTGCAGGAGTTCAACGACACGCTGGGTATCCCGCGCAAACTGTCCGATCTGGGCGTGACCGAGGCGTCGATTCCCGAACTGGTCAAAGGTGCGATCATCGACCCGTCCTGCGGCGGCAATCCGATTGAACTGACCGAGGGCAACCTGACCACGCTGTTCAAGGCTGCGCTGTAGCAGGCTTGCCGAACGCCTCCCTCACCTCTCATACTGATCAGAGGTGAGGGAGATTTTGATGATCAAAGAGATTGTTCTGATCCACGGAGCCTTCGCCGGCCCGTGGTGCATGGAAGATTACGCGGGCTTCTTCCGCGACCGGGGCTGGACGGTGCACACACCGGCGCTGCGCTATCATGGCGGAGATCCCATGGCCGAACCCGATCCCGGCCTGACCGATACCAGCGTCATGGATTACGCCAATGACATTGCCGAGTTCGTACGGGGACTGGAAAGTAAACCGGTGCTGCTGGGCCACGCGATCGCGGGGGTGGTGGCGCAACAGGTGGCCTCACGTGGGCTGGCCAGCGCCATTGTTCTCATCAATCCGAACGCTCCGTGGGGCACCTTGCCCGAAACCGACGACGAACGCGCCATCCCACGCGCGTTAATGGAGGGTGGGGCGTTCTGGAAACAGCCTATGCGGGTCGAGTTCGACCTGATGGCCCCCTTCGCGCTCAACAAGATGCCCGAGGCGCAGCAGCACGCGGTGTTCGACCAATTGGGCGCCGAAAGCGGGCGGGTGATGTTCGAGATGTTCTTCTGGATGTTCGACGACCACCACGCGATGAAGGTGGATATCGACAAGGTCGACTGCCCGGTATTGGTAGTCTCAGGAACTGAGGACCGCGCCGTGAACCCCAACACCTGCCGCGCACTGGCCGACCTGTACGGAGATCGCGCGACATTCATGTCCGTCGCAGACCACGCGCATTTCCTGTTCATGGAACCCGGCTGGGAAAAACCCGCCGCGCAGATCGCGGACTGGCTGGAGGATAAGATGGGCTAGACCGCCCACCCCAAGCGATCAGTTGTTGGTCGAAAACGTGCTCTGCGGTTTCCATTTCAGGGTGCCGTCACTGTCGCGATGACAGCGCAGCAGGCGTTCTTGCACCGTGCTGACCGTGCTGGTGACGGTGTTGTCGCCGACCAGCAGAACAAAGGCGTCCTCGGAATAGGTCAGGCCCTTGTAGTAACAGAACCGGGACTCGGCACCGTCAGGTATCGGTGATGCAAGGCTGAGCGTCTGCTGCGCAGGGGCTTGCGTGGCCAGCAGGGCAAAGGCCAGCCCGAGGGTTAGTGTTTTCATGTCGTCCTCCCGTTCGAATATCTGTTTTTCAAATTGGGTCTTGGACGCCCGGAACCTCAAATGTCGTTCTTGAATGACGGTTTGAGAGTAAGTGTGAACGAGATCAACGGGTTAGGCAAGGGGCGTGTTTGGGGGCAACCTGTGGGCAAATTCGATTCCAGCTAGTACGTATATAATGATTGTAAGAGCTACTTAGTCTAATTGGTTTACTAAAATCGCCGTTTATTGCTTACGCCGGATCGTTTAGGCCCAGCGTTTCTTTTATTGACGATACCAACAAGGCAATGTCATTTTGGCTGACTTCGGCATCGAGTCCACCGTGAATTAACCAATTGCGTTTAGTCACCAAGTTTCGAAGTTGGTTGGCTTGACTAATGGAAAGCGGTCCTCGTTCGGCGAGAACGGTAATGATTCTGCCGGGAGATTGAGGTTTGGAAAATATCTTGCTGTGTCGGTAGCGCGCAGCGGCCTCGAAAGCGGCCCATAGCCCTAGAAGCGCTTCGCGTTTAAATCCTTCTTTTGCCAGCTTTTGGCCATTTTCTACAGCAAGTAGAATATCCCGCTTATTTTGCACTTTTGGACCGGATGATAACTTTTGTTCGTCACCGTAAATTACTTCGAGTTTCCAATGGTCATTTAAATCAAATAAGCGCTTTAGTTTTAACAACTGGCTATGAATTGAAGGGTGACGAGAGCTTTTGACTTCGAAAGCAATATACTCATCTCCCTTTTTTGCAACAAAATCAGGAATGTATCCCTTGATGTTTTTTGGCAAAATTGAAGGAGAAACATCTAGGAATATTTCATATCCACTTCGTTCCAATTCTGGACGCAGTTGGTCTAATACGGCTTTCTCAAGTTCTGAAGCGATCATTGTGCTTCTTCCATCGGTTTGTCTGAGATTGAAAGATATACAAAGGGTGGATCGTTAACCAATGCCTCAGCCACAAGGTTTGGTAGCGGTTCCAAATTTTGGTAGTCTTTGGGTAGAAACCTTTGAGCTGTGACCCTCTTAACTTGCTTGTCATCTTCGTAAACGATGCCATTCATGGCATCTTGAATCCGTTTTATTATGTTGTCTACGTCGCCTTGTGGTTCTTCCTGAGGAAAGTCGTAAATTGTCAAGGAAAGCTCGCATTTTGTTGGTTTCCAGTCTTCTGGCAGGACATGATGTGCCGCAGCTTGCACTGCTTCAACCCAAGGTTTCCTGGCCTTTGTTGATTTTGGGCCAACCGGGGTGCCATGAACTGCAAAATTAATTGGAAAGGGCAAAAGTTAGCTTCTCACTTTTGGGGATAGTCAAACATCCAACTCTTCCACAAACCGCGCGTTCTCCTGAATGTATTGGAACCGCAGTTCGGGTTTTTTGCCCATCAGACGCTCGACCAGGTCGCCGGTCTCGCCGGGTTCGTCCTCGTCGATGGTGACGCGGATCAATTTCCGGGATGCCGGGTCCATCGTGGTCTCTTTCAGGTCCTTGGCGTCCATCTCACCCAGACCCTTGAAGCGCGAGACGTCGATCTTGCCCTTGCCGCCCAGACCTTTCTCAAGCCACTCGTCGCGCTCGGCCTCGTCCAGGCAATAGACGCGTTTGGCACCTTGGGTCAGGCGGTATAGCGGCGGGCAGGCGAGGTAGAGGTGGCCCGCGTCGATCATCGGGCGCATCTGGGTAAAGAAGAACGTCATTAGCAGCGAGGCGATATGCGCCCCGTCCACATCCGCGTCGGTCATGATGATGATCTTGTCATAGCGCAGGTCGTCGACATTGAACTTGGTGCCAAGGCCCACGCCCAGAGCTTGGGTCAGGTCGTTGATTTCGGCATTGGTGCCCAGTTTCGAACTGGCCGCGCCCAGCACGTTCAGGATCTTGCCGCGCAGGGGCAGCAGGGCCTGCGTTTTGCGGTCGCGGCCCATTTTGGCGGAGCCGCCGGCCGAGTCGCCCTCGACGATGAATAACTCGGTGCCGTCGCGTGTTGAACTAGAGCAGTCCACCAGCTTGCCGGGGAGACGAAGTTTCTTAGTGGCGGACTTGCGTTGTGTTTCCTTCTCGGCCCGCCGGCGCAGGCGTTCCTCGGACCTCAGGATGAGGAAGTCGAGGATCGCACCGGCGGATTTCGTGTCCGCGGCCAGCCAGTTGTCAAAATGGTCTCGGACCGAGTTTTCCACCAACCGTTGGGCCTCGACCGTGGCCAGACGGTCCTTGGTTTGACCGACGAATTCCGGTTCGCTGATAAAACAGCTGACCAGTGCGCAGCCTCCGGTGATCAGGTCGTCACGGGTGATCTGACCGGCCTTTTTGTTGTTGATCAGTTCTCCGTACGCTTTGATCCCCTTGAGGACCGCGGCCCAGAAGCCCGCCACATGAGTGCCGCCTTCGGGCGTGGGGACGGTGTTACAGTAGGACTGGATGAACCCGTCGCGCGATGGAGTCCAGTTGATCGCCCATTCGACCTTGCCGGGTGTGCCGAACTTTTCCCGAAAGTCCACGGTGCCAGCGAATGGTTGCTCGGCATAGGTGGAAGAGCCGTTCATCGTCTCTTTCAGGTAGTCGGACAGGCCGCCGGGGAAGTGGAAGCTAGCTTCGGTCGGCGTCTCACCGTCGTCGATGTGGGACTTCCAGCGGATTTCTACACCCGAGAACAGGTAAGCCTTGGAGCGGATAGACTTGAACAGCCGCGCCGGTTTGAAACGGTGATGGCCAAAGATCTCCTCATCCGCGTGGAAAGTAACAGTGGTGCCGCGCCGGTTGGGCGCCGCGCCGACCTTTTCCACCGGACCCAGCGGGATACCACGCGAGAATCGTTGTTCGAACAGCTGCTTGTCGCGTGCCACCTGCACGACCATCGAATCTGACAGAGCATTCACAACGGATGCACCGACGCCGTGCAGACCGCCCGAAGTCTGGTAGGCTTTGCCCGAGAATTTGCCGCCCGCGTGCAGGGTGCACAGGATGACCTCAAGCGCGGATTTGTCAGGGAACTTCGGATGGGGGTCGATCGGAATGCCGCGCCCGTTGTCGCGCACGGTCAGCGCGTAGTCGGCGTGCAGCTCAACCTCGATCCGGTTGGCATGGCCTGCGACGGCCTCGTCCATCGAGTTGTCGAGGATTTCGGCCACCATATGGTGCAGCGCACGCTCATCGGTGCCGCCGATGTACATACCGGGGCGTTTTCGGACCGGTTCCAGCCCTTCAAGCACCTCAATCGAGGAGGCGTCATAGGTGGAGGTCGCGCTGGGCGTCAACAGATCGTCGGGCATCGGTGCTGCTCTTGTTTTTAGGTTGGAGCCCATTATGGCAGGTGATGTGGTCCGGGGGAAGAGGGGCGCGAGGTGTTGTGGGCATTTGGCCGTGCTGAACGCGTGATACATACCGTCCCGTGTCTGTGATCACGGGAGCAATGGTGCTGATCTGCGTGGGCTTATTGAGGTTTTTCAGCGGTCAGGCGCACGCCGCCGATGCGCCGCTGCTGCACGTCGGTGACAAATTTCGCGTACATCATCAGGAACTCCCCCCCCTTAGAAGGGTTGCCCGCGCGTTCGGCCTCGGCATCCAGAGTTTGATACATGCTGAGCCGCCGCGCCAGAATATCTCCCCACGGCCCGGTAATGTCGTCGGCTGACACAATCTCGAATCCAGCCTGCCGGAGCTGGGATTCGTATTCGGGAATGCTCAGCAGCGACTGGCAAGCAAAGCGCTGGCGGTATTGTTCCATCTCATCTTCCGGCAAAGGCGTATGCATCACCCAATCGGTAAAGGCAAAACGGCCGCCGGGGCGCAGAACACGAAACACCTCGTGTAGGGCTTTTTGTTTGTCGGGGATGTGCAAGAAAGATTCCTGACTGACTGCAGCGTCGAACTGCGCATCGTCAAAGGGCATATCCATCGCACTGGCCAGAACAGGGTGAATCCGATCCTGCAGCCCGACCAGCGTATTCAGCTCTTGCGCGCCTTCGACACGGTTAGGGCTGATGTCGACACCAGTCACCTGAACGCCGCGCTCGGACGTGTACCAGCGCGCGGGGCCGCACAGCCCGGCGCAGACATCCAGAACACTGTCCCCGGCGTTCATCCGGGCCTTGTCAGCCAGCCGGGCGTTCGCCTCAAGCCCGTCATAATGATCCTGATCATAGGGGTAGAGTTCCTTGGGGTTCATACCATCCAGCGAACCGCGGATGTCCTTCAGCTTTGTCAGAATATGCGGTGCAGAAATCGGGTGATTGGCATACCAGTCCGCGACCGTTTTTTCCGCCATTTCCATCGGATACTCCCCCTTGCCTTACATCAGCTTAGCCTGACATGGTTGACCAATCCAGTTTCGTCTTGTCGATGGTCGGGGCGTCACCGGAGTGGGGATGGAGCGACAACAGGAAGGGAAACCGTATGAGCTGGATCAAGACTGTTCCGTTCGACCAGGCCAACGGCAAGCTGCGGAAGCTTTACGAACGGGTCACGGGGCCGGGCAACAACGTCGATAACATAATGATGGCACATTCCCTGCGGCCGCATTCGATGGAAGGCCATATGGGGCTGTACAAAAGCGTGCTGCATCATTCGGCCAATAAGGTTCCCAAGTGGTTTCTTGAGGTACTGGGGGTCTGGGTCAGTTCGTTGAACCAGTGCGGGTATTGTGTTGAGCATCATTTCAGCGGTCTGCAACGGCTGTTGAAAGATCCGGATCGGGGTCATGCCATCCGCACCGCGATTGAGGCGGGGACGCTGAGCGCCGCTCCGTTGGATGAGGCGCAGATCGCGGCGATGAACTATGCACGCAAGCTTACCGAAGCTCCGGCGGAAATGGTTCAGACGGATGTTCAGGCCCTGCGGGATGCCGGCTGGGATGACGGTGAGATTCTCGAGATAAATCAGGTCTGTGCGTACTTCGCCTATGCGAACCGAACGGTTCTGGGATTGGGCTGTTCGACTGACGGAGACATTCTGGGCTTGTCGCCGAGTAACTCGGACGACCCCGAGGATTGGGGGCATAGCTAAGCGGTTAATCTGCGAACCAGTCCAGAACGGCCTGTGCGACAGCCTCCGGTTTCTGATGATGCAGCCAGTGGTCAGTGCCTGGGATTTCGACGCGGGTCAGGTCGGGTACGAACTCTTTCAACCCTGCGGTGGCCTCGGGCAGCAGAGCTTTGTCGTCGGGCCCCCAAATCAGCAGGTGCGGACTACGGACCATCAGGCGGTCTGGCGATAACTCGGGCAGATCGGTACGGGGTTCTCCGGGTTTGGCGACGACCAGAGGCGAGGCGCGGTACCAGTTCAGCATCGCTTCAAGCCGACCGGGCCGGGCCCATTCGGTGCGATAGTCCTGCATACGTTCCTCTGACAGCCAATCGACGCCCATGCCGAAGCGAAAGAACTGTTCGAGCCTCGCGAAACTATCAGCCGAAAGGTGTGACGCAGCATCTGGCGCGCGAAGGGCGTTGATATATTGCGACGCCTCTGATTGCGCGCCACCGGCTGCCATTGCGCGTTGAAACGGCCCCGGGTGGACGCCGTTTGCGATGATCAGGCGGCTGACCAGATCGGGGCGGAACATGGCCAGCCCATAGGCCACTGAGGCACCCCAATCGTGCCCCATGATGCAGATCGGTGCATCGAACTGTTCAATCAACGCCGACATGTCCGAGACCAGTCGGGACAGTGCATAATGGCCAACCCCGTCCGGACACCAGCTTTGCCCATAGCCGCGCTGGTCCGGTGCGATGCAGTGGAAATGGTTGGCCAGATGTGGGGCCAGATCGCTCCATGCCCCGCCATATTCAGGAAAGCCGTGCAACATCAGCAGGGGCGGCAAGTCGGGTTCGCCCCAGCTCCGCAGAAAGAAGGACTGGCCGTTCAGGTCGATGATGTCTGTGTTCATTGCAACCTTCCTCTTTCTCCTCGAATTGATGGGTTTTTCGCGCATCAATTTGACGCCAATCAAAGCGAGAAACAGCGTCTTCTGCTAGCCGTGTCCGCGGATAGTGAAAAAAGGATGAACTGAATGGAAGCTGTTGTAAAAATCGAAGAAACACAATCCCCCGCCAATATCTCCCCAACAACGAAAACCGCGCCGTCTCAGCCCAGCCCCGAGAAAATTCGGCAGGCGTTTGAAAGTGGCAAATACCCCTATGGCCGCAAGATGGCGCGCAAATCCTATGAGGCGCAAAAAGCCGAACTGCAGGCCGAATTGCTGAAAGTTCAGTTGTGGGCGCAGGAAACCGGTCAGCGTTTTGTGCTGCTGTTCGAAGGCCGTGACGCGGCTGGCAAAGGCGGCACGATCAAACGGTTCATGGAGCACCTGAACCCGCGTCAGGCGCGCGTCGTGGCATTGAACAAGCCGACCTGGGAAGAAAAGGGCCAGTGGTACTATCAGCGCTATGTTCAGGAACTTCCGACGGTTGGCGAAATGGTGTTCTATGACCGGTCCTGGTACAACCGTGCAGGAGTTGAGCGCGTCATGGGGTTCTGCTCGCCAAACGAATACCTTGAGTTCATGCGTCAGACACCGGATCTTGAGCGGATGCTGGTCCGGTCGGGCATTCAGCTTTACAAATACTGGTTCTCTGTCACGCAGTCCGAGCAACAGCGCCGGTTCAAAAGCCGTGAGACAGATCCGCTGAAACAGTGGAAGCTGTCGCCGATCGACAAGGCCAGCCTCGACAAATGGGATGATTACACCGAGGCGAAAGAGGCGATGTTCTTCTACACGGACACTGCGGATGCGCCCTGGACTATCGTAAAATCGAACGACAAGAAACGCGCTCGTCTGAATTGTATGCGCCATTTCCTGTCGACGCTGGACTACCCGGACAAGGATGACGGTATTGTGGGGCAACCTGATCCTCTGATCGTGGGGCAGGCGCATCACGTGATCCATCGGTCCGAGCATATTCTGGGCAATACCCTGCACCCGGAAACGCAGTGACCGGTTAGGCCAACTGGTAGCGCGCCGATAGTCTCAACCTGAAATATGCCTTATCACCTCTTGTCCCGGCCTTTGGCCGGGCATAAGGCTGATGGGATGAACAAGGTGATGACATATCGCGGCCATTTCCGGGCCATTGCTGTTCTGGGTCTGCCGCTGATCGGCGGACATCTGGCGCAGTTTGCCATCGGCCTGACCGACACAATCATGCTGGGCTGGTACGGGGTCGAGGCGCTGGCCGCCGTGACCCTGGCCAGCAGCTACTACTTCGTGCTGTTCCTGTTCGGGGCCGGGTTTGGCTGGGCTGTGATGCCTATGGTGGCGACGGCGGACGCCGAAGAGGATGAGACCAGCATTCGCCGATCGACCCGCATGGGGCTGTGGTTGTCTCTGATTTATGCGACGTTGATGATGCCACTCTTGTGGTGGTCCCAACCCATACTGATCGCCCTGAAGCAAGACCCGCAAGTCGCTGAAACCGCGTCAGAATACTTGCGTGTTGCGGGTTGGGGCTTGTTCCCGGCGCTGTTGGTGATGGTGCTGAAATCCTATCTGGCTGCGCTTGAACGAACGCAAATCGTGCTGTGGATCACTGTCATTGCCGCGGTGGTAAATGCGGTCACGAACTATGCCCTGATTTTTGGTAATTGGGGCGCGCCCGAATTGGGTGTGATGGGGGCGGCCATCGCCTCGGTCGTGACGCAGATCGTGTCGCTGGTCTTTGTCGTCATTTACGCAGTACGCGTGCTGCCCGAGCACAGCCTGTTCCAACGCTTCTGGCGCCCGGATTGGGAGTTCTTTTTCAGCGTCCTGCGCCTTGGCGTACCTATCGGCCTGACGACGCTGGCCGAGGTCAGTCTGTTTGCCATGTCGGCCATCATGATGGGTTGGCTGGGGCAGGTGCCGCTGGCGGCACATGGTATCGCGCTGAACCTGGCCTCGGCCACGTTTATGGTGCATTTGGGGCTATCCAATGCGGCAACGATCCGCGCAGGCAATGCCTTGGGTCGCAAAGACCGCCCCCATCTAGAAAAGGGTGCGATCGCGGTGACGGGCATGTCTCTGGTGGTATCCGTATTCACGGTTATCCTGTTCCTGACCTGTGCCGAGCCGCTGATTTCATTGTTCATGGAATCAGACGATCCGCAGCGCCCGCAAATCCTGGCCATCGGCACCGGCCTGCTGGCCATGGCCGCTCTGTTCCAGCTGGTGGACGGGGCGCAGGTGATTGCGCTGGGCCTGTTGCGCGGATTGCAGGACGCCAAGATACCGATGGTGATGGCCGGGCTCAGCTATTGGGTCGTGGGGATACCGGCGTCGTATTACTTTGGCTTCGTGCGGGGCATGGACGGGATCGGCATTTGGCTTGGCCTCGTTCTGGGCCTTGCCTGCGCCGCCGTTCTGCTGATGGCACGGTTCTGGATGCGCTCGGTCCGTGAAGTTGGCGTTCCGGCCGAATAGTTGCCCGGTCAGCCCTTGGTCAGCCGATCCGCCTTTTTACGCACCAGTACCGTGCGCAGATCGTGCATAGCCAGCAACAACCGGTCGGTGACGTCTTCAAGTTGGTCACCGGTTGCCTTGGACTGCGCCCATTGCGTCGTCAGGTTCATGTAGTCGACCGCGCGATGAATGTCGTCGATATCGCGCTGCGCCAGCAGGGCTTTGCGTTCCTCCATCCAGCGCGCGATTTCGGCCTGATCGGCTTCGGTCAGGGTGCGCTGGCCTTGCGGTTTCACCTCGCCGTTGCGGATGTTGATGACCGCGATCTGATCCATCTCGATCCGCCGCTGGCGATTTTCAGTGTCGATCCTGAAAACAACCGCGCCGTTTTCACGGATTCGGAAATAGTATTCTGGCAGTTCTGCGGTCATCGGGGCCTCCGGCTCAGGTCAGGGACGCGCAGAAGCGCTGGATGCGGGTACAGGCTTCAGACAGGGCCTCGTCCGAGGTTGCATAGCTGACGCGGAAGTTCGGTGACAAACCGAAGGCCGCGCCGAACACGACGGCCACGTCTGCCTCCTCCAGCAGGGCGGTAGCGAAGGCCTCATCCGAGTCGATCACCGTGCCCGCCGGTGTGGTCTTACCGATCAGCCCGGCGATCGATGGGTAGACATAGAAAGCGCCTTCGGGGGTGGGGCAGGTGATGCCGTCGATTTCGTTCAACATCCGTACGACCAAATCGCGGCGACGTTTGAAGGTCTCGTTGTTCGGGGCCAGAAAAGCCTGCGTACCATTCAGCGCCTCGACCGCCGCCCATTGGCTGACCGAGCAGGGGTTCGATGTGGACTGTGACTGGATCTTGCGCATCGCGGCAATGATCTCAACCGGACCGGCGGCATACCCAATTCTCCACCCGGTCATGGCATAGGCTTTCGAGACCCCGTTGCAGGTCAGCGTGCGGTCATAGAGGCCGGGCTCGACTTCGGACGGGGTGCAGAATTCGAACCCGTCGTAGGCCAGGTGCTCGTACATGTCGTCGGACATAATCCAGACATGCGGATGGCGCATTAGTACGTCGGTCAGCGCCTTCAACTCGTCACTGCTGTACCCCGCGCCGGTCGGGTTGGACGGCGAGTTGAAGATGAACCATTTTGTCTTGGGCGTGATTGCGGCCTCAAGCTGTTCGGCAGTCAGCTTAAAGCTGTTTTCCAAGGTCGTTTCGACTATGACCGGAGTTCCCCCGGCCAACAGCACCATATCCGGATAACTGACCCAATAGGGTGCGGGGATAATGACCTCATCGCCGTCATTCATTGTCGCCATTAGGGCGTTGTACAGGGTCTGCTTGCCTCCGGTCCCAACCGAGATCTGCGCAGGCGTGTAATCCAACCCATGGTCGCGTTTCATCTTGGCACAGGCGGCTTGTTTCAGCTCGGGGATGCCGTCTGGCGCGGTGTATTTGGTCTTACCCGCTGCGATCGCCGCCACTGCCGCGTCCTTTATGTTCTGCGGAGTGTCAAAATCCGGCTCGCCCGCGCTCAGGCCGATCACGTCGCGACCGGCGGCTTTCAGCTCAGCCGCTTTTGCTGTCATTGCAATGGTCGGAGAGGGTTTTACGCGTGACAGTGTCGCAGACAGGAAACTCATGGTCGACCTCGGTTTGTATGTTCAACCTGTCTGTCATAGGGTGCGCCCGAATGACGATCAAGCCGTATGAATAATGAATTAGGAGACCCCGATGAGCGACGAAACTGACTGGTATGGAGCAGATGCAGCGACTTTCGGGGACAGGCTGGCGGGCGCGCGTGAGGCCGCAGGGATGACACAGTCCCAGCTGGCGCGGCGCCTGGGGGTCAAGAAGGCAACGATCGCGGCCTGGGAAAACGATCTGTCCGAACCGCGCGCCAACCGTTTGTCGATGATGGCTGGTATGATCAACGTCTCGATCATGTGGCTGCTGACTGGCGAGGGTGAGGGTATGGAAGCCCCGGTCGAAGAGGCCGAGGGCGATCTGGAACTGGTGGACGCAGTGGCAGAACTGCGCGCCATCCGTGGCGAGATGCGCGCCAGCGCTGAGCGTGCCGCGCGGCTGGAAAAGCGACTGCGGTTGATGTTGGAGCCGGCCCAGTGACCGAAACGCGCGAAGTCCGGATCAAGCGTATGCAGATGCGCTCAATGCGGCGCGGTATCAAGGAGATGGACCTGATCCTTTCAGCCTATGCCGAACGCAATCTGGATAAGATGGATACTGCTGGTCTGGACCTGTACGATGCCATGCTGCATGAAAACGATCAGGACCTCTATCAGTGGGTCACGGGTCAGGTTCAACCGCCCGGTGTTTTTGCCGACCTCATCGCGGATATCGCGCAGACCTTTCAAAAATAAAGAAAACCCGGCTTAACCGATTTTTCGGGATTTCGATTCATGCTGCCTGAAACAGCGCGAGTGAATCGGAGGATCGGATGAGTATGGAAATGCAGGTCTCCGCGCCGGAAACCAAGGGGTTTATGACCAGCTATCTCGAGGCGCTCGCTTTGGTCGAGCGTCTGCACCGCCTGCTGCTGGACGTCATCAAGGATGAGTTCGAGCGTGTCGGGGTGTTGGAGATCAACGCCGTTCAGGCTTTATTGCTATTCAATATCGGTGACCATGAGGTGACGGCAGGCGAACTTAAAAGCCGTGGTTATTATCAAGGCAGCAATGTCAGCTACAACCTCAAGAAGCTGGTCGAAATGGGCTATATGCACCACCAGCGCTGCGAGATCGACAGGCGCTCGGTCCGGGTTCGATTGACCCCGCGAGGGCGGGAAATCCGCGATATCGTGTGCAAGCTGTTTTCGCGCCATGCCGAAGGGTTGCAGACCCGTGGCGTGCTGGGGCTGGAAGGGATCGACGACATCACCACGTCTCTGCGTCGGGTCGAGCGGTATTGGACCGACCAGATCCGGTACATTTACTGATCAGGGGCGCGGGATGGGATTTGCGTTGGACAGGGCCTGTCCCCGCATCCTTTTCGCGGGGTTCTTTAAAGCGCCGATTTGCAGCCCCTTCAGTTCCCGCTCCAGTTTGCGCCGCATCGCGCGTTCGAAATCCTCGAACCCCTGCGCAATTTCCAGAAATGCGCCGGGTCCGTGCAAGACGTTGTTTTCAAAAAATGGGATCAGGTACAGCTCGCCCTCGAAATCGGCGGCATTGATAACCAACCCGTTGACCACCGTGTTCTGAAAGGGAAAGTGCCGATAGGCCGAGTCCGGGCCGTAGCCATCATTGTTCGACCCGTCACCCGACAGATCGATGGTCTGAAACAAACAGGGCGGGGCCTGCTGCATCAGAGTTGCACCGAAGGCCAGCGCATACCCCATCGCCGTGGCCGAGCCACTATCCGAGCGGACCGATTGCTGCACGGTCGCCGCCGCGGCTAAAAGGTCGACCTGCGTGTTGATCATCGTCCAGTTCAGAATGACGCGCTGCGTGGATCGACCGCTCCATTCATACACGGCCAGCGCAACCGGCATAGGCGAGGAAAAGAACGCCTCGGTAACCTCGGGCGCGACAAGCGCGGCGGCCAGGCCCTGCCGCTGCAGGGCGTCTTCGTTTGCGTCTACCGAGGTGGAGATGTCCATGGCCAAAGCCAGGGCCAGACGGCAGGTTTCGGCCCGAAGCGGGCTGGCCAGAACGGCTAGCCCCAGTGCTGTCAGCCAGCGGATCACCAGTGGCCGGTGCTTTCCATGCTGGCCCAGGGTTCCGCGGGTTCCAGCGCGTCGCCGTTCTGCAGAAGTTCGACGGAAATGTTGTCGGGTGACCGCACAAACGCCATACGTCCATCGCGCGGCGGGCGATTGATCACGACGCCACTGTCCTGCAGGTGCTGACAGACTTCGTAGATGTTATCGACACCATAGGCCAAGTGTCCGAAATGGCGGCTGTCGCTGGGCAGAGCGTCGTCGCCATCCCAGTTATAAGTCAGTTCGATAGGCCGATCCTCTTGCCCCGGAGGCGCCATGAAGATCAGCGAAAACCGTCCGGCCTCGCTGTCATAACGGCGGGTTTCCTTCAGGCCCAGCAGTTCATAAAACGCCATCGACTTTTCCAGATCCTTCACGCGGACCATGGTGTGAAGATATGTCAGCCCCATCTGCGGCTTCCTTTCTGTTCAGGTGATGTGCAGCAGCTTAGCGCGCAGGCTTTGCGTGTCGAGGGGCAGCAAGGACACATTTTGGATTTTGCAGAAATGACCGCACATATCGCGGTTCCGGTCGAGGAATTGCCGAGATATAGTGGCGGGCGACTCATTGCTGGAAAGGAAATTTCATGCCGCTGTCCTCTGACCAACTGGCCGAGATCGAAGCGCAACGGGCGCAATCGCATCAAACACGCCGCGTTGTGGCTGCGGGAATGGAAGAGCATCTTTATACCGCGCATCAGGTGCTGGACCATGGTTTTGTACGCGTGATCGACTATATGGGCGACGACGCGGCGATCTGTCAGGCGGCGCGGGTGTCCTATGGTAAAGGCACCAAATCGGTTCAGAATGATGAGGGCCTGATCCGCTATTTGATGCGCCACTGGCACTCGACCCCGTTCGAGATGTGCGAGATCAAACTGCACGTCAAACTACCCGTCTTCGTGGCCCGGCAATGGATTCGTCACCGCACGGCAAACGTGAATGAATACTCCGCGCGCTATTCGATTCTCGACCGTGAGTTCTACATCCCAGCGCCCGATCATGTCGCGGCGCAGTCCGAGGTGAACAATCAGGGCCGAGGCGATGCGCTGCAGGGGGAAGAGGCCGTGCGTGTTCTGGAAATGCTCAAGGCCGACAGCGCACGGTGCTACGACAACTATGAGGCGATGATTAGCCAGGATGGTCAGCAGGGGCTGGCCCGCGAACTGGCGCGGATGAATTTGCCCGCAAATATCTATACACAGTGGTACTGGAAGGTCGATCTGCACAACCTGTTCCATTTCCTGCGCTTGCGTGCTGACCCGCATGCTCAATACGAAATCCGGGTCTATGCCGAGACCATGTGCAAGATTGTCGCTGACTGGGTGCCCTTCGCCTACAGAGCGTTCGAGGATTACCGCCTGGGTGCGGTGAACCTGTCGGCGCAGATGGTCGACAGCCTGCGCAGAATGCTGGCGGGGGAGACGGTCACGCAAGAAAACTCGGGCATGACTGCACGGGAATGGCGTGAGTTCGAAGCTGTCATCCGCGAAGGCTAATCACGCGTATCGCTTTTTTATACAGGGTGTCATGAAGCTGTATGGTTCAATTCATGACGGTTTCTGTCGAAATCCGAGCTATTTGCCTGTGCCTTGTGCTGACACCCGAAGCACAGGCCAAGTCTTCGATTGCCGAGGTGATTTGCGAGCCAGCCGACCGTATGCACGAAAAGCTTGAACGTCAGTGCGGTTCGGAACGCGCGGCGACCGGCATTCACCGACCTGAACAATTAATGGAGGTCCGGCCAGCAAATCCGGTGACGGGACCATGTTGGCCGCCTATGCCACCGGAATATCCTGCATCGTGGCAATGAGACAATACTGAAACACTCATGCCAAAGTCGATCCGGCGCGAGGGTAAGGTTCTCTAACCTTTGAAAAATGGTCAACGGCCGGTAATTGGCCGTTGGCCTGTTTTGATAACCCGCAGAACGCGGTTGTTTTACAGTGGCTTCAAATCAGCTGCCATTTGGCGGCCGTCACGTCCGTCTTCCAACTCATACGAGACTTTCTGATTGTCAGCGAGTCCGGTCAGGCCGGACCGTTCAACGGCCGAGATATGAACAAATACGTCCTTGCCGCCTTCATCGGGGGCAATAAACCCATAGCCTTTCGTGGTATTAAACCATTTCACGGTGCCAGTTGGCATTTCCCGTGTCTCCTTCTACTTTCACGTTGTCCCACAAAATTGGTGGGGGTAGTGGTTGACGCCGCCGCAACACGTCACCGTATCGCCCACACGATACAGCCCGAATTGCGTGTTTCGCCTTTTTCAACATTGCACGGTGAAGTAAAAAATCAAGAATTACCGAAACGATCCGGCGAAATTGCTGAAAATTGAACCAGATACAGGAGACCCCCGCAGATGCGCCTCTTTGGCCTGAAGACTTGTGATACGTGCCGCAAGGCTTTGAAATCATTACCGGATGCTCAGTTTGTTGACGTTCGGGTCGACGGTGTACCGGATTCGGTGCTTGCGCGGGCTTTTGACGCCTTCGGCGAGGCTTTGCTCAACACCCGCTCCACAACCTGGCGGGGATTGGGTGATGCGGATCGCGCGCGGCCTCCGCTGGACCTGCTGACGGATCACCCGACTCTGATGAAGCGTCCCCTGGTCGAGCAGAACGGTACGTTGTATCTGGGTTGGACGGCTGAAACGAAGGCAGGGCTTGGCGTTGCGTGACCGGGTAACTATGTGAATTGACGCAAGTTAGAGGGTTTTGAATGCGCAACGCAGCTATGATTTTGGGCGTCATTGCCGGTCTGATCGGTATGATTGTGGGCTTTTTTGGCTATGGCCGTATCGAACTGATCGAGCATATTGGAGAGATCGACGGGCTACTGGAGCAGTCGGAAAACCCGGGGCTTATTCAGGCTGTGTCGATCTTGGCGCCTCTTCTGGCCATCGCAGGTGGTGCGATGGCTCATGCACGAGCCTTGGTCGGAGGCGTGTTGTTGTTGGTTTCGGCAACGGGGATGTATTACGCCTTTGGTTTCAACGTGTTCACCATGTTTCCGGTGGCGTTTGCGGCCGTGGCGGGCTTCCTTGGGCTGGCCGCAGGTAAACCGGACGAGCCCAAGGCACATTTCTAAGTCACTTGATGCGCAGAACGCGGTCTAGCGACAGTGGGCCTGCGCCGTTGATCACGATCACCAGCAGTACGAAAGTCCACAGTGTCCGATCGTCCAGCAAGCTCACGGCGTTGGTAAAGTAGCTGCCCAGTTCGGTGCCATGCCCGTTGACGTCCACAATGGTCTGAACCCAGACAAACACGATCATGCCCAGGGCTGCGAACCGCGACAACAGGCCAATCACGATCAGCGCGGGCAGCAGGAATTCGGCCCATGTGCCAGCAACAGCGATTGCCCAGTGGAAGACACCCAGTTGCGAGCTGTCATAGCCGACGGCTTCCATCGCCTTGGGGAAGATCTGTACGTAGGCACCGTCCGACGGGGACAGGAAGCCAAAGAAGCCGCTGCCCAATTTGGTTTTCGCCGAATTCCAGTAGTACACCAGCAAAGTTGCTGCAAAGACCAGCCGGGCCAGGGTTGGTGTCAACCAGCCGGCGGTCATTTCCAACCGTCCCAGGGTGTTGTTATGCAATGAGATCAGGGCAGTCATGTTGCCAGCCTTTCGATAGTCACAGAGGTTATTGCGCCGCCCTGCAAAAGCAGCGCCAGAGTGGCCCCAAGGTCAAAATCGGGGAATTTGGCCGCCGTTTCTTCAAACGCGTCGCCAATTGTTTGCCCGGCCTGAAGTCCTGCAATCCAATATGCGCCGCCCGCCGGCAGCAGCTGAGGAGCCGGATCATAGTCGAGCCGGGTGATCAGAACAGACTCGGGGCCGGGTTCGGGTTTGGGCGCGGCTTCTTCAGTATTGAAGCGCCAGATCGAGAAGACCGGCCAGTGCGAGTTCAGAACCTGCATCGACGGGGCAAACCCCAGCCGTGCCCGCATGATATCTTCCGGCGGCACTGCCAGCGCATCTTCCGGGACGGGTGTGCTGTCCGCCGCATGGTAGGATCGTCGCAAGGCCAGTTCCAACCGCGCCACGTCGGGCAGATAGCCCAGATGCGAAAGCTGTTCCATTCCGGTGAGGAAATCCGGAAACGCCTCGCCATAGAACATCATCAGGGGCGAAGAGGGGGGATGTTTTCGCAGGAATATTCCCGACAGACCATCCATGTTCTGTGTTCCCAAAAGCTTGGTGATCACCGGAAAGGCCTGATGCATCGCCTCTGTCAGGGACACAGCCACGTTGTTCCGGTAGACGCTGAACCGGCGTCCGGCGGGTTGAGCGGCAGCGTCCAGCAGCCCTTCGGGTATGGCTGCCGACGGGTCCAGCAGCGCGGTATGGAAGGTTGTTTGCGAAACACTCATGCCGGGATGCGGTCCAAAGCCGCCTGCGCGCGGTCTGCCTCGGCCCGCAGAACGGGCCAGTCGGGGACGTCCGTGTCCCATTCGATCAGCACCGGTTTCGGGCCCGAGCGTTCCAGTACGTAATCCAGCAAGGCCCAGACCGGATCGACTACTTCGCGCCCGTGGCTGTCGATCAGCAGCGGGTGGCCGTGGTCGTCTTCATCCTCATCATGCCCGCCAAGGTGAATCTCGCCAACCTTGTCCAGCGGATAGGCTTCGATATAGCCTTGCGGTGAGAAATCCAGATTGGTGGCCGAGACAAAGACGTTGTTCACATCAAGCAATAGACCGCAGCCCGTGCGACGCGCAATCTCGCGCAGAAAGTCCGGCTCGGACCATGTGCTTTCCTCAAACGCCAGATAGCTGGAGGGGTTTTCCAGCAGCATCTGCCGCCCCACGGTTTCCTGCACTTGATTGATATGGTCGCAAACGCGCTCCAGTGTTTCATCGGTATAGGGCAGGGGCAGCAGGTCATTCAGGAAATGGTTGTCATGGGTGGACCAGGCCAAATGCTCGGAAAAACTGGCGGGGTTCAGCCAGCCGACAAGGTGTTTCAGGCGCGCAAGATGGTCAGGGTCCAAAGGTCCTTCGCCGCCGATTGACAGGCCGACGCCATGGACGGAAATTGGGAACTGCTCTGAAAGGTGCCGCAGCTGCGCAATTGGGCGACCGCCATCGCCCATGTAGTTTTCGGCATGAATCTCAAGCCAGGCGACGGGATTTGCGTGATCGAGAATCTGCGCAAAGTGCTGGGGTTTATAGCCAACGCCCGGTGCGGCCGGCAGCTTGTTTGGTCTGGTCGAATTGTCCAACATGTGCACGCTCTCCAATCACGAAAAAGAGGCGGGCGATATGGCCCGCCCCTTCGGTTCTTGAAAGCCTAGGCTTATGCCGGCAGGTCGCGGTCCAGCGGTTCCAGCGAACCCTTGCGGTTGTCCGGCAGTTCGATATCGGCGCAGGTGCCCGCGTCGACCAGAGTCCAGGCGTTGCCCTGATAATCCACGGTCGAGGTGCCCGCGCAGGTGGTGCCGGGGCCAGCTGCGCAGTCGTTTTGACCGGCCAGCGATACGCCATAGCATTTCTCTTTGGCTTGTGCGGTGGCAGTGGTTGCTGCGCCCGAAACGGCGGCTGCGACTGCGCTTGCGATAACCAGTGTTTTTGCGGTGTTCGACATCTCGGAAATCCCTTTTGATGACTGCGTATGTCTGCTTGTGACAATGACAAAGGTAGTGCTTGCGAGGCTGCAGTTGAATTCACGAGCCCGTGTCTCACAACCCCGTCAGGACATGACATGCCCCCTTGAAGGTTAACAAACTGTTTTTGAAATGAAAAATGATAAATGTTTCAATCCGGCCCCAAACCCGGGGCCGGATTTCCGGCAATTTGATGCCGAATGTTACAGCAGGTCGGGCGGGGTTGCCGCCTGGGAAAGCTCATTTGTTACAACGTCAAGCGGTTGAACCTGCGTCTGTTTTTCGCCCAAACGGCGGACACTGACGGTGCGCTCCTCAACTTCACGGTGGCCAACGGCCAGAATGACCGGCACTTTGCCGACCGAGTGCTCGCGGACCTTGTAGTTGATCTTTTCGTTGCGGATATCCGCCTCGGCGCGCACGCCGGCGGCCTTAAGTGTTTCGACCACTTCCAGCACATAATCATCGGCCTCTGAGGTGATCGAGGCCACAACGACCTGACGCGGGGCCAGCCAAAAAGGCAATTTACCGGCGTGTTCTTCAATCAGGATGCCGATAAAGCGTTCGAAAGAACCCAGCGTTGCCCGGTGCAGCATAAACGGACGGTGCTTGGCACCATCTGCACCGATAAAGCTGGCGTCCAGACGCTCGGGCAGGTTGGGGTCGACCTGCAAGGTTCCGCACTGCCACGTCCGACCGATCGCGTCGGTCAGAGTGAATTCCAGCTTGGGTCCGTAGAACGCGCCTTCGCCTTCAAGGACCTCATAGTCATAACCGGCTGCCTTACAGGCATCACCCAGCGCCTTTTCAACCAGATCCCAGCTTTCATCCGATCCGATCCGCTTTTCCGGGCGGGTGGACAGTTTGATCGTCCAGTCGTGGAAGCCCAGATCGGCATAGACCTTGGACAGAAAAGCGATGAACTTGGCGGTCTCGGATTCGATCTGATCCTCGGCACAGAAGATGTGACCATCATCCTGCGTGAACCCGCGTACCCGCATGATTCCATGCAGCGCCCCCGACGGTTCGTACCGCGCGCAGGATCCGAACTCGGCCATACGCAAAGGCAGGTCGCGATAGGATTTCAGACCCTGATTGAACACCTGCACGTGGCAGGGACAATTCATCGGCTTCAGCGCGTTGATCGCCTTTTCTCGGGCGTGTTCCTCATCGACTTCGACGATGAACATGTTTTCCTGGTACTTGTCCCAGTGGCCCGATGCTTCCCACAGCTTGCGGTCAACGACCTGCGGAGTGTTCACCTCGACATAGCCGTCGCGCTCCTGCATCCTCCGCATGTAGTCCTGCAGCGTAGTGTAAATTCTCCAGCCGTTCGGATGCCAGAAGATCTGGCCGGGGGCCTCTTCCTGCATGTGGAAAAGGTTCATCTCGCGACCCAGCTTGCGGTGGTCGCGCTTTGCGGCCTCTTCCAACATATGAAGGTGGGCTTTCAGCTTTTCCTTACCGGTAAAAGCCACCCCATAGATACGCTGCAGCATCGCGCGGTCGCTGTCGCCACGCCAATAGGCGCCAGCGATGGACATCAACTTGAAAGCGTCGCCAGGCAATTGGCCGGTGTGCTGCAGGTGCGGACCACGGCACAGGTCTTGCCAGTGGCCATGCCAGTACATGCGAAGCGGCTCGTCACCCGGAATGGACTCGATCAACTCGACCTTATAGGGCTCGTTATTGGCCGTGTAGAACTCGATCGCGCGCTGACGATCCCAAACCTCGGTGGTGACTGGGTCACGCTTGTTGATGATCTCTTTCATCTTTTTCTCGATGAGGCCGAGATCCTCGGGCGTGAACGGTTCCTCGCGGTCAAAGTCATAGTACCAGCCGTTCTCGATGACCGGGCCAATGGTGACCTTGGTTGCGGGCCAGATTTCCTGAACCGCACGGGCCATGACATGGGCGAGATCGTGGCGGATCAGCTCATTGGCCTGCTCTTCATCCTTCATGGTGTGGATGGCGATGTCGGCATCGGCTTCGATGGGCCACTGCAGGTCCCAGTGCTGGCCATTCACCGTGGCTGAGATTGCTTTTTTCGCCAGCGAGGTTGAGATATCGGCAGCCACCTGCGCTGGCGTGACGCCTGCGTCAAAGGAACGTGCATTGCCATCGGGAAAAGTCAGAGAGACGGATTTTGAATCCAGGGCCATATCGGCTCTCCTCGTCGGTTTGGCGCCCACTGAACGCCCGGTTGCGGGTTATGTGTGTCGGGCTGATTTGGCAGGTGCAGCATAACCTGTCAAGAGCGGAAGGGCCGGGCACTAACGTAGCGGGACAGCTGAATTCGGGAATTGCGACCACTGGGCTGCCGTGCATGATGTCACTTAAAGAGGAAGAGGGATTTATGGCAGCCACGGATTTTCTGAAAACATCGCAGGGACGGCGATTGGCCTATCACAAGAGCGAAGGCACTGGTCCGACCATCATTTTCCTGGGTGGTCTCAAGTCGGATATGGAAGGCACCAAGGCCGTACATCTTGAGGCTTGGGCGCAGGCTCGGGGACAAGCGTTCTTGCGCTTCGATTATTCCGGTCATGGCGAAAGCTCAGGGACGTTTGAAGAAGGTAGTATCGGTGACTGGCATCAGGACACGGTGGCGGCCGTTTCAGAACTGACTAAGGGACCGCTGATTCCAGTCGGATCCTCGATGGGCGGGTGGCAGGCGCTGTTGCTGGCCAAGGCGATGCCCGCGCGGATTGCGGGGATGGTGACTATTGCAGCCGCGCCGGACTTTACCGAAGATGGCTATTGGGCGTCGTTCAGTGACGCGCAAAAGGCGGCTCTGGACACCGTCGGTCATGTGGAACTGCCCTCGGACTATATGGAGCCCTACATCATCACCAAGCGGATGATCGAGGACGGTCGGCAGCAGCTGGTTTTGCGAGACGCGCTGGAGCTGCCATTCCCGGTCCGGTTCCTACAGGGCACGGCAGATACAGCAGTAACCACCGAAACGGCTGTGCGCTTGCTGGACCACGCCAGCGGGGAAGACATGCGTCTGTTGCTGGTTAAGGATGCCGACCATCGCTTTTCAGACGGCCCTTGTCTTGGGTTGATCGAAAACGCGGTGCTTGAGGTGATGGGGAGCGCCTGATGCAGCGTTTTGGATGGATACTTGGCCGTCTTCTGGTGGGGCTGCTTGTCCTCGGCGGGTTGATCTACTGGTTCGGGCCGCGCGAGGAGGTTGACCTGCACCCGCGCTTTGATCCGCGCAAATTCGGGGAGGGGGTTCAGGTCTATTTCGAAAGCACCGAGTCCGGTTTTGACGACATCGTTCCGGGTGTTGAGAAACGGGTGGTTTGGCAGGACGGTTTCAAAGAACAACGTACGCCGATCTCGGTCCTTTATGTGCACGGCTTTTCGGCATCGTCCGAGGAAATTCGGCCCGTGCCTGACTTGGTGGCTGACGCTCTGGGGGCCAATCTGGTTTACACTAGGTTGCAGGGTCACGGGCGTGATGGTGCTGCGATGGCCGGGGCAACGGCGTCAGGTTGGATGCAGGACATGGCTGAAGGGCTGGCCGCGGCGCGGGCCGTAGGGGACAAGGTCGTTGTCATGTCCACCTCGACCGGTGGCACGCTGACTGCAGCCGCCGCCTTGGATTCAGAGCTCAGCCAGGACGTTGCGGCAATGATTTTTGTCTCGCCAAATTTCGGAGTGAACACACCCGGCGCGTGGCTTCCCGGTTTGCCCTGGGCGCGTTCCTGGTTGCCGTTAGTTATGGGAGCGGAGCGCGATGTTTCCAGCCCGGATCCCGAGAAGAACACCTATTGGACGTCGGTCTACCCATGGGAGGCCGTGGTGCCGATGACCGTGTTGGTTGAAACCGTTTATGCGCTGGACTTTTCCGGCGCACAGGTGCCAGCGTTGTTCTGGTTCTCGGATGACGATCAGGTCGTGCAGCCGGATCGGACGCACAAGGTGGCTGAAAGCTGGGGCGGACCCTCAACGGTCAATGTCGTGACGATGGGGCCGGGGGACGATCCCTCGTCGCATGTGATTGCCGGGCGGTTGATGTCACCGGGACAGACAGAAGCAACTGTGGCGGGCATTCTGGACTGGCTCAAAGGCATAGGTGTGGAGTAGCGATGCGCAAGCCGGGCAGCATGTGGAGCCTTGAAACGCTCGGTCGCGTGCGCCTGTCCCGGCATTTCTTCATGCGGGATTTCCTGTATTCCGAGATCGGGAATTTCCATGAAAAACAGAACCTTCCCGACAACCCCGATCTGGCCATCGAAACCGGTCGCGCGTTTTGCCAGACACTGCTGGACCCGCTTGAGGAAACCTTTGGACGCGTTGCGGTCCGGTCCGGGTATCGCTCGCCTTCGCTGAACCGGTTTGGGAATGAGAACCGTCTGAATTGCGCCCGAAACGACAACCCTCTGGAATGTCACATCTGGGATCGGGGGGAGGGCGACGCCCGGATTGCCGGCGCCTCGATCGTCATTCCGTGGTTCGCTGATCAGTTTGAGGCCGGGCGGGATTGGCGGGATCTGGCGTGGTGGTTGCACGACCATCTGGACTATTCTGAAATCTGGTTCTTCCCCAAGCTCTGCGCGTTCAATCTGGTTTGGAGGCCCAACCCCCTGCAACGCATCGACAGCTATATCGTGCCGCGCGGCTGTTTGCTGCGTCCGGGGGCCGAGCCGGACGAGGATCTGCGGACGCGTTCTCGGAGATACGCGGATTTTCCAACGTTCCGGGGCATTAATTACCCCTGAAGTTTAACTTGCCCGAAGCAACAAAACGTCTCATCCTGTTAGCAATGAGTACAGGCCGAAAAGGTCGAATATTACGAGGCCCCGCGTGATCGAGCCGCTGGTTTTATTGCCCGAAATGATGTGCGACGCACGGATTTTTGAACATCAGATCAATAGTCTGTCGCGTCAGCGCGCGGTGATGGTTGCGCCGGTTTCACTGGGGGAGCGGATAGAAGAGATCGCCTCGACCCTGCTGGATCAGTTGCCGCATCGCTTTGCGCTGGGCGGGCTGGGAATGGGTGGTGTGGTGGCACTTGAGCTTATTCGCCGCGCGCCGGACCGGGTGTCGCGCCTGTGCCTGATGGCGGTGGATGCTCAGGCCGATACACCTCAACTGGCAGCCGCGCGCGAGGAACTTCTCGTCGGGGCTAAGGCGGGGCGGCTCGAGGACGTGATGCGGCGGATCATCGGGTCAGATACGCTGGCCCCCGGGCCAATGCGCATTCCCATTCTGAACGGTCTGATTGAAATGGCGCTGGATCTGGGGCCTGCGGTGTTCGAACGTCAGATACGTGCCTTGCAACGGCGCCCGGATCAGCAGGGCGAACTGCGACGCATCACGGTGCCGACACTGGTATTGTGCGGCGCGCATGACACGCTGACACCGCAGCGAAAACACGCATTCATGGCGAACCTGATCCCCGGTGCTGAGCTGAAAGTCGTCGAGGGGGCTGGACATCTGCCGACGCTGGAAGCGCCCCATGTTGTGAATGACTCGCTGGCCCAATGGTTGAGAGCGCCCGCGCGGGCGGCCTATGTGTAAAACTTCGCGCGTTCAACCTTGCTGAGGATCGTTGGCGTCGCCACGGGTTCACCCTTGTCGATGTTGAAGAACGGCGTGTTTCTCCAACTGCCAGACACCCATGATTTCGTCAGGCGTGTCAGCAGTCCAAACACCGCGTAGCGCAGTTTTTCGTGTGATTGTTTGCCGTCCGGCTGCGGAACAAAGCCAAGAGTGGTGATCGGGCCAAGCGCGCCGGGATCAGGGATACGTTTGACGATGAATCCGGCGAAGGGGAATTTTGCGGTACGTGACGTCGTCGCTATCGGTGCGTTGCAGCAATCCGCGTACCATCGCAGCATCCCCCTGGGGCTAAGCTGCATCAGCGCAAGATGTTCCGCCCCACTGTCGATGCGGATGTCTTCCGGGTTCATTTGCAAGACATTTACGGGGCCTGGGGCTGGATCGGGTTGTCCGAAATACAGCTGAGCCGCGCGGCAGTCGTGGCAGTAGCAAACGACGTGGGTGCCAGCTTTAACACCGGCAGCCGTGATATGCCCGCTCAGGGTGCCGCAAATGCAGGAGAAGGGCATTTCCTCTGCCGTTCTCTTGCGCATGGAGGTCAGGCCACCTTGTTGCGGTTGGCGGCGCGGCGCGACGACTTGCGCGAATTGACGTTCATGAAGTCGATCACCAGCGGTCGGATATTGTCGCGCCAGCTGCGCCCGGCAAAGATGCCATAGTGACCGGCGCCGGGTTCAACATGGCTGGCCTTTTTCGAATCCGGCAAACCGGTGCACAAGTCCAGTGCCGCGATGCACTGGCCCGGGGCCGAGATGTCATCATTGGCGCCTTCGACCGTTTTGACAGCGACATCGGTAATCTTGCCGATATCGACCTTGTGGCCGGCAACCACAAATTCATTCTTCGCGATCTCACGGTTCTTGAAGATACGCTCGACCGTAGACAGGTAAAACTCGGCGGTCATATCCATGACGGCCAGATATTCGTCGTAGAACCTGTTATGGGCATCGTGATCCGAGGCCTCGTCGCGCATCACGCGCTGGATCTGGTCCGAGAACGCCTTGGAGTGGCGATCCGCATTCATCGACATGAACGACGCCAGTTGCAGAAGGCCGGGATAGACCATGCGGCCAACTCCCTTGTATTTAAAGCCAACGCGCTGGATCATGGTTTCTTCTAACTGGCCCATGGTGACACGGCGGCCAAAGTCGGTCACGTCTGTCGGGGTGGCGTCAGGATCGACCGGGCCACCGACCAGGGTCAGGGTGCTGGGCTGCGCCTTGGGCTCCAACTCGGCCAGATAGGCGGTCGCGGCCAATGTCAGCGGAACCGGTTGGCAGACGGCCACAACATGGGTGTCCGGGCCAAGCTCTTTCATAAAATCGACAAGGTAGAGAGTATAATCCTCAACATCGAACTTGCCTTCGGACACGGGGATGTCGCGCGCGTTATGCCAGTCGGTTATGTAAACCTCGCAGTTGACCAGCAGGCTTTTCACGGTCGACCGCAGCAGCGTTGCATAGTGGCCCGACATCGGCGCAACCAGCAGAACCTTGCGGGGCTGTTCTTCGCGACCGTTCACCCGGAAATGGACCAGGTCACCAAAGGGGCGTTCAACGACTGTGGTGACGTCGACCAGGTGATCCTTGCCGTCTTCGCAGGTGAATGTGCGAATGCCCCAATCGGGTTTGACGACCATGCGTTGGAATGTCCGCTCGGTCACCTCACCCCAGGCAGCCATCATGCTAAATGCGGGGTTGGGCACCATGGAGAACATAGGATAAGATGCAATGGCGCTGGCAGTTGCGCCCATCCATTGGTTGGTGTTGCGCATCGTTTCCATCAAGTCGTAAGTCATCATGTAGCGCATGAAAAAGGGGCCTCCTGCGTGTCAGCCTTTAATATTCGGACTATTCGCCGCTTTGCCCCCCGAGACACACGACGTTATTCTGCATAGCAGCGAGGTTAGGGGGGAATTGTTAAAATGACAACAAGTGAAGACCAGGTGCCAGAATTGACTGAAGAAAACATTGAACGCCTTAAAGAAAACATGGAAAAGGTCGAGGAACTCTCCAAACGGTTGATCGACGTCATGGCGGTGAAAACGCCGCATACCCCTGCTTTGGACGGCCCGAATCAGGAACTTTTTGCAAGGGCAGCATCGGCCTATTGGACTGAAGCGTGGCAAAACCCCGCCAAACTACTAGAGCAGCAGATAGAATACTGGGGGAAATCGGTACTGAATTTTGCCGAAGCGCAACAGGCGTTGACCAAAGGTGAGGTCGAAGACGAAGAGTCCAAACCTGATGACAAACGGTTTTCCAACCCCCTTTGGGAAACCAATCCCTATTTCCGCCTGATCCGCCAGCAATACCAAACCAATTCCGAAGCCATCGCCCAGGCCGTCGCCTCGGTCGAGGATATGGATTCAAAAGACAGGCAACGCCTGCAGTATTTCTCGCAGCAGATTGTAGATATGATGGCGCCCACGAACTTTCTGGCGACAAACCCGGACGCGCTGCAAAAGGCCGTCGAAACCGAAGGCCAGTCGTTGATCAAGGGGCTTGAGAACCTTGTCACGGACCTTGAAGCCAACGATGGTGAACTGGTGGTGAAACTGGCGGACGAAAACGCGTTCGAAGTGGGTGGCAATCTGGCGACGTCGCCGGGTGACGTGGTTTTCCGCAACCGCATGATGGAACTGATCCAGTACAAGCCCGCGACCGAAACGGTACATGAAACGCCGATCGTTCTGTTCCCGCCCTGGATCAACAAGTTCTACATTCTCGACCTGAAGGCGCAGAACAGCCTGATCAAATGGGTGACCGAGCAAGGCTATACCCTGTTCGTCGTCAGTTGGATCAACCCGGATGAAAGCTATGCGGACACGGGGATGGAGGACTATATTCAGGACGGATTCCTGACCGCGATCGAAGAGGTCAAGAAGATCTGCAAGGTCAAGCAGGTCAATGCGATCGGATATTGCATCGCCGGCACCACACTGAGCCTGACGCTGGCTCTGCTGAAAAAGCGCGGTGACAAATCGGTCAAGTCGGCCACATTATTTACCGCGCTGACGGATTTTTCCGAACAAGGCGAATTCACACCCTTCCTTCAGAACGACTTTATCGACGGGATCGAGGAAGAGGTGAACAAAGTTGGCGTGCTGCGGTCGTGGATCATGGCGCGCACCATGTCCTTCCTGCGCTCGCGCGACCTGGTCTATGGTCCGGCGATCCGCAGCTATATGCTGGGTGAGGTGCCACCGGCCTTTGATCTGCTGTTCTGGAATGGCGACGGGGCCAACCTTCCTGCCAGGATGACGGTCGAGTATCTGCGCGGCCTTTGCCAGCGCAACGAATTCGCTACTGATGGGATTGAGCTGTTCGGACACAAGTTGAAACTCAGCGACGTGGATGTGCCACTGATGGCGATCACCTGCGAGACGGACCATATTGCGGCGTGGAAAGACTGTTACCGCGGTGTCCAGAAGATGGGGTCGCGAAACAAGACTTTCGTAGTTTCGGAATCCGGCCATATCGCGGGCATCATCAATCCGCCCAGCAAGAAAAAATATGGTCACTACACAAACCCGGATTTGAAGTCGGATGCCGACACCTGGCTGAAAGAGGCTGATTTCCACGAAGGCTCGTGGTGGCCCCTGTGGGAGTCGTGGCTGAAGAAGCGTTCAGGCAAGCAGGTGCCCGCCCGCGATACCGGTGATTCGGACCATCCTCGTTTGGCCCCGGCACCTGGCACCTATGTTATAGCCAATCCAAACGGCTGATTTCATTTTGAAACTTAAGAAATTCTGCGGCGCAGCAAGAAAAAACTTGAAATGCTGCGGCGCAGCATTCATATTGTCCTCAAGCTGATGAAAGCCGGGGTGGGCCCGGTTCGGCAAAAAGGATTAATACAATGGCAAAGACTCAAGACTTTACCGCGACCATGAAAGAAATGATGGGCGCGTTCCCCGTTGACACGACCGCTCTGGAAGGTGCGTTCAAGTCGACCGCTTCGCTGAACGAAAAGCTGTCGGGCGTTGCTCTGGAAGCTGCTGAAAAGTCGGCTGAAATCTCGAACAAATGGACCAAGGACACCCTGTCCAAACTGACCGAGATGTCGAAAGCAAAGGCCGAGCCGGCTGACTACGCAAAAGCCGCAACCGATTTCGCAAGCGCTTCGGCCGAAGTTGCTGCCGAAAACATGGCTGCTTTCGCTGAAATCGCGAAAAAACTGCAGACTGAAACCGTCGAGCTGCTGATGGCTGCAGGCAAAGAAGCTGCTGAAGACGCAACCGCTGCCGTCAAGAAAGCAACCAACGACGTGACAGCTGCTGCCAAGAAAGCTGCAACTGCTAAGTAAGCAAGGCCGCGAGGCGCACCCGTTCCTCCCATCTGGTGCAATCGCGTTGGGCAGGTCTTTTGACCTGCCCTTTCTTTTTGTTCTGCACTCGCATAATCTCTGCTGCAACGCATCATCCTTGGGGAGGGCAAACGGTGTCACAACAAGAAAAGCCACTGTTGATCAAACGCTATGCAAGCCGTCGGCTGTACAACACCGAGACCAGCGACTATGTCACGCTGGAAGATATCGCGGCCTTTATCCGCGACGGGCGCGAGGTGCAGATCATCGATCTGAAAACCGGGGACGATCTGACCCGGCAATACCTGCTACAGATCATTGCCGAACATGAAAGCCGGGGCGAGAATGTGCTGCCGGTGAATGTGCTGAACGATCTGGTGCGCAGCTACATGATCCCGGGCGGTGGGATGATGCCGCAATTCCTGCAAAGCTCATTCGAGATGCTGCGGGAAAGCCAAAGTAAGATGATGGAAAACATGAGCGCCATGAATCCCATGTCGCAGATGCCGGGGTTCGAAGCGATGCAGGCGCAGCAGCAGGCGTTTCTGAAGGCGATGACCGGTGGTTTGTCGGGCAACTGGTCCGGGCCGGCCAAGGAAGGCGAAGACAAACCCGAGTCAAAAGAAGATCTGGACGACATCAAGAAGCAGCTCGCCGAGCTGCAGAAGAAACTCTCCAAGTTGAACTGACCGCGTCAAAGATGCGCTGGCTGGTTCTGAGTATCGCGTTACTTTGGATGCAGCCCGCGCTGTCGCAGGGTGTCTATTCGGAAAACTGGTCTCCGGTCTGCAGGCTGGGTACCCAGTCCGGGGCGGGGTGTGACGCTATTCGCAGCCGCGAGATTCTGGATGCGGATCAAGCCCCGTGGCGCGCCATCGGGCGGATCAACTTTGCCAGCCGGGATCAGAGGTCCCATTGCACCGGTGTTCTGGTGTCGGATCGGCTGGTTCTGACTGCTGCTCATTGCCTGTATAACACCCCACGACAGCGGTGGATTCCGCCCTCGAGCATCCGGTTCGCCGCCGGATATCAGCGCGGATCAGCCGCCGCAGTGTCCGATATAGCGGGGTATCGGTTGCATCCCGAGCAGGGCATTGACGGGGCGTTCGACGATCGTGCTGATCTGGATTGGGCCGTTCTGGAACTCAGCGAGCCGATAGGTCAGCAGGTCGGGTTTCTACCGCTTGCGAAAGCTGAGGATAATTCGGCCTTTGTCTCAGGGTATCCTGGGGTGCGGCCACATATACTCAGTAGAACCGAAGCCTGTCCGCCGCGCCGATATCAGGGCGGCGTTATGTTGGCGATCTGCCCTGTGATGATGGGGGACTCCGGTGCGCCGCTTTTAGTGGAAACGCCCACCGGTTTGCAGGTGGCTGCAATCCTGTCCCGAGTTGCCGCAACCCCCGATGGGGTCACGGCGTTTTTCCTATCGACGGAACTGTTCGATCTAGGCTCGCAATAGCCGTCAGGTGCCGTAGACCGGGACCGGGCCGGTCACTTCACCCACCGAGGCCAGCAGGATATCGGCGATCACATCCAGTTCTGCGCGTGTCAGGCGAACCGGCAGGCGCACATCACAGGCCTTCATCAGCATGTCACGTGTCTGCGGCAGTTCGTATTTCTCGGGCAGGAATTGCCAGTTCCAGAAGGCGCGGGCGTTGTCCTCGCTCAGGCCAAAGACCTGAACCTTTACACCGCGTGTTTCAGAGGCCGCGGCAAAGGCGCGGATCTCGGCCTCATCCATTCCAACCAAATTGAACTGGATCGAATCCGGAGCGCGGCGCTCAGGCGTCAGAGGAGCAGGGACGTCGATGTAACCCGATGCGTTCAGGCGTTCCGCCACATAGTCGTGGTTTGCCAACCCGTCACGCACGCGGCGTGTCAGTTCCGGGATCTGCGGACGGATCACGGCGGCGCTCAGGTTGCTCATGCGCAGGTTGTAAAGCGGCAACTGGTTCTGCCAGCGGGCAAAGGCCTCCTCCAACTCGGCCGAGTTGTCGCCGTGCGGGCCCTTGTGCTTTTTCCAGTTGTGCTCATAGGCGCCGGACATGATCACGGCGCGGGCCACCAGATCGGCGTCATCGGTGATCAGGATGCCACCTTCGCCAGCGTTGATCATTTTGTAGGACTGGAACGAGAAACAGCCGACCTTGCCGATGGTACCAATGTTGCGACCGTGCCAGGTGGTGCCCAGCGAATGGGCCGCGTCTTCGATCACCGGAATGTCGCGCTTGTTGCACAGGGCCATGATTGCGTCCATGTCGGATGTATGGCCGCGCATGTGGCTGATGATCACCGCCTGCACGTCGTCAAGTTTGGCGGCGAAATCCTCCATGTCGATGCGATAGTTCTCAGCCACTTCGCACAGCACCGGAATGCAATCTGCGTGCACGATCGACGAAGGCACGGCGGCAAAGGTGAAGCCGGGGATCAGCACCCGGGCGTCTCGTGGCAGGCCGAGCGCCTTCAGCGACAGGAACAAAGCGGCCGAGCAGGAAGAAACAGCCAGGGCGTATTTCGTGCCCAGAAGAGCTGCGAATTCGCTTTCGAGCAAAGCGACAGGAGCATCCTGCGGCGCGGTATAACGGAACAGGTCCCCCGACTGCATCAGGGCGTCGATGGCTTCGCGGGCGGCTGCGGGGATGGGTTCGGCGTCATGCACGTTTGGAGGAAGTGTCATATTTGGTTTTCCCGAATTCTATCTTTGGGAAAGATAAAGGTAATTGTTGGGCAATAAAACCCCTCAGTCGCCTTATGGGCGAAATTTCACCAATCTGTCGCTAATTCTTTAGGTTAGATCCCGAAGCGATCCCGCAGTGCAAACCACGTCATCGCCAGCACCAGCAGCGGGCTGCGCAGCGCAGGGCCGCCGGGGAAAGGCAAGGCGGGGACGCGGGCCATGGTGTCGAACCCTTCTGCCTGACCCTGTATGGCCAGTGCCATCAGTTGACCGGCATGGGTGGCTGTGCCGACACCGTGGCCGGAATAGCCCGAGGCCGACAGGATATTTGGTGCAACACGTACCAGATAGGGCATACGTCGCATTGTGATGGCCAAAGTGCCCCCCCAGGCGTAGTCGATTTTCACGTCGCGCAGATGCGGGAAAATCTCGATCATCGGTTTGCGGACCTTGGCGGCGATGTCAGAGGGGAAGCGATAACCATAGCTCTCACCCCCACCGAACAGCAGTCGGTTGTCGGCGCTGAGACGGAAATAGTTCACCACGAACTTGGTGTCAGCGACCGCAACATCGCGGGTCAGAACCCGGGCGGCATCTGCCCCCAGCGGCTCGGTCGCGGCGATGAAATTGTTGATCGGCATGACGCGTGATGCCACTTTGCCGTTCAGATCGCCAAGATACCCGTTGCAGGCCAGAATGACGTGGTTGGCGGTCACCTTGCCTTGTGCGGCCTGCACGATGGCTGGGGAGGTCTCCTCAACGCCTGTGACCTCAGTTTTTTCATGGATACGCACGCCGGCCTTCATTGCAGCTTGTGCCAGTCCCAGCGCAAAATTCAACGGGTGCAGATGCGCGGCTCCCATGTCCAAATAACCGCCGCGATAGGCGGGCGAGGGGCACAGAGCCTGGCCTGCACCTTCATCCAGCAACTCCATTTGGTCATAACCGTATCGGTCATTTAGATGCGCCGCATGGTTGTGCAACTCTTGCTGTTCGCCAGAGCTGAGACCCAGAACCGCCACGCCGGGTTTCAGGTCGCAATCGATCTGATTTTTGGAGATCAGCGATTTGACCAGATCCTTGGCGTCCTCGGCCAGATCCCAAAGCCTTGCCGCGTCATCATGCCCGACCAGCCGCTCGAGGTCTTCCTGATCCATCCGTTGGGCGCTGCCCAGTTGACCGCCATTGCGGCCAGACGCACCAAACCCCACCCGGTGCGCCTCGAGCAGAACCACATCGAAACCGGCCTCTGCCAGGTGCAGCGCGGCCGACAGGCCGGTGTAGCCGCCGCCCACCACGCAGACATCCGCCGTCACATCCCCCGACAGCGCGGGAAACCGATCCATCGAATTTGCCGTCGTGGCATACCAGCTAGCCGGATATTCGGCCTTGCGGTCATTGGCATGGAGCAGGTTCATCGGCACGCCTCAGACGTTCAGCAGCAGATGCTCACGCTCCCACGGAGAGATGACCTGCAGGAATTCCTCATACTCGGCGCGTTTGACGATGCCGTAGACGCGGGCAAAATCGGGACCAAGCACCTCGTGCAGCGCGGTGGCCTCGTCGAACAGGTCCAGCGCATTGCCCATGACCTGCGGGATATCTCCGTCGCCTTCGTAAGCGTCGCCATAGAACTGGCGGCGCGGGCGTTCCTGCTGGGTCAGACCCAGATAGCCACAGGCCAGCGACAATGCGATGCCCAGGTAGGGGTTGCAATCCATTCCGGCGATCCGGTTTTCGACCCGGCGCGCTTCGGGGCCGGAGAGGGGTACGCGAATGCCGGTGGTGCGGTTATCGCGCGCCCATTCCAGATTGATCGGCGCGGCGTGGTCTTTCACATAACGCCGGTACGAGTTCACATACGGCGCCATCACCGCCAGACCTGCGGGCAGGTGGTTCTGTAGCCCGGCAATGAAGTGATAAAATGCGTCCGTCTCACCGCCCTGAGGCCCGGAAAAGATGTTCTGCCCGGTTTCCATGTCGATGATCGAGTGATGGATGTGCATGGCCGAACCCGGTTCATCTTCGATCGGTTTCGCCATAAAGGTGGCAAAGCAGTTGTGCCGCAGGGCGGCTTCTCGGATCAGGCGTTTAAAGTAGAAAACCTCGTCGGCCAGCTTGACCGGGTTGCCATGGCGCAGGTTGATCTCCAACTGGCCCGCACCGCCTTCCTGGGTGATACCGTCGATTTCGAAACCCTGATGTTCGGCGAAGTCATAAATGTCGTCGATCACCGGGCCAAATTCGTCCACTGCGGTCATCGAATAGGCCTGACGCGCAGCCGCCGGACGGCCCGAGCGGCCCATCATCGGCTTGATGCCTTGCGCCGGGTCGACATTGGGCGCGACCAGAAAGAACTCCATCTCGGGCGCAACAACCGGTTTCCAGCCCTTGTCGTGATACAGCTGTACAACGCGTTTCAATACGTTGCGCGGGCTAAAAGGGATCGGGTTTTCGTCCCGGTCATAAGCGTCGTGGATCACCTGCAGCGTCCAGTCACCAGTCCAAGGTGCGGCGGAGGCGGTCGTGAAGTCGGGTTTGAGGATCATGTCCCGTTCGATGAACCCGTCCTCGCCCGCAGCCTCACCCCAATCGCCGGTGATGGTCTGGTAAAAGATGCTGTCGGGCAGGTGGAAATAGGTCTGTTTTGCAAATTTTGACGCAGGCACCGCCTTCCCGCGCGCGATGCCGGGCAGGTCCGAGATAATACACTCGACCTCGTCCAGTCTCTGGCCTTCAATATAGGTCCGGGCTGCCTGTGGCAGCTGATCTTTCCAGTCGGCCATCAGACCCTCTCTTTCTTCAGAAACTTTGCCATGTGTTGCCCGATCTTGGGGTTGTCATCCTTGGCGGGCAGGCGGTTGGTTGCGGCCTGCATCAGGTCATCGGGTACTACGCCTTTGCCGCGTGTGTCCATCAGGCCCTTGATAAAGCTGTCACCGTATTCCGGGTGCGCCTGAACGGTCCAGATCGTGTCGCCATAGGCCACCATGGCATTTCGGCAGAAGGCGTTCGAACCGGTCACCTCGGCACCTTGGGGTAATTCGACGACCTGATCCTGATGCCAAGCGTTCAGGGAAACGGTCTGCCCTTCATAGTCATAATCCGTCCGCCCGACGGCCCACCCGCCCGAGAACTTTTCGACTTTGCCGCCAAGTGCCTGCGCAATGATCTGATGGCCGAAGCAGACGCCGATCAGGGGCCGCCCGCCTTTCTGGATTTCGCGAATAAGCTTTTCAAGCCGAGGAATCCACGCGTGGTCCTCATAGGCTCCGTGACGTGAGCCGGTGATGATCCAGCCATCTGCCTGATCCGCGCTTATGGGGAATTGGTTATCCACGACCGCAAAGGTCTCGAACTCAAAGCAGTTGCCGTCCAGAAGCGTGCGAAACATCGCGTCATAGGCGCCGAACTGGTCGCGCAAATCGTCAGGCGGGTGGCCGGTCACTAGGATGCCGATTTTCATGGGTCACCAAATTTGATCAAATTTATTCTAGCCCACCGAATTAAGGCGGGCAAGGGGGTCAAACCGCTTCGAGATAGCTGAGCCAGTGCTCATCCGACGGGCGCTTATCAAAGCGACGGATTTCCTGCCTTTTGGTCATAGCGAAAAAGCGGATCAGGTCGGCGTGAAAGATGCGCGCGACCTGCGGGTCACTCTCGAAGGCGGTAACCGCCGAGGCCCAGTCGCCGGCCAGTTGCGGCAGGTTGCCGATTTCATAAGCGTTGCCCGAGATCGGGGCGGGCGGTTCGGTCTCGTTCTCGATCCCAATCATCGCGGCACCCAGCACGGCCGCCAGCATCAGGTAGGGGTTAATGTCGCCCCCCGCTACGCGATGCTCGATCCGTCGCGCGGCTGGCGCACCTCCGGGAATGCGCAGGGCAGCGGTGCGGTTTTCATAGGCCCAGCTTGCGCCGGTAGGGGCGTGCGCGCCGGGCACGAGACGCGTGTAGGAATTGCCGTGTGGCGCAAAAATCAACGTGCAACCCGGCATCGCCGCCAGACATCCGGCAACGGCCCAACGCAGCAGATCGGTGCCCTCAGGGCCGCCATTGTCAAACACGTTGCGGCCGCGATTGTCCACGACCGAAAAATGCACATGCATTCCATTGCCCGCATCATCTGCATAAGGTTTGGACATGAACGTGGCCGTAAACCCGTGCTTGCGGGCAAGACCGCGCGTCAAGGTCTTGAAAAGCCATGTATCATCGGCGCAGCGCATGGCGTCCTGATGGTTCAGGTTGATCTCGAACTGACCAATGCCGCTTTCGGAAATGGCAGTTTGGGCGGGGATGCCCATTGCAGCGCAACCATCATAAAGCTCAGTGAAAAAGACGTCGAACGCGTCCATTTCGGCCATGGACAGGACGGATTCATCCGCCAACCTCCGTCCGGTCACCGGGTTGATCGGGGGCTGCGGTTGCGCGCCCGAAGCATCGAGCAGGGTGAATTCCAACTCGGTCGCTGCGATGACGGACCAGCCGCGCCGGGCGTAGCGCTCCAACACCGTGGCCAGAGCGTGCCGGGGGTCTCCGGCAAAAGGCGCACCCGCGTCATCGTGCAGACACATCGGAACCAACGCAGTGTCCGCCGCCAGCCACGGCATCGGTACTGGTCCGCGATCCGTCGGCAGCAACATTCCATCCGCATCGCCGGATTCGAAAACCAGAGGACTGCCGTCGATATCTGCCCCCCACAGGTCGACGTTCAGCGCGGAAAATGGCATTCGCACCGTCCCTTTGCTAAGCTTGTCGGCGTAAGAGGGCGGCACACGCTTGCCGCGCATCTGACCGTTGAGGTCACAGGCGGCGACGCGAAAACTGTGCAGGGCGCTCAGGTCCATTGTGGTCTCCATCACTCGGGATGTCCGAGATGTAATCGAGACCGCGCGCCTTGTCACGAAATTTGATCAAATTATTCGATCGCATGATTCAGACGATATGCTCCGCGCCAGAGGGGGTGGCGCGGAGCGAGAGGGCGTCAGACGAAGTTGACGCCGCTATCCGCCATCGGCAACGAACTGACCTTCACGCCAGAAAGCGCCCGGATCGCGTTGGCAAGAGCCGGGGCCGAGGGGGGCGTTCCGGGTTCGCCAACACCGGTCGGCGCTTCGGCGGACGGCACGATATGGACGTCGATCTCCGCAATGTCACCGATGCGCAGAGGCTCGTAGTCAGGGAAGTTGAACTGGTCCACGGCCCCTCCGGTCAGGGTGATCTGATTGCGCATGACGTGACCGATACCGTAGCCGATGCCGCCTTCCATCTGCGCCCGCACCACGTCGGGGTTGACGGCGATTCCGCAATCCACGGCACAGGTGACTTTTTCGATCTTGATACCGCTTTCAGGATCGCCCGAAACTTCGACAACCTGCGCGGCATAGGACCCAAAGGACTTGTGCACGGCAATGCCCTGTGCGCGACCAGCCGGAGGGTTGCCCCATCCCGCCTTTTCAGCGACCAGTTTCAACACACCCGCTTTGCGTTGCTGATCCGCGTTACTGGTGTCTGCCAGATGCGCCAGACGGAACTCGACCGGGTCGCGGCCTGTGGCTTCGGCGACCAGATCCATCATGGTTTCCATCGTATAGCCGGTGTGGGTATGGCCAACCGAGCGCCACCATAGAACCGTCGTGGCTTTGGGTGTATCGGTCAGCCCCAGCGCCATGCCGGGGATCTTGTACGGACTGTCGGCAATCCCTTCGATCGAACTGTGATCGATGCCGTCATGCACCAGCGCTGCCTCGAACGGTGTACCTTTGATGACCGATTGCCCGGCGACTTGGTGTTGCCATCCGACGATATTGCCCTCGGCATCCAGACCAACGCGGACCTTGTGGCCGAAAGCAGGGCGGTAATAGCCGCTGCGGATGTCATCCTCGCGTGTCCAGACCAGCTTCACCGGGCGCGAACGGTCGGTGACCGTAAAGGCCAGCGCGGCCTCGACCTGGTAATCCGCGTCCGGGGTTGCGCGACGTCCGAACGAGCCACCGGCCATCATCGTCTTGATGTGGATTTTCTCGGGTGGCAGCTGGAAAATCTGCTGATAGGCCATATGCGGCCCGGTCGGCATCTGAGCGCCATCATGCAGGACAATATCACCGTCGGCGGTTTGTTCGATGGTGCAGTTCAGCGGCTCCATCGGCGCGTGGGCCAGCAGCGGGAAGTAGAAGGTCTTTTCAACGATTTTGTCCGCCCCATCGATAGCCGCCGATACCGCTGCCATATCCGCATTGTTCACGTTATAGGTGGGATCGGCGTCCAGTGCGGCCATGATCTCGGCTTTGATCTGGTCCGAGTCGCGGGTTTCGGCGCCGGACATGTCCCATTCGACTTCAATCGCATCGCGTGCCTGAATCGCGGCCCAGGTATTTTCGGCATAGACCGCGACGCCTGCCTGATTGGGTAGAACGGCTGCGTTGATATAGCCTTTGATCTCTTTTGATGCGCTGTCGTTAAAGCCCTTGGCGATGCCACCCTTCGACTCCGGTCGCTTGATCATGGCAACCATCTGGTTCGGCAGGTGAACGTCCATGGCGTAAATCGCCTGACCGTTCCCCTTGATCGCCGAGTCTTTGCGGCGGACGGCTTCATTGCCAATCAGACGGAACTCGGACGGGTCTTTCAGGCGCGGCTCAGTAGGGGCTACCAGTCGTGCAGCTGCGGCCACGAAATCCGCAATCGGGGCCGACTTGTCGCCCGCCTTGACGATGCCTTCCTCGATAGTGATGCCAGATGCATCCACGCTCCAGCTTTGGGCGGCGGCGTTGATCAGCATCTCGCGTGCGGCCGCACCAGCCTGGCGGTATTGCAGCCACGAATTCGCCATCGCGGTCGAGCCACCGGTGCCTTGGAAGGGGCCAAACAGCAGGTTGTTGTAAACGCTCGGATCAGAGGGCGCGAACTCGTATTCGATCTGATCCATGGTCAGGCCGATTTCCTCGGCAATCAATGTCGGCAGGCCGGTCGCAGGGCCCTGACCCTTTTCAAAGTGTTTGACGATGGCGGTGACGGTGCCATCGGCATCTATCTTCACGAATGGGTTGAACTGAGCAGTCTCGGATGAGGCCGCCGCAAGAACCCCATCGGGACGCGTGCCAACCAGCAGAACGGCACCGGCAGCAGCGGCACCTTTCAGAAATCCACGGCGGGAGGTGTTGATGGTCATGGATCAGGCCTCCAGGATTTCAGATGCGCGCTGGATACCGGCGCGAATGCGTTGATAGGTGGCACAGCGGCAGGCGTTGCCGGACATGTATTCGTCAATCTCTTCGGTTGATGGCTTCGGGTTTTCGGACAGCAGTCCGACCGCCGACATCACCTGACCCGACTGGCAATAACCGCACTGAACCACGTCCAGTTCGACCCAGGCCTGCTGGACGGCCGCACCAATCTTGTCGTCACCGACCGCTTCGATCGTGGTAATCTCGGCATCTTCGAAGTCTTCGATAAAAGTTTGGCACGAGCGCACAGGCTCACCATTCAGATGCACGGTGCAGGCGCCGCAGGATGCAACGCCGCAACCGAATTTGGTTCCGGTCAGCTTAAGCTCATCCCGGATCACCCACAGCAGGGGTGTGCCGGGTTCGGCATCGACCGTGTGGGTCGCGCCGTTCAGTTTCAAGGTCAAAGCCATGAGGGGACTCTCCGTGTTGGGCTGGTTACCTGAGTCGGTAAACTCGCGGGTTTACCGTATGCGGCGTTTTCGCCTTTGTAAACCCGTGGGTTTACCTAGTGTTTGACGTTGCTCTGTCAATGGGTCTATAGCTTTGAAACATGAGCGATTGCTGCGCACCAAACGCGTCCAAACAGGCCCAGATCATCGAAGCTGCCGTGGCTGAATTCCAGGAAAAGGGATTCGCAGCCGCCAGCATGGACCGCATTTCCGCCCGCGCCGAGGTATCCAAGCGCACGCTGTACAAGTATTTCGAAAGCAAGGAAAATCTGTTTCGTTCGATCGTGATCGAGCTGTCCAATCGGTTCGCTGCCGTACGCGATATCAGGTACAAGCCAGGCCGTGATATCCGCGAGCAATTGACCGAGCTTGCCTGGGCCGAGGGGCGGATACTGATGATGCCCGAAGTTATCGCCATGGCGCGGATGGTGATCAGCGAAACTTTGCGCAACCCCGAGATGGCGGCAGTAGCTCAGGGCAAGCTGGACAAGACACGGATCTTTGTCACCATGCTGAAAGATGCCGCAGATGACGGGCAGCTGCAGATCGAAGACCCGGAACGAGCCGGGCAGGAATTCATTGGCCTGATCAAAGCCAAGGCATTCTGGCCGATGATGTTCACCGGTGACGTGCTGAGCGAATCGGAAATGACCGCCACCATTGAAAGCAGCATCGACATGATCCTCAGCCGCTATGGTTCGCAGGTGTCAGAGTAGGTGCAGGGTAATCGGCCCAACCCTGCCATGCTCCGAAACCTGTCCGTCTCAACGTTAAAGAGCAGGTAACCTTGCTGCGGTTACATGACGAGATCTACTCGTCAGCTCCGTTGCTGAACAGCGAAGACGCCGCGGATATGTCGGCGGCGGCGTTGATGTCGGTCTGCTGCTTTCAGGCCGATCCAGGCTGAACGCCCGAGGATGTGTTGGGCGAGCATCATGTACTGCAGAACCTGCATCCCAAGCCGCATCGAATACAGAAAAGACGCAACAGAATGCTGCGGGATATCACCTTCAACTTGCATGGCATCATCTTCAAACTTGCGGGAACTTGGTCCGGCTGGTGCTGGTTCGAAAACCGAATGTCATCTTTATCACCATCAACCCGCAAACAAGTCGAGAAAGTCGCGCAATCCGTACTTGGGCTGCTGCAGGAGCTAATGCTGATCGAATACTTGCCGCAATTCTCGGACCCCAACCTGTGCGCAGTGTAGGTTTCTGATCATCAGGTGAGGTTCTCACCGCATGAGATCAGGAGACACGGCAACGAAAAAACTGCCCCTGGAACCTCCGCGCTGCAAAGGGCTCCATCGCCGCAGTGGCGCAGGTTGAAACCCGCGCGGTAACACTCGAAAGCGAAGATGCAACGCTGTCGGGTATGCTCTTCCTGTCCGAAGAGTATGGGGGGCGGAAACTGCCGGTCGTTGTCGTGACCGTAGTCTGGACCATCCGCGGCGCCGCGACCGCCGTTGGTCAGATCATCCAGGCAGCCGGTCCCGAAGGTGCCGAATGTAACAAAGCCACCGTGCGCGCCTTTCTAAAGGCGTAGGAAGCTGAAGATGCCGCTCTGTTCGCCGATAGGAGCGTACGTATCAACGCCTATCACTGCGGTGTCTTTCCAACCGGCGCCAAAGGTCGATTTGCGATTTAGACCTATTAGTCGCGGGCCTTGCCGGACTTTGACGGCATGATCTTCCCGGTCCACGATCTCTGCGCGATGGATGACGGGCAGGGGCGTTCGTTCGCTACACCGGTCGGATCAAGCTGAAGAATGACGCGGGTTGGTACGGCAATAACTAGTATTCGACCTTCAAATTCAACAAATCCGGTGAGATCATGGAATACGTTGAAGTTTTCAATCCGGTGGTAGGCGCGCTGGAGTTTCGTCTGATGGACCAGTTGGTCGCGCAAGGCTGATTGCTTATTCACTTCGATTTCGGCGAGGGGCAAGCCGGTTCAAACGCGGTGAAGAAATCCCGAGTTGAATACCTATTTCTTGAAGTGCGAATGACGACGGGAGGTGCGGTGCCCTGCACAGGTGCCCGCCGTCCGCTCCTGGCAGATACCGGAGTGCATCACGTTTTTCTCAGGGGAGAACGAGCAACGAAGCGCAGCATTCGATTGCTGCGCTGTGTCATTTCGAAGGTTTCCCGATTGTCGAGGCACAATGTGCTCCAAAGTCAGACAAGTCATCGCCCAAGTCGCTGTCACCGGTCTCGGCAGCCATTCGGTCGAAGAAAGGAACGTAGGCCACCGCTTCGGATCGCGCCACCTAGCAGAAGAAATCACTCAGAATAGTTGCGTCGCAAAGCTCGGTTCTGTGACAGAAAGTCACCTGGCTGTAGAAGTTGTCTAACAGGACAAGCGCTTCGCGTATCTGATGGTCGGCCTCGTGCCGGAAAACTTCCTGGCTGAGAGCGGCCCGGTAAGCCCTCTCTGAAATTCTTCCATTTGTCAGCAACCGGACCAGTTCCGGACGCTGGGACCAAAAGTCATGTAGGGTCAGACGGGCCGCCACATATCTCTCGCTGCCATACTCTTCAATATAGGACAGAGATCTGCTTTGGGCCTCTTTATGCGCGATCTCGCTGCGTTCCTGAAAATAGCGCAATCCGCCAAAGCAGATCGCTATGATGCTGAAAACCTTGAAGCTGATGTCCGCGATCTTGTCAAAACTGGCGAGTTGTGTCCTCATGGTGCCCTAACCACCACGCGGCAGCCATCGGGGTAAAAGGCGACGAGGCTTGCAACAGCTGGCAAGGTTTGACCCGCAATACAGGCCAGATCTTCGCGGGTCAGAACAACGACTTCGTCGGGAATATCCTGCTCTTCAACGATCCTGATGTCTGGCGCGGCATTCAACGTCATCTCCATGAAGCTAATAGTCTCGCCGGTTCGCTCGGATCCGCAGTCACCGGGCCTGATGAACAAAGTGTCCTCAGGGGAAGACAGGTAGCGGTCCGCATTTTTGGCAAGGCAATCGATTTGAGCGCCAGACATGAGGAAGAATGCGTCGTCCTGTGCGGCGGCAAGGCCCGGCACTAGGGTTGTGGCGCTCAGCAGTAGAATCCTGATAGTTGAAGTCATTCTGTAAACTCTTCCATGGACTTGAATCCGGCCACGCTGAAGCTGCCGATGCAAAACATGCGCTCCGTTGCGCTGCTTAGCCAACAGTCTTTGTTGAGCCAGCCATCTTCAGGAGCGGTCAGGGTCTGGGCCGCATCGTTGATCGCCATGCTTGCTTCTTCCGGCAGGTCCCAGCTCTCGATTTTTTGCGCCGGGGATCCGTTCAACGTGTCGGCCTGACTTGTCCCGGATATCGCTTTTTCCACAACGGTCTGGCTGCCCGATGGCCAATGGAACCGCCAGACGTTTTCTACGGACAAATCAGCGTGCCTGGTCTTCACGGCTTCCCAACGGCAAGGTTCCTGATCGTTCAACCTGCCATCGGTGAACGTCAGGCAAACAGCCTCGGCATCAATGCTTTTTTCAATTCTCGCAATTCGGGCAGGTGGCTTACCATCGGGGTTGTAAAGCGCAGTGATCGGCGTTTGCGGGTCGTACATTTGGTAAGGATAGACCCCTTCATACTCGGTGATCGAGTGGATGGCGCGATGTGTCAGAGGACCATAGCGATCATATTCCGAGACTGCTGACTGGAAGATTTGGCAAGGCATCGCTCGCTCTCCGCGAAAACCGTCGGGCAGCGTGCCGGTCGTCGCCGAGCCTTCGCTTTTGATCGCCACGTCTTCTGCTTTGGCAAAAATTGGCAACAGGTTGTCCTGGAGAAAAAACTCATGGTTGTAGCAGGCATTGATCACCGAGACCGCATCAAGCTCGTCTTGCGGCGCGACAGGGGCGATGGCAATACCCCAACGTGAGGCTTCACCAACGGTACTCACATGAAGCATTTCGTCGCTGGGCGTATTCAGCATGCGCAAGACGAGACTGCGCTGAATGTTCATCTGATCTCCTCGTTCCAAGAGGAAGCCAATGTTTGCCAGCGCCACTTCAAATGCCTGCTGAACAATCTGTGCCGAGTACTCGCGCTCAGGGACCTCGATAAAAGGTGCGTGGAAGCCCAAGCTGCCAAGTGGATGCATTTGGCGGAAGGGAATTAGGCCCCCATCACCTTTAGTATCATTTGTTCCACCCATAAACGCCACCGCACAGGCCGAAAGGCATTGGGCATCTTTTGGAACGGCACTTCCGATCTGCTCGCCCAACAAATACTGGGCGATCTTGACACCTTCTGAGAAACTCCCCCCGGGGCTATCGAAACAGACTTTCTTCCAGCTATTCATCGAATTGGGGTAGTAAAGGTTTGCCTCTTCGGGGTGGTCGGCAGAAAAACTTGCCATGGCTTCGCGAATTCTGTCAGCGTCTCCTGCTTCGATCGGACCTTGAACCGACAGATAGCAACGCATTTCCTCGTTCGGGATTTTGGTTACTTCTGCGGCGTGAACGGTGGCAAGTGGGAACCATGTTGACAAAAAAAGAGCGGTCGTAAGATAGAGGCGATTGGTCACAGAAGGGTTCTCTTATTTGTGGCATTCCTTTGCTTCTAAACGCGAAATCCGAATGCAATCAACCATGCATTGCAATGTCAGTGAGGTAATCATCCTTTTCGTGAGGTTATGAACTTGCTTCTACTGTGCCGCGCCAGTGGCTCTCCACTATCGCTAACCTACGCATGGTGTTTTCATCCATTGTGTCACGCGTTGCGGTCTCCCTCACGAGGCACCGGATATTCAGGCTGAAACTTTTGGTTGGTTCTTTGCGGGGCAGGGTGTTTCTGCGGGAGGCGTGACATAGTCCCGCAAAACCATCGTGCTGCCAAACCCCGCCAACTGCACTTGTGTTTTCAGTGGGAAATTGAACTGAACACTGACCAGCAACATCGGTTTGGCGGCCACGGGTACCATTGATGATCCCTAAGTACTTGGAGTTGAGCCATTGCCGGTGGGGGCAATCAATCTCTGCATCGACACGGAAATGCAAATTCAGGACTAACTGAAACCGGGGCCAAGGGCGCACGTTTCTCAGAGCGCCCTCACTTACCCTTAGCAATTGCAGCAGCCTTTTCCCAACCTGTTCTCCGATTGTTTGCGGCAGGTGTCTAAAACTTAGATTTTCTGTCCGTCACCAAAGGTTTAGCGAACGACCAGCCCGTGCGCATCCTACTATGAGTTTCACTGCCAAACCCTGCTCAACAGGACGTGGTCAACTGAATAGTCGTTGGGCCTAAGTCTTCTGGTTTTCAGCTTTCTCACTAACGATCTCGAGTATCCTGTTTCTTTGAATTTTTCCCGAGGGGCCTTTCGGAAGATCAGACAAGATATGAACTTCATCGGGGGACTTGAAGCGACCCAGTTGAGCTTCGCAAATTCTCGACAGGCTATTCGGCGTCAGTTCAGAACCCTCTCGAATTTTTACAGCGGCTTCGACAGTTTCACCGTAGCTGTCGCAGGGGCGTGCAAAAGCTGCTGCTTCAACAACATCCGGATGAGAATAAAGTGCCTCGTCTATTTCACGCGGCGCAATATTTTCACCGCCCTTGATGATCAGCTCTTTCAGCCGACCAGTGACAAAAACGTAGCCGTCCTCGTCCATGCGTGCGAGATCACCGGTTCGCAACCAACCATCAGAACTAAACGTGCCTGCAGTTGCATCGGGGTCGTTGAGGTACTCCAGCATCACATTTGGTCCACGAATGACCAATTCACCTTCCGTGCCGTGAGGAACAGGTTGAAGGTTTGTGTCGAACACTGCTGCCTCGTTGCCAAATGCGATACCCGGAGAACCAATTTTGCGAACGCCCGGTGGCAGAGGATTGGACAGGATCTGCGCGGCGGTTTCCGTCAACCCCATAGTTTCCACAATTGGGATTTCGAAACGGTCTTCAAAGGCCCGCTGAACATCCGGTGCCAATGCGGATGAAGCAGAACGACCGAAACGCACACGTTCGCGGGTTTGCGCATCCGGTTTTGTATCCGAGTGCAGCAAGTGAGAAATGATGGTCGGCACGACCGAAAACCACGTTGCTTCAACCTTACCTAAATTGTCCCAGAACCTGCTGGCCGAAAACCGTTCGCACATGGCCAAAGACCCGCCTGACACAAGCGTTCCCATGATTGTCACGCATAGCCCGTTGATGTGGTAGATCGGCAATACACAAAATCCGCGATCAACCTCGGTCAACTTGTGAGCAACTGCTGTTGTCCAGCCCCCTGCCAGCAGGCTGGAATGAGTGTGAACCACACCCTTGGGGCGCCCGGTTGTTCCGGATGTGTACATCAACAGGGCATGACTATTGGACGAGATACTGTGCAGGTTACCACCGTCATCGGTAGCGGCAGCGCCTGTAACGTGCAACTGAGTGATACTGGAGGGGTCTGCTGTCCGTTCGAACAATTCCGCTTGTCCGGTATGCACGAAACCATAACGTGCACCACTATGTTCCAGCGCATAGGCTACAGCGCTGTCGCCCGCGACAAGGTTAATCATCGTTGCCCGGAATCCGCCGTAGAGAACGCCGAACAAGACCTCCAGCGCTTCGCGGCAATTAGGGTAGAGGATCGCAACGCTTTCACCTTTTGCCACACCCGACCCGGTCAACATGACCGCTATTCGGCGGGCCGACTCGCGCAATTCACCCCAGCTCAAATCCGGTGCCCCATCGGGGAAAACAAAACCGGTTCCTCCCTGAGTTGCTCTGTAGTCCAGCCAATCGCGGATGGTTCCTTTCGGCGGTTCCATCATTGGCCGACCTCCGACCAATAGTCGCCGAATATCTCTTCCGGATTGGGTTCACGCGGAGGTGTTTCACGCACGACCTTGGTAGTTTGGACAAAATGCCGCCAATGCAGGTTGGTATCGATGGAATTCCCGCCCCAACTGCCGCAGCCCATCGAAAGCGAAAACGGCATGCCATTGGTGAAACTGCCACCTGTGGCAAAGGTGTGCGCCTGGTTTACGATAACCCGACAGGTGGGCAAATCACGTCCCAACCCGACAGCGCGGGTGTCGTCATCAGTATGGATGCCGACCGAATGTCCTGCCCCCTGATGTTCCAGAATGCGAGCGGCAATTGCCTTGGCCTCTTCGAAATCTGCCGCGCGATAGAGAGCCAAAACCCGACTGAGTTTTTCGCCGGACAGAGGATGATCTGGGCCTATCCCGTCCGTCTCCACGGCCAGATACTTGGTCCCTTCAGGCACTTTTCCCGCCATCCCCAAGGCTTCGAGCATTTTGTCGGCATCCTGCGCTATGGCAGAACGGTTGAGATGACCATCGGGCCAAAGCCGGGCCACGATGTCACGTGCTTCGGAGGACGGCACCAAGGCACCGCCTTCGCTGGCCATTGCGGCAACGAACGCGTCATAGATCGCATCAACAACGACCACGGCATTTTCAGAAGAACAGGACGTCGCGTTATCAAAACACTTTGAGGCCGTAATCTTGGCCGCGGCTGCCTGCAAGTCAGCAGTCTCGTCTACAATCACTGTCACGTTGCCAGCGCCAACTGCCACAGCTGGCGTACCGCAGGATTGTGCGCGGTGAACATTGTTCTGGCTTCCGGTGCAGATCACCCGATCAACAGTTTCCATCAACCGTTGCGTCTTAGTCTTGGATCCGGGCGCGGGGATCATCTGAACTAGATTGCGATCCAACCCCAGCTTGTCGAATTCAGAATGGATGTAGTCAATCAACATCTCGCAAGACGCCACGCCCTTGGGTGACGGTGCCACCACGATGGAGTTGCCGCTTTTGAGCGCATTGATGATATTGTTCGCGGGTGTTGCCGCGGGGTTAGTCGATGGCACAACCGCGCCGACCACGCCGATAGGACGCGCAATCTCGGTAATGCCGGTTTTCGGGTCGTCGCTGATGATGCCGTGGGTTTTTACCTCAGCGATATCTCGCAAAAGCCCCAATGTCTTACGGTGGTTTTTTGTAATCTTGTCGAGAACATTCCCCAGTCCGGTGGTTTTAACGGCGGTCTCGGCCAACGTCCGGTTGCGTTCTGGCTCCATAATGGCCCACCCCACTGCGAGAGCTGCTTTGTCATAAAGCGCCTGGCTACCATGAGCTTCAAAGGCCTCTTGGGCCGCACGAGCTTGCGTTACGATACGATCTATTTCAGCGATTTCTGGGGAAATCTCGTCCTGAGCGTTCATCTTGGTCCTCGATTTTTGTTCGGGGCGGATCTGCTCCGCCCCGTTTTGATCACCGGATCAGAGACCGGCCAGCAATTCGTTTAGCGTTTGTTGGCGCTTTGCCCACATCTCGATCACTTCTTCACGCGTCATGATGTGCATGGGGGACCCACCGGCCTCCATTTTTTTAGCCACACGGTCGTTGGCAAACATCTCCGGGACCGTTGCCGCCAGTTTATCGATCACCTCGGGCGGTGTACCTTTTGGCACCATCACGCCCCGGAAATTGACCGATGAATTGTCGACCTCCAGCCCCTGTTCCATCATCGTCGGAACGTCCGGCAGGAACGCGTTGCGTTCAAGATCTGCGACGCCAAGGATTTTGACGTTGCCCGCCTCTTGCGCGCGGTACGCATCCGACAGGTTGTTGATGCCGCCCATGACTTCATCCGCGATCACCGCTTTCATGGCTGCGGCCCCGCCGCCTTTGGTCGGAATGTATGCCATCTTGGTTCCTGCTGCTTTGTCGATCTGCAGGGCTGCAATGTGGTGGCCCACAAACAGGCCCGCTCCGGATACCGTCAGCTTGCCGGGGTTTTCCTTGGCGTATGCGACCACATCTTCCATCGAGTTGAACTCGCTGTCGGCACCCACCACGAAGACCGCCGGGTCGGCGCCCCAGTTTGCAATGGGCTCAAAGCTGTCGGTTGAATACTCCACACCGCCTTTTATCGACTGGGCGATGAAATGCGGGACGTTATAGGCCGCCAGCGTATAGCCATCCGGGTCGGCCTGAGTTGCAAACCAGTTCCAACCCACGCGCCCGCCTGCCCCAGGTTTATTGATGATTGCGATGGGCATTCCCAAAGCGTCCTCGTTCCCAGACGTCATGGTGACAATCCGCGCCTGAAAATCTGTAGCACCTCCTGCGCCATAGCTAACCATCATCATGATCGGTCGTTCGGGGTATTCCTCGGCTACAGACGCGCCCGTCAGGCTTATTAGGGCCAATGCGACCCCTGCAAGTATGTGTTTCATTTGCGTTTCCTCCCTAATTTAGCTCACCCGCATCCTGTGCGGTCAGAACAGAATTTCCCTTGGCGTGTAAACGTTCAGAAGCATGGCGAAGAGCCCGTACATCACCGCTACAAAGACTGCAGTTATGACGCCGCGCTTGACCCAGGTTTTGGCTTCGGAATGCGGGGCTGGATCATAGATTGACAGTAGAATGAAAAACGCGATGGTCGTCGCGGTGTAGAAACCCAGCGACTTTGCCGCCCAGAAAACGTAGATCAACGTTACGACCAGCCCCGGCAGCATGTTTATGAACATCGTACGCGTCACGCCGTTCCCGACCTTGGACAATCCCAACACTGCTTTGCCAAAAGTCCAGCCAGCCAGAACCACAAAAACCGATGCAATGAGACGCGGGAACAGGAACGCCTCAGCGGGTTGCTGTGTGTAGCTGACCCAAGTCACCCAAAGGCCAACAGCAAAGACCAGACCGGACCCAATCATATGTTGCGAGCGGTTCATGCCTGTGCCTCCTCTTTGGTGGTGTAGCGACGGTGGCGCAGTTCCATCCAAACCGAGTAGGCGATTGAGGCCAGCACCACCGCGATCAGCAACAGGTTCAATCCACCGGTCAGGAAATACGAAGCTTTGCCCACGGTCGCGTCAGCGATCATCCCGCCTTGAATGAAGTTGGCTTCAGCGATGGGTCCAAGGATCAGCCCCAACACCAGTGGTGCCGCTGAAAAACCGAAACGCTCAAGGAAGAACATGCCGATACCAAGGCAGGCCATGACATAGACATCACCCATCGAGCCCTGCACCGAGTAGGCCCCGAAGACCGACAGCGCCAGAACGATGGCTGCCATAACCGACTGAGGAACCTGCGCAACGCGGGCGGCCAGACCGGCGACATAGAGGCCAAAGATGCACATCAGGACTTGGCCGATCAGCATGGAATTGATGAAGGTCCAGGCCACGTCAGGGTGGTTGTCGAACAGGTCCGAGCCCGGGAAGATTCCATGGATCAGCAATCCGCCCAGCAGAACGGCGGCAGTTGGGCTACCCGGGATCGACAAGGTTAGCAGCGGCACCAAAGACGGGCCGACCATCGCGTTATTTGCGGATTCCGCAGCGATCACGCCTTCGGAATGGCCTGTACCGAACTTGTCTTTCTCAGCTGAGAATTTCTTGGTCTGATCATAGGCGACCAACCCGGCGATCTGTCCACCAACGCCCGGGATCAGGCCGATGATGGAACCTGTCAATGTGCCGATGCTCAGGGCTCGGGTACGGCTGAACAGCTCGCGAAACGCCGCCATGATCGAATGGCTCTGCACTTCGATGACTTCGGCACCCGTGTTACGGCGACCCTTTGCAAACATCGTCAACACCTGGGGGATCGCGAACAGACCGATCAGCGCGGCTATGATGTTGATGCCTCCGCCCAAAGCAGGGTGAAAGATGAAGCGTTGCGCCCCCATGATGTCGTCAAACCCAATGGTGGCCAGCCACAACCCGATACAGCCCGAAAGCAAACCTTTGACCACCGAGGAGGAATCCAGCGTCCCGATCACCGTTACACCAAGAATAGCTAGCCAGAACAGGTGAGAGGGACCGAATGCCAGCGCCCATTTGGCCAAAACCGGGGTTAGAAAGATCAAAAGGAGCACACCAAAGATGCCACCCACCGCCGATGCCAGAAACGACAGTTGCAGCGCCCGTGCACCCTGACCCTGTTTGGCCATGGTATGTCCGTCCAACGTCGTTGCTATGTTGGCCGGCGCGCCGGGGATCTTGAGCAAAATGGCACTAACCGCACCGCCAGCAACGGTTGAGGTGTAGGCGGCGCCCAAAAGGATTAGCCCCTGTGCCGCCTCAAGTTGGAAGGTAAAGGGGATCAGAAGCGCGACGGCCATCGTAGGTGACAAACCTGGCGTCGCACCCAGGATCAGCCCCCCAATCGTGCCGCCCAACAGCAGCAAAAACGACAGCGGCGTGAATACGTCTCCGAAGTAATAAATGAATTCCATTCAGGGCCTCCCAACCCGTCGGTTCACACTTTTACTTTTGTTGACAAATCAGGGTAGGCGATGAAAATAGTATTGCAAATGTTTTCATAAATTCGACCGGGCGGGAGAATATTATGTCTAATGTTCAGAAGGGTAAGGTGGATATTGTAGCGGTTGCAAAGGCCGCAAAAGTATCGCCATCCACAGTTTCTCGTACCTTCAATCACCCTAACTTGGTCAGCCCCGCGACTCGAAAAAAGATCAACCGAGCGGTGCAAAGGCTGGGGTATATCCGCAATCGGGCTGCGCAAACGATGCATGGCAAACGATCAGGCACTGTCGGTCTCGTCGTTCCTACGATCAACCACGCCATTTTCGCCGAGGTCATTCAGGCCTTTTCAGATTCGATCGATAAAGCCGGGTTCAGCCTGTTGCTGGCGTCGCATGGATATGACCTCGATCGGGAATACGCGATGGTTCGCAAGCTTCTGGAGCATCGTGTGGACGGAGTGGCTCTTGTCGGATTGGAGCATTCCGAGCCTACCGCGCGGCTGATCGAACAACAGAAAATACCGGCTCTTGCCATTTGGAACTATTCGGAGAATTCCGAGCTTCCCTGCGTTGGAGCTGATAATCGGCTGGCGGGGCGTCTGGCGGCTGAGCATCTGCTGGACTTGGGGCATCGCGATATTGGGCTGATCTTTCCCAAAACCTCGGGTAATGACCGAGCTCAACATCGGTTATCTGCCGTCCATGATGCGCTCAGCGAAATGGGTATTTCCGTTCCGAGTGAACATGAGTCGGAGGCCCCATACAGTGTATCTCAGGCCAAGCAGGCAGCTTTGTCCCTTTTGTCTGAACGCTCTCGCCCTACGGCTCTGCTGTGTGGGAATGACGTAATTGCGCAAGGTGCACTGTTTGCGGCCCAGAGCCTCGGTTTGATGGTTCCTGATGACCTGTCAATAATCGGTATTGGTGATTTCAAAGGATCTGCGGATGTTGAACCGGGGCTCACGACCATTCGCATCCCTGCAGAAGCCATCGGAAAGCTGGCTGGCGAAAGGTTCACCGACTACATTACCTCTGACGATCCAGAGCCATTTAGAATTTGCTGCGAATTGGAGCGCGTCGTAAGAGGAACATCTGGTCCGGTGGTGGTTTGTTAATAGTCTTAGGCAAGCCAATTTCCCCGTAGAACATACAAGTATTAAGTGCTTGGCTAAAAACAACGAACAATCGACTTGGTATGATAGATTGACAGGAAACCTATTGAATTAAATTTCGTTTTTATTGTCGAGCGAAGTCATGTCACACTTGCAGCAAATGTCAGGTTCCCGCCCTGCGGTGACGAGTTTGCATGTCGGCTTTGGCGTGGGAACAACCCTATCCATGGGCAGGAAAACAGACACTTTGTTGCGCGATGTGTAAGTTTGTTAGGCATCTCACCTCGTGGGGAGATAATGGCGGCAAAGTGGGCGGAGACCGCAGAATCTGGGTTGGCTAATGAACGTCGGCTCTGGGCCGACTTAAACCTGACTTCAAAACTGGAGTGCCCTATTTGATTTGGACCACCGTTATTTTTGAGAAACAGAGGACCGAGAATGGCGAACAAGAAAAACAAGCCGGAAGAAATAGTTCAATAGCTGCGGCAAGTTGATATGCTTGTCGGCCATTGTCGCACCGACTAAGGCAAAGCGTTCCGAACGTTAAACATCCTCGACGAGTTCAACCGGGAGTGCCTGAGTATTCGGGTGCAGCGCAGGCTGAACTCGACCCATGTGATCTACGCTTTGGCCAACACGTTCAACCTGAGAGGGCCACCGGCATGTGTACGAAGTGGTAGCGGACCGAAGTTCGTTGACCAGATGTTGGTCGGGGGGCATGGGGTACTCCGCAATAGGAGGGCTGGCGCCTCACCGCCCGGATCGGAGTAACCTGGACAGTACACGCAGCATGTCAGTTGCGGTTTGCTCGGATGAGGCCGGGTTCTGATCGGTGATCAAAGTAACACTCGGAACCACGTGGGCGCCGTGACGGCAGAGGTTGTTTGGGCGGTGCTCCTGATGCAAGCCAAGCACAGAGTCCCAGTTCGCTTTTTTCATTTCCTTGCCGATATTTGTGTCGTCCAAACGCTTACTTGATTTGATGTCGCGGTCTGTCACTATATCAGCCGCAATGCCTACAACGCGCAACAACACTAAACTGCTTTACGACACAGGCGATGTCGACTGTGCAGAAATCATCGAGTCGCTTTGCGAAAAAAACGCGACTTACCTCAGGCGGCGTAGACTTCTCGAGGGTCCCGGTGCTCATGCAAAAGACTTGGTGATCGAATGCGCAGAATCCATAAAGAAAGACAACGATCAGGATTTGTTGGATCGGTTTGTCGCACAGGTTTTGAACAACGCAACAAAGCATGAGATTTTGACTCTGTTGGTCGCCGGGTGGCTCGAGCTTCAGAAGGGGCAATGGCAGGCAACCGAAACGCTTGGGCGCGAGGTTGTAAGCCGCGATCACCACGACCTCATGGCGCAGCGGCTCATTGATGCTGCCCGCGAGACGTCGACGGATCTGGAAACCGAAACCGACCGCTGGCTTCGGACGCGCACCTGCCCGGCGCCTTTTCGAGAAATGGAAACGCGGACTAACGGTGAAGTGCATTTTTGTTGTTCGGCATGGCAACCGGTTCCGATCGGTCGCCTTGAAACGGCGGACGAGGGCGGCTTCTGGAATTCCGACCGGGCACGTGAAATCAGGCGATCCGTACGTGACGGTGATTTCTCGCATTGCAGCCGGTGGCATTGTCCACAGATTGCCGGTCGCAGGCTCCAGGCTCGCACCCCGGAAACGCAAAACTTGAAACTGGAGCTGGAGCAAGGTCCCGATCGGGTCATCCTGTCTCATGACAGGTCCTGCAACATCTCTTGCCCCAGTTGCCGAACGCAGCTGATCAACCTGCCGCACAAAGACACGGAACGTTTGAATCGTGTCTTTGAAGACCACCTTCTGCCGCTGGTCAGCAAGGCCACGAAAATCAAGGTGACTGGATCTGGTGATCCATTTGGCAGCAGGCACTTTCGCCATCTCCTGGGGCGGCTGACTCAGTCAGGTCCACCAGGGCGGCGCATTCAACTACACACCAACGGATTGCTGGCCAATGAAAGGGCATGGGACGATCTTGGACTATGGGACAAAGTTTCGTCTGTGTGGGTGTCGATCGATGCGGCGCAGGCCGACACGTATAGCGTGCTGCGCCGCGGTGGCGATTTCTCGATACTGAGAAGGAACCTGCACTTCCTGGGCGACCTGAACGCGCGTGGTGATATTGATACGTTGCGTTTGGACTTTGTCGTGCAGACCGCGAATTACAGGGAAATGCCTGCGTTCGTCGATCTTGCCCATGAAATGAAAGCTGATGGCGTCTACTTCCTGAGGCTGCGCAATTGGGGACATGTCACTCCGCAGGAATTCAAAACCCAGGATGTGTGTTCATCCGACCATCCTGAACATAAAAACCTGCTTGAGGTACTGGCCGACCCGCGCATGGCCTGGAGCGGTGTCGACCTCGGCAGCCTTAACTCCATCTGATCGGTTGTCTCTCTTAGGCGGGGCGATTCAAAGCTCTTTTTGAATCAGGATGTCGGCCAGACATGAAAAGAAGTCCTTTGTACATCGGATCGGCTTGCGGAGCAGGTCAATTTCTTCGCTCGGATGGCCGATACCCTCTCAGACACCTCAATGGACTTCGCCATTCCCTCTGACCCGGAGGGTTTCCAACCCGGCATTGCAATTGCAACCGCGCCAGCGGTTCATGCCTTAAGAATGAACTCATTTGGGTTGACGCCTTGCACTGTCCGGACCGCGTGGTCGCGCATCAGATCGCACGGCTTTTCACCGACCGGATCGTACTTCGAAGGCAGTCCTTTCGAAAGACCCGCATCTGATCATCGGTGTAATCGTACAGCTTTGCCCCGAACTCCTGCCGTAACGGTTTTAACCAGATCGAAGCCGCCGGCAGCGCCGCGCGCATTTCCTGGGCTTCTTCAAAAGTCTGGGCAAAGCGGTCCGGGTGCATCGTGACGTTGATATGGACACTGATGTGGTCCACCTTCATTTTCGCCACCTGGATGAAGTGGGTCAGTTCCGGGAGCTCGGCGTGATAGGTCAGGATGATGCTGTTCAGACACCCGCTTATCCTTTACCAGAACCGGGTTTCCGCGACGCATTGCTGATCAAGCTGGCTTTGAAATCAATTGCTGACGCCTGGCGCAGCAGATCGATGATGCGGGGATGCATTGTGGGTTCGCTGCCCGTGAACTGGAGCCAGACAGTCTGGTCTCGCTCGTCCACATGCTGACGTTTCATCTGATGAAGTTAATGCAAAACGTCCTTGGCCTTTTGCCATCTGACCGAGCCGTCATGCAAAGACTTGGACAATAGTTGCACGCGTTCCCCAGCATCCTATCCACCACCAGCACTTTGGCATGAACGGGATCGAAGTGATCGTTTAGAGTAAATGCGTCCAGTTCGTTCCGAATAGGGGCCATTACACCGAAGTGTTTTTAAGTTAGTTGCCCAAACAACTACCAAAAAACGCCGCAACAGCGTTCATATGGCTTTTACCAATCACCTCAGCCCAGCTTGAAATTGTTGAAAGACAAAAAAATTTCGCTGAAATTGGGGGCTGGCGGGGCAAGGTTCAGCAATCCTGACCTTGACCGGGTGTGTTCACATTCTGTCTGGCGGCACCGGTTGACTTGTCAGAGAGTGGTCAATTTTTTATACTCTACACCATATTTTTTAGCATTTTTGACGCGCCGGCCTGTGCTCGGGTTTGCCGGGCTACAACAGTTTAGAGCTTATTTCGCCGGCCAGTCGGGGGGTAATTCATGACGAAGGCGAGCGGCCAAGGGACTCGACCAGAAGTTGCCAAGAAACGCGCTGCTCAGGCGCCGGGCACCTATGATTTCGTTCAATCCCCTGAATGGCAGAAGGTGCTTGAAAAAGCTCGGATAGAGCGAGAGAAAATCCTTTCGGCGCGCGGTCAGAAAAGTACGGAGACGCAAGCCCCCAAACCGGATCAAAGCAATGATGCACAATCAACCACAGGTGAGCCATCTCCGGTCGGGCAGAAAGCGCGGTCAACTCAGCTTGAAGAAGCCAGGAAGAAAAGAATTGCGGCGATCGCCGGGCGCAGGGGTGAGTCGGAAGAGCTCGGATCCAATGTGCCTAATGGTGATCGAAAGACCAACTCTGGTGAAAAAGCCGGCGGAACTTTCATATCCCGGAGAGGCAGTTATAGCTCGGCTGACCCCGATCAGACAGATGCAGGGCTGAGTTTAAGGCTTTCTAATGAAGAGATTGACTTTCGCCTGTCCAAAAAGATTCTTCAAAAATTGGAAGTTCAACAACGCGCGCGCCGAAAGGTCAGATTGAGTTTAATCGCGCTTGGCTGCGCAATTGGTGCGGTGGTTTCTTCTTCGGTATTTTGGGTTCTTTCCGGACCAAGCCCACGAGAGGCAGCTGGATCAGTAGCTGCAGATGTTGAGATAAGGTCTTCGTTGCAAGGTGTGGACGACGTTCCGTTGCAACCTGATATGTCGGCGTCCGCGCAAGGTGAAATCGTCATTTCTACCGATGTGGTCAGCACTTCGGCCCGATCAGCTTCGCCCGATAGCAGTTTGGCCGAGGCCGAAGACCTGAACAGTATTGCTTTGCTGACACCCCCTGTTTCGGGTTTGGCCGAGACGGCAGAGACTTCCGAATTGACAACACCAAATGTTGCTCCAAACGTACTAGCTTATGTTCCTGCGCTTGAGCAGCCGTTTTTGCCCGTGAGTGGCTCGGGTTACCTGCCAACACGAGAGGTGAACCCAAGTTTTCTGCCCTATGAAAACGCACCTGAGTTTTTTGGCCCGGCGGTCGCGCTGGCTGCTGTAGCTGCAGAAGGATTTGTTGATCCCATGGAAATAGCAGCAGATGCGTTCACTCCACCGGTAAGATCGCCTGAACTTGCGACTCAGCCCGTCTTGTTCAGACAACCTGCGCTTCTGTCGCCCGCCGCAGAGCCTCGGTCGCTGTCGGAACAGATTCAGGCCGCCCAGCCGGATTTGCCCCTATCAATCGATCCGACAGAAAACGCATTGACGACCGTGGCATTGGACCCATCGGCGCAGATTGAAGACCCCGGAGTTGGCCCGGAGGCGCTGCAAACGCCCATTCAGACGCCGCGAGCTGAGCCCTCGGTTTCAGTGGAACTTGTGGCGCTGCCAGGCGCTGATGTCGAGCCACCGGAAGCGAGCTCCGTCGCAACGGGAGCGGCGTTCAGACTGTATGCACCTAACAAGCTACCGCAGGATGCCGTAGACTCGGTTATCACCGATCTAACAACGACAGGCCATGAGTTGAATGGGACGGCGCGCGTCGGGTACCGGGTGTCGCAGTCCAACGTTCGGTTCTATCACAGGCAGGATGCCGCCAAAGCCGCGGCCCTTGCAGAAGATGCCGGCGCGTTATTGCGCGACTTCACCAATTCGAAAACCAAAACTACTAGCGGAGTGGTGGAGTTATATCTGGCCGGGAACGGCTATAGCAGTTCTCCGATCAAGCGAACAACCAAACGAAGCAGTCAAAGCGCTACGGCAAACAACCCGGTCAACCAGCTCAGAAGCCAGGTTCTGAAAAAACTTCGGGCAACATCGAACTAACAAGGGTATTCTTGTTCTTGAGTGTCAAAGACTGAAACAGATGGTGAATGTAGTTAACAAGTATTGATAAGGTTCTTTTAAATGACTGATAGCAGACTCGTCGGCATTGTAACTGCGCTACTTATTTTAGCGACGACAGGGGGTGCGCGTGCTGAGATCACGCTTGAGCACCTGATCGCTATTGATCAGCTGTTGTCAACCAATGACACGAGGGCGCTGCGATCCTACCTTGAGAGAAACCCGGAGTTGCTGACGGGCGATGATGAGCTATCCCGGGAACTGCGCGATTTTTATGGCGCCGCGTCCGCCGGCAGTTTGGATTTCGGCTATCCCTCCAATGTGCCGGCCAATCCGTTTGACGCCCCGACGGGAACATCCTCGCGCGCAAGTTCGCTGCAGCACTAGGCCCCATGCCCGTGTTTGCCACCATCAGCTGTCCCTCGCGCCCGAAAATCGCCTACATCATTGAACCACGGTTTTCCGGCGGTACGTCAGCGGCTGTCGCTGCCGAGCTTCGAGTGGCCATTGAGTTCGGAGAGTTGGAGGTTCACGCGGTAACCTCAAGGACGTTTGGAGAGGACCAGTGCATAGCGCCGGTGCTGCGTCGTGTACTTGATGAGTTGCGCATTCCGCTGATTTGGGATGCGCCTCGCGTCAGCGCGGATTTTGTGATCTTGCACAATCCGGCATTTCTGAAGTTTCAGGACGCGTTGAGCACAAGAATTTTTGCGCGGGACCTGATCGTGGTAACGCACGAGAATTTTTTGCGTCCGGGCGGAGAAGAAGGGTTCGACGTTTCATCCTGCCTGAACCAGATTGAGGCGGCGGCTCTTGCGCTCAGAAAAACGCTTGCACCGATTTCGCCGCATAATCGGAAAACCATAACCGATTGGTTGGTCAGGTCCCGTGTGGCCCGGCAATGGGAGGTTCTGGGTGCGGACTGGTTCAACATCTGCGAAACCGAGATTGAGCCCCCGTGCGACGTGCCCGAAGACCGCCGCGGGAGGCATTCACGCCCCGGGTTTGAGAAGTTTCCGACTCTGGCCGATCTCGACAGGTGTTTTCCCGAACATGCGCAGAGCAACGTTATCCTGGGTGCGGACGCATTGCTGGATGCCAGTGTTCTGCGCCCGCATTGGACCTTGCTACCTTTCAACGCCATTCAGGTGGATGAGTTTTTTGAAATGATTGACTTTTTCGTTTATTTCACCGCGCCGACTTGGCAGGAGAGCTTTGGCCGCGTAATTGCCGAAGCTCTGACCGCTGGCAAAGTGGTTCTTACCCATTCGGAGATAGGGGTCACGTTTGGCGACGCAGTGCTCAGTTGTCGCCCAACGGAAGTAGACGGGATTATTTCCGGACTTATCGCGCAGCCGCATCGGTATCACGAACAGGTTCGCAAATCGCAATCGGCGCTTGCGCGCTACTCCGCCGACAATTTCAGGGCGCAACTGTCCAAATTCATTTCCGCTGATAGCGGGGTCCTGAGATGATTTTCGTTGAGGCCGGTTCGCGTTCCTTACGATCCTTCGATGCGCAGTTGATTTTTGCCGAGCAACTTGCCGCTCGCGGTTTCACCTGCTGTATCGATGCCGAGTATCTGCCGGGAAACGCAGGACGCGGCAGAGTTTACGAGGCGGCCAGATTTCTTGTCGATCCGGCAGAGCACGAGGCCGAATCTGTCTTTGTGCTTGGTGCCGAGGATATCGATGATCTGCTTCCTTCGTCCCTTCGACAAAAGCAGCTTGGTGCCGACGTGCCGGTGATCGCTACGGGTCGTTTTCTGAGCCAGCAAAGCTACATCGGTGCAAAAGCGCGTCTGGCCTATGCGCTTGGGCGCGAGGCAACAGTGATCGACCTTACGGATTTTCAGCCGCGTTCGGTGATGCCCTCGGCGATCAGCCCTTTGGTTGCGGACGTTCGGCCAACGCCCCGGCCCGCGCGTGAGATGCCGAATGTGACGGTTGTTTTGGGCTCAATGGAACTGGACAACCCCGAGACTCTGTCCTGCTTTTCCCGAATGAGTAACCGGGGGGGATACAATCTGCGACTGGTCGTAAGCGGAGCGCAGAACGAGGCGATCAATGCGTCGCCGTTCCATGATTTGCCGACCAACCTGTATACCGACCTTTCGTCGCTTACGCTGGCAAATTCGACGGATATTCTTGTGATGTTTGGCCACGGAATCGCCGGCGTTCGTATGGCGGCGTTTGCAGTCGAATTGATGGCTGCTGGGGGTGTTGCGATAGATTGCACGGATGACGAGGCTCTGGTGTCCTCCGGCGCGCCCGCGTTGCTTGGGCCCAAGACGCCGTTTTCTCTGGATGGGTATCTGACAGGGAAAATACTTGGCAACACGTCGCAAATCGAAGAACAGGCGAGAAAGTCTCAGTGGCTTCATACGGTGGACATTTCCCGTCTGGAAAGCGCTGCAGGTCTTACACCCAAAACACGCGAACCGGTTCGGACCGCACAGAGAACTTTGTTCTTTCCGACAAATGGCGTGGGATTGGGGCACGCTCAGCGGTGCGCTGTGATCGCGAATGCATTGCCGGACAACATGCCGTCGGTATTTGCGGCCTTTCCCAGTTGCGTGCCGCTTGTCCGCCGCGAGGGCATTGATTGCATTCCGCTGGTTTCGCGGATCGATATGTCGGACAATCCTGACGGCAACGATATCCTAACATATCGTCGACTTGGTGCCGCGTTACAGGAAAACGACAGCCTGATCTTTGACGGCGGCCATGTCTTCGATTCCGTCTACCGCGTAATTCTCGAACGCAACCTGTCGGCAGTTTGGATTAGACGAGGTCTGTGGCCGGATGGGCGGCCCCGACAAAAGATGCTCCGACGAGAGGGTGTGTTCGATCGGGTCATCGTGCCTTCCGAAGCCTTCGACGAACTGAACGATGCCTACAGCTATGGTGACCACGTCCACTATGTCGGTCCGATCTTTCGCAAGGTGGTTCAGTCCGAAGACGAAGGCGACGGGCTTAGGGCACGGCTTGCAGAACGGTTCGGACGAGAGTTCAAACAGTTGGTCGTCAGCATGCTGGGCGGCGGTGTGGCGTCTGACCGATCGGCGCAGCTGCAGGCTATATCCGGGATGCTGGAGGATCGGACGGACTGTCTGCATCTTGTCGTGACCTGGCCCGGCAGCAAGGTCCAGCCCGCCACGTTCGGCTGGACAAATACACGCGTGGTTCAGACTTTTGAGGCCACATCCCTGTGTCTGGCAGCAGACCTGGTTATTTCGGCGGCAGGGTACAATTCCGTCCTCGAAATTCTTTATCACAAAATCCCCGCGATCCTGATCCCGCAATCGGCCCCCTATCTGGACAATCAGGAGCGGCGTGCCAGAGCTTTGGCTGATCGCGATCTTTGCGCGATCATTACTGAAAAAGACCTCATGAAGCTGGAGAGGACAGTCTCGGAATGTCTGGATCACGATGAAGTGGAACGCTATCGGTCTGCGTTGAACAGGATTGAACTACCCGAGGCGGGGGCGTCGAGAGCAGCTGAAATTCTAGCAGAGGTCAGGCGCGAGAAATGACAGACATCTCTTGGTTCGAAATTCTTGGCAGGACTTCGCCAAAGCGGCCGGTTCAACTGGATGCATTGATCGCGGACAATCGCAAATCCAAGCCGTACGGGAAAGTTGTGTTCCCCAAGATGGACCTAATACCATCCATAGCCCTTTGGGAGCATGACAAGGGCGGCCCTACATATATTGGTATTCGGGTCGTGAAACCTCTTGAGTCCGCACATAATGTCGCAAGACTTCTGGCCGCCGCGGCACTGGAACGAGAGGTCTTCCCGGTCATTCTAAGCCGTGTCGAGTACAGCGGGTTCGAGCAGTTTGGGTTCCGTGTCGAACGCGTCCCGGATGAACCGACCGCGGCGTTGGCCGCCGAAGCGGAAATCAGAAAGTTCTGGGATCTTGCGATCATTATCGACGGAGACGAAATCGGTTTTTGGTCGGGCCAGAAAAACGAGACCTGATGCGGATAGGGGCCCTGTTTGTGTCCCGACATGACCAGCTTCCCTTTCAAGGACTTCAAACACAAGTCTTGGATTCATCTGCTGTATGGTAGTGCTGTGATTCGTGAGACGTTGGGAATAACCCAAACCCCAAACGACACCAAGAACGCGTGCAAAGGCACTACATATTCTGGATAATTACTAAATCGGACCTGCCCGAAACGCTTCGGTTCTTGAGATTTGGGGGTATACGGATCGCATGACCTATGCCCCGGCAAACCGCCCGGGTGCGCAGACCTTTGGGGTCAACGGGCTGACAGGGGGTTATGCCGGTCTGGAGAGCTGCGTCAGGCAGGGCTGCGGGGGCTGTAAGGTGTATCGGCCCGGCCATTGGGCGCTGGCGGGTACTCAGTTGGGAGCAACCTCCCGCATATTCGGGTACGAAGCCGATGGGGTGGGTTACCGGATGGAGGACAGTCTTCCCTTTGCCAACGGAGCGGATGGGGCTGATCCAACACTTGATTTTGTGGCGATGGCTTTGGCAACCAATATTGAGCCGGCGCGCGGTGTTTGGGGCGAGACCGCCGATGTCGCGGATGTGGATGCGACGCTCAAAGCCCGCGCCCTGTTCGGAGAAATCATACCCGTGACTTTGGATCGCAGTAGTCGCGGCAACGGCGCGATTGTGCATTGGCACCGATGAGAGGACGAGGTCTTTACCGCAGGCACTTACCAATGGGTGATGGGTTTTATCCGGCGGGACTGGCAGGGCGAACAAGTCACGCACAACGTACTTGTAAGGTTTGGCGGGGCGGAAAGGTCTGCGCCCTAAACGGGCTGGTGAACACGGTCAAAGTTCACGCTCAAGCAGGTCCAGATTTTGGTCCAGTATCGCGCGAACCTGTGCGCCGATCAGCGGTGCTTCGGATGCTCGGGGGCCCGCAATGTTCAGGACCGAAGCAGGAGTCGAATGCAGCCATTCCCGCACCTGCTGCGCGCAGACTGACGCCTCATCCCTGACATCTACAACCAGATGCGGTTTCCCGGCCTCTTCGGCGAACGCGACGGTCTGCTGCGTTCCGGGGCTTGCCGACCCATCGACAAATATCAGCGTGGCATCGCTTGAAACAACGTTGGCGAAGGTTCTTTCGACAACCTTCTCGGATTCCGTCTCGGTCAAGCTGGTGAAATGCTCTGGAATGCTGCCCGCTTCATTCGTGCGGCCCTTGGGAACCCATCCACCATAAGCTAGGCCGTTTTGCCGCGCGAATTCCAGTGCCGCCATATCCACGCCGGTTTGCCCGCCAGAGACGATTTTCATAATGCATGCCTTTGTCCTGAGATGAGCTTAACCGGTTGAAGCAACATGAGGAACTGGTGGAATTCAGGACTTGTGCCGTGGAGCTAAAATCCGGTTCATGGGTTCAGGATTGGCACGAGGCAGCGACGCGAAGTAGCACGTCCCAGACCTTAGTTTCGTCATAATAAAATTCGTATCTGGCAAAGAGCAGAAATAAACGGGAACAGGAATTGTTAAGCGCCATTATCAGCGCCGCTTCGCAGCGCTACATGGATGTACGTCTGAACGCCTCGGGCGGGTATCGGGTTCGCATTGTCGAACGCCCGGGCCTGTGGATGTCTCCTTCCGAATTGGATGAGCTGGTTGCAGACTTACGTCAGGTGGCGTCCAAAACGCTGCCCGCCGGAGAGTTGAACTATGGGGTCTTTACCGGCGATCGCGACAGGCTGGGGCAGTCGGTGATCACGCTGGTATCGCGCCGCGACGATCAAACGCCGGTAGCCTTCAATGCTCTGGCCTTGATGGAGGTCGATCTGGGGCACCGGTACGAGGAAGTGCTGCATTTGGGGTTAGTCATGGTCGATCCCGATCTGCGTAGTCAGGGTCTCAGTTGGGTGTTGTACGGGCTGACCTGCGTGTTGATGCTGTTCCGCAATGGGATGCGGCCGCTTTGGATTTCGAATGTAACGCAGGTGCCAGCGGTCGTGGGGCTGGTTGGCAGCGGGTTCGCACGTGTTTTTCCGGCGCCGGAGGGTGGGGCGCAAAACCGACGCAGCCTTCTGCATCTGTTGCTGGCCCGGGAAATCATGCGTCACCACCGCCATGTCTTTGGTGTCGGCCCCGAGGCCGGTTTTGACGAAGACCATTTCGTGATCTCCAGCGCTTATACGGGTGGTTCGGACCATTTGAAAAAGACCTTTGCCGACGCCCCCAAGCACCGGGATCAGGTAGTGAATTACTATTGCCAGGATCAACTGGACTACGACCGGGGTGATGACGTTCTGCAACTGGGTCAGATGGATACGCCAACCGCGCTGTCCTATGTCGGGCGCGAGGTTCCGCGCGGCTCATTCGCCGCTGTCGCGCTGGCCGTTTTTGCGGCTGTATTGCAGCGTCTGGCGATGCCGTTGTGGCAATGGGCCGACACACACCGGGATTTCGGCATTTTACGCGCCAGGGAACAGAGTAAATGAGCACGTTTTCATATCAGGAGTTCACCACGCGCAATCTCGATTTTGTCTCACAGGCCGAGCAGGATGCGTTGCGCAACGCCTGCGTTTTTGTCTGCGGCACCGGCGGGATGGGTGGCAGTGCAATCATGACCCTGATCCGTGCCGGGGTCGGGCGCTTGATCCTTGCTGATCAGGACAGTTTTGAGGTTTCGAACCTGAACCGGCAATTGTTTGCAACGTTGGGAACGATCGACCAAGACAAGGCGATTGCGACCCGGGATCAGTGTTTGAAAATCAACCCCGATGCCGAAATCGAAGTGCTGGGCGCGGATTGGCCGGAACACGTGGACCGGTTGGTACAAAGTGCGGATGTAGTCATCAACGGTACAGATGATCTTAGCGCCAGCCTGCTGTTGTATCGCACGGCGCGGATCAGTAGGCGGGTGGTGATCGACGCCTATGCCTCGCCCTTGCCATCGGTTTACGTCACAGGCTCAGGTGATCCGATGCCGGAAGAACGTCTGGACTACCCCACGCAAGGCACCCTCTGGAACGCGCTGACGTCAGAGATGCGCGATGCGGCCGTTGCCGCCGAGGCTGAATATGTGCTGACCCATTCTTCGTCCCGGCACCATGTGGATCTTGCCCTGGCTGGCGAAGTCATCGCCGGCACCCGCAGCCGGATGTCCTTTGCGCCCATGGTAATCATGGCAGGGACGCTGATGGCCGGCGAGGCGCTGCAGGCCGTACTGGGGCGCCCGCATGGCGCGGACTATCGCGGCTGGTTCCTGAACCCCCATATTGGCAAGGTCGAGCGTCCGTTGCCGGGCTTTCTGGCCGCCCTGATGCGACCGTTGGTTCGACGGCAGATGAACAGATGGTTGACCTCATGACCGATACGGCGGCCTTTCTGGCGGACACGTGGGTGTCGATCTGCGCCGCGATGGGCGCAGTGGTTGTATTGCTGCATCTGGACGATCTCGTGCAAAGGCCGAAAATTGCCAGACGGTTTCGGTTCTGCCTTTGGGTGCTGGTCGTACTGATGCTGTCGCGGATTGGGCACTGGGGTGGGTTGGGTTGGCTTTTCTCTGCTGTTGCAGCCTGTTGCGCGGCGTTGTTGCCCCTGGCTGCTTTGGTTCTTGCCGAGGGATTGCTGCGTCGCCACGCACCTCCAATCCTGAAACAGACCTGCGTCTGGGGGGCGGCTGTCCTTGGCCTGCTGGGGTTGCTGCAGTTCAGCAGTCTTGAGGTCTTACGACTGACTGGATTGCTTTTGTTCCAACTGATCGGGCTGGGTGGCGTGGCAGTGTTCGTGTCGCAACGCGACAGGGACAGCCTGTCTCCGACCGAGAACAGAACCGTCAACAGAATGAGTCTGTCTTTCCTGTTGATCCTGCCTTTTCTGGCAACGGATTACATGCGCGAAGCAGTGGTCGATGCCCCGGTCAGGCTGGGTGGTGTGGCCGTTTTAGTGCTGTGCTGGCTGTCGATAGGGATGAACCGCTCGGGGTTGCGGGCCGCAGATATTCTGCGCAGCTTCGGAATCGTGTTTCTGGTGACCGGACTGTTGACCCTGACCCTGTCCGGGCTTGTCTCGCTAGACTTGCGGGCCGGTATACAGGTCATGGCGATCGTTGTATCTGCGCTAATCTTGCTGGCGATATGGCAAGCCGCGATTGCCCTGCGAATCGAGGACCGCCAACTGGTTGCCCTGCGCGAGATCGCCGAGGCCAGGGGGCTGGGGCCGCAGGCAGGCCTAACCTTGTTGCGCCGCGCTGCCGGGGCTCCGGACGCGGTGCAGGTGGAAGAGGTCGATTTGAAGGGTATGAATCTGGGAGACCTGCGGTCCCGGTTCAGCGAAATGCCTGTTCAACAGGTGGGCGCTACGGATGATGAACAGGTAAACTGGCTGTTCTCCCGTTTTGAGGCGACCCATGCCGTGTTGCTTTCGACCGAACCGTTGAGGGTAGTGATGCTCAACTGCCCGGACTTAGCGACGCTGGACAGCACCGGAGCCGCCCTGCGCGCTGTGCAGCGGATGGCGGGATTTCTGGTGGCCGAGGCGCAGGGATGATTGAACTTCTGGAACGAGACTTCCCAAGCTTCTTTTCCGCTCCGTTCCACGCCTATGGGCCGGATACCCTTTACGTGTCACCGATGAAGGCGGATTTGAAGCGGTTCCTTTCCGTCGGAAATCCGCTGTTCTCTGAGGCGTCGGACTTTACCTACTTCTCTGCTCTACGGCAGGGTAAACCGGTTGGCCGGATCACGGCGCATCTGCACCGGGCCTCAAACGATCTGCATCATGAGGCCCGGGGGTGTTTCGGGTTCTTCGATTGCGCCGACGATACTGAGACTGCCACCGCCCTGTTGCAGGCTGCGGAAAACTGGGTCGGCAAAAAAGGCATGACGCGGCTGACCGGCAATTTCAACCTGACAGCGATGCAGCAGGCCGGCGTCATGACTGGCGGGTTCGATCAGGCACCCTTCACAGACCAGATCTGGGGACCGCCTCACCTGCCGGGGTTATTAATGTCGAACGGGTATAAGCCGCATTTTCACATGACAACTTTTGAGCGCCGTCTGAATGTGGCGCCCGCCCCGCAGGTCTTGCACGACACTCAGCGTGCGCACTTGCTGGATCAGGGGTTTTCCTTTGCCCCCGTTACTCGCGCGACCATTGCCGAGCGGCTTGAGGACGCGCGAACCATCCTGAACCGCAGTTTCAAAGACAATCCAATGTTCGTTCCAGTCACGGCCGAAGAGTTCCACTTTCAAGCCAAAGACATGAAATGGATCATGGACCCGCGCATATCCAAAGTGGTGCACTATCAGGGCAAACCTGCCGGAGCAGTGATAGCGATCCCCGATCTCAACCCGCTGTTACGCCGGGTTGGCTCCCGGATGCGCCTGTCTCTTCCGTGGCATTTTCTGCGTTACAAGGCCCGCAGAAATCGCGCCGTGGTGATTTTTCAGGGCGTGATGCCAGAGTTTCAGGGCCGTTCGGTCAATCCCCTGATGCTCAGCGAAATGACACGTGACATGATCGCTGCGGGGTATGAAACGGTTGGTGGCACCTGGATTGCAGACGAAAACACGGCCAGTCTGCGGCAAACCGAAAAGGCCGGGGCGATGCCGTTGCATCGGCTGCACCTGTTTTCCAAGGAGTTGACATAATGGACCGGGTGGAATTCGAAGCCGTTGTGGCGCAGGCGATGCTGGCCCCTTCGGCGCACAATACGCAGCCAGCGCGCTGGGCGTTGCGCGATGGCGGCATCGACGTTCTCGCTGAGCTGTCCCGGCGTCTGCCTGTGGGTGATCCGACGGATCGTGACTTGGAGGTCTCATGCGGTGCGGCAGTTGAAGGTACGGTTCTGGCTCTTGCCGCGCGCGGGGTAGGGGCCAAAGTGGTGCTGTCCGAAGGGGCAGGGGATACCGGTTTGAGGTCCATTGCTCGGGTTGTGCCTGAAGGCACCGCGGTCCCGGAAGATACTGCTTTGGCGGCAGAGATGCCCAAGCGTCTGACGCATCGGGCAGGGTTTTCACCTGCGCCAATCACCGCCTTCGAAAAATGGGTGAGCGCGGAAATGACGCTGGTAACGGAGCCGGCGCAGATCGACTGTCTGGCTGGCCAGATCGACATCGCTTCGGCGCGGATCATGCGGCCAAAACCCTTCCGTACTGAGTTGCTGCAATGGATGCGGTTGCGTAAGGATGATCCGAAATATGATTTCGACGGCCTGAACCGGGACGTTCTGGCCATGGACGCGTTCACCGCAAAACTGGTGCCGACGGTTCTAGCCAGCGGGGTCTACGACCTGTTGTCAACGCTGGGCCTTGGTCCGCAGCTTTCGGGTGAAGCCGCGCGCAGCAGGGCCGCAAGCGCGATTGCATTGTTTCACTGGCCCGCAGGTGGGTTGATGATCAACGCTGGACGGGCGTTTTACCGATCCTGGTTGCAGGCCACGGCCCGAGGGTTGGTGGGTTGGCCTGCAGCAGCGCTGGCGGATGATCCAGCCACGCGCGCGGCTATTTCGGATCGGTTCAATGTTCCCGGCGACCAGGTGCTCTTCAACGCATTGCGGTTGGGGGTCGCCAACGGAGCCACCCCCAGCCGCGCGCGCCTTTCCCTGCGCGACGTGATCGTTTAGGCGGCGATATTGTCGCCCACTTCTTTCAGCAGTTTCTCGGTCTTTGCATTTTCGATCCGATTGTGCAGACGCCGGGATTCTTCGCGGTCACGCAGCGTTTTGGTGATCGAGACGGTGGTGTGTACCAGCATCAGCGCGGACATCGAGTAGAACCCTTTCGCCGCAAAGCTGGCCTCGAGGAAATATATACCGCCTGCCATCATCGCAGCCGCGACAATGAATGAGGCGATGGTGAACATGTTCCACGCGTTCGACTGGGGCAGGTTCGGGGTTTCTTCGGTATTCATTGGTTTAATCCTTTCAGTTTATCAGTACGTTGAATTTGGTTTCTGATGTCAGTTCGACTTCGACTTGCCAGATTTTTGGGCCTTCTTTTTCAAGCGTTCGAGAACCTCGTCCGCATTGGAGCGCAAGGGCTTGCCGCAGCCGGCTTGGGCCAGACGGTCGCGGATATTCTCGGCTGATCCGGTGATCTCCAACTCGGTCATGACGCGGGCGGTGGCATCCATTTTGCTTTGCCGCTCCTGCAGTCGTTGCAGGGTGTCCTCGGCCTCGCGCAATGTGGTCAGGCCACTGTCAGGGGCCACCTGCTGCAGACGCTGCGTTTTGTCCGTCGCCGTGGCCAAGCGTTGACCGCGCTGCAATTGTCGCAGCCGGGTTTCAGCTTCGCGCAGAACGGTGCGAAGCCGGGCGATTTCCGCGTTGAACCGGACCTGCGCCTGGGTGGAGACGTCGCGTTCGGCCTCGAGATGTGCGATGGCGTCGGCCGCGTCACGGGCCAGATCCTCGCGGTTCTGTTGCAGGGCATCCAGCGTACGGGCCTCAAGGTCAGCGATCTGCTGGGTCAACCGCTCATGCTGTTTCTTCTCTTGCTCGTTCTGGGCCATCGCAACGGCGACGGCCTTGCGGGACATCTGAACAGCATGGGCGCAATCCCGGATTTGCTGCCGCAAAATGGGTAGGGCATGGCGGTCCGTTACTACGGTTGCCGCCTCATAGGCCCGGCCTCGTAACAAAGTGGCAAACTGTTTGAACATCTTTGGCTCCTCGTTTATGAACATTGTTCATGACGTGACTATGCGTTGATTCTGAACGTTGTTCAACATTAAAAATGAACACCGTTCATAAAATTGAATGTTGAGGAGATTTAAGTGGCGAAAAACAAAAGAGAAATTCTGAAGGAAAATCTACTGAGCGCAGCCGAGGATAGGATGAAGTCGCACGGATTGGCGGCTTTGCGGGCCCGAGATATCACCAAAGATGCGGGATGCGCGCTGGGTAGCCTGTATAACGCCTACGAGGATCTGGACCTTTTGATTATGGCGGTGAATTCCCGCACGCTGGCGCGCTTGCATGCGACATTACAAAGCGCATCAGCCTCAAAGGAAGACCCCGAAGACAAACTGTTGGCGCTTGCATTGGCCTACCTTGATTTCGGGACCGAGAACCCGAACCTTTGGGCCGCCCTGTTTGACCACAGGATGCCACCGGGCGTGCCAGTGCCCGAATGGCACCTGGAAGAACACGCAGTTCTGATTGCCGAGGTCATGGCTCCGTTGTCGCAATTAAGTCCGGGGCTGGATGAGGCCACTCTGGCTTTGCGTTCGCGCACCGTGTTCTCGGCCGTCCATGGCATCGTCAAGCTTTCGCTTGAAGGCCGGTTTGTCGCGTTGGACACTGATGCCGTGCGGTCAGAGTTGTCGAGGTTCGTCCTGCAGTTCCTGCGCGGGTATCAGGCAGACCAATTAGAATAATGGGTTAACCACGGCTGAAAACTCGCCCCGAGATTGCCGTTGCATCATCGAAGCAAACGCGGGCAAATTGGCCAGAGGGGCAGGGGCTGAGCTACACATGGCAACACAATCCGAAGGTAGAGCGGTCTTTCTGACGGGTAGCCTGATGGGCCACGTTACCCGTATGTCGCTGACCACCAGCATTGGCCTGATGGCGATTTTCGCGGTGGATTTCGTCGACATGATCTTCATTTCGATGCTGGGTAACGATGCGTTGGCCGCTGCGGTCGGCTATGCCGGAACGCTTTTGTTCTTCACCAATTCAATCAATGTCGGTCTGTCGATTGCCGCTGGCGCCTTAGTGGCGCGGGAGTTGGGAGCCGGTCGGCATGAACAAGCGCGTCAATTCGGCACCAGCGTTGCGGTTCTGGGTGCTCTGGTCGGGTTGGTCATCTCAGTGACCGTCCTGTTCAACCTGACATTTTGCCTGTCTCTGCTGGGCGCAGAGGGCGAAGTGCTACGACTGGCCACCCGCTATGTTTCGATCATCCTGCCGACCATGTGGGTGATGGCGGTTGCCATGACTGGGATGGCGGTGTTGCGCGCGTATGGGGATGCGCGGCGCTCGATGCAGGCCACGATTTACGGCGGGGTGGCAAACGCGGTGCTGGACCCGATCCTGATCTTTGCCGTTGGGTTGGGGCTGGACGGGGCGGCCATCGCCTCGGTCATTGCGCGAGTTTGCATGTTGATTGCGGCAGTCAGACCGGCAGTGCGCGTGCATCGTGGTTTTGGGCGACCATCGCTGCGGAAGTTGGGGGAGGATGTCAAACCTGTCCGAGCAATTGCCGTGCCCGCCGTCCTGACCAATATCGCCACGCCTATCGGCAACGCCATTGTAATCCGCGAGATCGCGCAGTTCGGAACCGACGCTGTGGCCGGAATGGCGGTAATCGGGCGGCTGATGCCGGTGGCGTTTTCGGTTGTTTTTGCCCTGTCCGGGGCCATCGGCCCAATTGTGGGGCAGAACTTTGGGGCAGGGCAGTATGACCGGGTGAAAGCGACCTTCTTGGCGGGTGTTAAATTCACTGCTGTGTATGTCTGCCTGATGGCGGCAACCCTGTTCCTGCTGCGCGCACCGATTGCCGACCTGTTTCTGGCGCAGGGGCAGACACGGGCGCTGATTTATCTGTTCTGCGGACCGCTGGCCTTGGCCTCATTCTTCAACGGGGTGATCTTTGTCGCGAATGCCAGCTTTAACAATCTGGGTCACCCGATTTATTCGACCTGGGTGAATTGGGGGCGGCACACGCTGGGCACCTGGCCCTTCGCAGTTGCCGGGGCCTATATCGCGGGCGCACCCGGCGTGTTGCTGGGGCAGGCGCTGGGAGGAGTCATCTTTGCCGTGATCTGCTGGATGCTGGTCCGGCGGGTTGTTGCGAACCTGGCCGCGCCACAACCTGCCGACCCTTTTGCAGGGCAGACCCGCTTGCAGGCCCTTTTTGGTCGCCGTGGCTGGTAAGTGTCAGTTGCCCTGATTGCGCGCTTCGAGCCGTTCAAGGTTAACCACCGTCGACAACATCAAACGGTCATGGCTCCAATCTTCGGTCTGACGGACCGACGCGGCGGCCAGCCCCAGGACGAGTGCGAACAGGATGGTCAGGCCGAGGAACATGAACGGCATCGACGTTTGAACCGCAGGCGCATCCGCCAATGCGATCACCCGTTGACGTAGTACATGTCTCGCCTTGCCACCGGTGACCAGCGCCACGTTGAGAACGCGCGGACTGCCACGCTCAACGGTGCGGGCACAATAGTCCAGCAGGCAATTGGTATAATCGCGCGCGTTGATGTTTTTGCGTGCCACGACCGACTGATCGCAGGCCAATTCACGCAGGCGGTCGAACTGATACTTCAACACCAGATAGGCGGGGTTCCAGAATAGCAGAGGACGCAGAAGTTCGAACCCCAACTCCCATTCGACATCCCCGGCGCGCACGTGCTGAAGCTCATGCGCAAGTGCAAAGCGCAGCTCGCGCGGGGTGTCCAGCAGGTGGCTGGGCAACACGACATGACGCCGACGCAAGCCCCGGACCGCGAAAGGAACGGAAATGCGGTCGGAAAGGCGAATGTCCACCGTTGCCGAGCGGCGCCACAAGAAGCTGGTGTTGACCGTCTCGCGGATCGCCAGCCCGTCGCGGATCACGCGCAGGGTATAGATCAGCGACGCAAGCGCCATCAGCACAAGGGTCACGGATACAATCGGGTAGTCTCCGCTAAACAATACCTCAACCCAACGTTGGCGCGTGTTCAGTAACGCCTCAAACTGAGTGGCGGGCATCGCGATGTCGCCACGCAGATAGGCCGCCACGGCAATGTCGCCGATTGCAACGGTGCCTTTGGCCTGCGTGTGCGTCGCCAGCGCAGATACGCCCAGGGCCAGCAATGGGCTTACGACGATACACAAACAAAGCGCCTTAAGCGCACGCAGCTGCACCACAAACCCGTAGCTGAGTGAGGTTCGGGACAGAAGCCCCCGAGCGACCAGCCAGAGAATTGCGGCAAGGCCGAGGACAAGATTCCATTCAAGATACGCGTCGAGAACCGGTCTAACCGCTGTCATTTTGCAGTCTCCTCTCTACCAGTGCCCGAATTTCCTCCAGATCGGCTTCGCTAAGGCCCGCATCATCAACCAGACGTGCGACCAGCGTGGCAGGTGTGTCGTCGAACAGGGTTCGCGACAGGTTCTGCAGCGACCGTGCCTGATACCTGCCTTTTTCCAGAAGCGGCGTATAGATCAGCGTCTTCCCGTCCTTGTGGCTTTCGACAAAACCTTTGTCGTCCAGAATCCTCAGGATGGTTGCGCCGGACGTATAAGCCAGGTTGCGTTCTGGCGGCAGGCGATCCAGCACGTCACGGACCGAGCCCCGACCGAGCGCCCAGAGCTCATTCATGAACTCTAGTTCCACTTCGGTCAGCAGGTTTGTTGTTTTTTTCTTTCGCATCGGTCTTTCGTGTCGCATTTTTTAGTATGCCTGACAGACAAGCATCCTTTCGCTGTTTCGCAAAGCTTAAACTTTCCAGAAGACGAAGATGCCCCAGCCGATCGACAAGAAAAGGGGTATCCAGACGGGCTGACCCACCAGCCCGAGCCAAGCCAGGAAGATATAGGCCGAACCCAGCAGGGTGATGAACAGCCGATCACCCAGCGTAGTCGTCAGGCCCAGCACACCGCGCCGCTCAATCCCGTCGCGGTATTTGAAACCTTCGAGCACGCCAATCAAGGCGATGGCCGAGAAGATGCCCACGAACAATGCCAGAGTCGCCGGGGTCCAGGCCATCCAGAAGTCTGGCCACAGAGGGTCGGTCCACGAGAACCCCTTTTCCTCTTGCTGGCCGACATTGCCCCATCCGGTCTGTGCCTGGGCAAAGGCCGTCGAGGGTAGGAAGGGAAGGGTGAGAAGTAGTTTACGCATATCGAACCTCACACGCGTCCCATCGCGAAACCACGCGCGATGTAGTTGCGGACAAACCAGATGACGATGGCGCCGGGGATGATGGTCAGGGTTCCCGCAGCGGCCAGCAGGCCGAGTTCATACCCGGCGCTGGAGGCCGTCCGGGTCATCACGGCAGCGATGGGCTTGGCCTCGACCGCCGTCAGGGTTTTGGCCAGCAGCATTTCGACCCACGAGAACATAAAGCAGAAGAATGCCGCGACGCCCACGCCCGCCTTGATGTTGGGCAGGAAGATCGTCACGAAGAAGCGCGGGAAAGAGTAGCCGTCTACATAGGCCGTTTCATCCAGCTCTTTCGGGATGCCGCGCATGAAGCCTTCCAGAATCCAAACCGCCAATGGCACGTTGAACAACGTATGCGCCAGCGCCACGGCCAGATACGTGTCAAACAGATGGATTGATGAGTAAAGCTGGAAGAAGGGCAACGCGAACACCGCCGCTGGGGCCATCCGGTTGGTCAGCAGCCAGAAGAACAACTGCTTGTCCCCCAGGAACCGATAGCGCGAGAACGCGTAGGCCGCAGGCAGGGCCACACAGACCGAAAGCACTGTGTTGATCGTCACATAGATGATCGAGTTGATGTAGCCCCAGTACCACGTCGGATCGGTAAAGATGGTGATATAGTTTTCCAACGTAAAGGTCTGTGGAAACAGGGAAAAGCCTGACAGAATCTCGTTCGTGGTCTTGAAGGACATCGCCACCAGCCAATAGATCGGCAGCATCAGGAACGCGATATAGAGGATCGGGATAAGGGACCGCTTCTTCATTGCGCGTCATCCTTTGTCATCAGAGTGTAGAAGACCCAGCTGACCAGCAGCGTGATTGCGAAATAGATCAGGCTCATCGCGGCCGCAGGGCCAAGGTCGAACTGTCCCAACGCAATCTTCACAAGGTCAATCGATAGCAGGGTGGTTGAGTTGCCGGGGCCGCCGCCGGTCAGAACGAAGGGCTCGGTATAGATGTTGAAACTGTCCATAAACCGCAGCAGAACGGCAATTGTCAGGACGGTTTTCATCTTAGGCAGCTGGATATAGCGGAACACCGACCACGGGCTGGCGCCGTCGATCTTGGCGGCTTGGTAATAGGCATCGGGGATCGACACGAGACCGGCATAGCACAGCAAAACCACCAGCGAGGTCCAGTGCCAGACATCCATGACAACGACCGTGATCCAGGCCGAGATCGGCTGTTGGGTCATGTCATAATTGATGCCCAGAACGTCATTCAGGAAGTACCCCATCAGGCCGATCTTGGGCAGGGTGAAGATGTTCCACATCGAGCCGACCACGTTCCACGGGATCAGCATCGGCAGTGCCATCAGGACCAAACAGACCGGCACCCAGAAGCCTTTGCGGGGCATTGATAGGGCGACGATGATGCCCAGGGGAACTTCGATCAGCAGGATCAGGAAGGTGAACAGGAATTGTCGACCCAATGCAGCCTGAAACCGGTCGGATCGCAGGATCTGCTCGAACCAGCCCAGACCTTCCCAGAAGAACTGGTTGTTGCCGAAGGTTTCCTGAACCGAGTAGTTGACCACCGTCATCATCGGCACCAGTGCGTTGAAAGCAACCAGTGCAAGCACCGGCAGGACAAAGAACCACGCTTTTTGGTTTTCCGTTCTCATTGCGCCCGCTCCTCGGTTGCGATCCAGCCGTCGCGATAGACGCGGGATTGTTCAGGATTGAATTGCAGGAATACCTGCGAGCCCGGCTCGGGTGCGCTGTGTTCGGTCACAGCTTTTAGCGCGGTGTTGCCCACCATCGCGCTGACCACGTAGTGGCGGCCAATGTCGGAAACCTTGGTCACCTGCGCCGGGATGCCGGTATCACCGAAGCCCACATATTCCGGGCGGATACCCAGGTCAGTGCGGCCTCCGTCGCCATGGGTAGGCCCTTCCAGCATCACTTCGTGGCCTTCGAACATGGCGCGGTCGCCTTTCGCCTCACAGGGCAAGACATTCATACCGGGCGAGCCAATGAAATGGCCGACGAATGTGTGCTGGGGACGTTCAAACAGTTCGACCGGGGTGCCGATCTGAACTACTTCGCCTTCCTGCATCACCACAACTTCGTCCGCGAAGGTCAGCGCCTCGGTTTGGTCGTGGGTCACATAGATCATGGTGGCTTTGACCCGCTGATGCAGTTCTTTCAGTTTGGACCGCAGCTTCCATTTCAGGTGCGGGTCGATCACAGTCAGCGGTTCATCGAACATCACCGCGTTCACGTCGTCACGCACCAGACCGCGTCCCATCGAGATCTTCTGCTTGTTGTCCGGGCTGAGGCCCGAGGCTTTGGTGCCCAGCATATCGGTGACATCCAGCATCTCGGCAATCTCGTCAACGCGGCGCTTGATCGTTGCGGGGTCGACACCCCGGTTCTTCAGCGGAAAGGCCAGGTTTTCGCCCACGGTCATGGTGTCGTAGATGACCGGGAACTGGAATACCTGCGCGATGTTGCGCTGATCGGGGGGCAGGGCGGTTACGTCCTGACCGTCGAAAAGAATTTGCCCTTCGGAGGGCGTCAGCAAGCCAGAGATGATGTTGAGCAAGGTGGACTTGCCGCAGCCAGACGGGCCAAGCAGCGCATAGGCACCGCCATCGCGCCAGGTCACGTCGATTTCCTTCAGCGCATAATCCTCCGGGCCCTTCGGCGACGGCATGTAGCTATGGCGGAGGTTTGAAAGCTTGATTTGTGCCATGTCAGGCCACCCTTTTGCCGTCTTGGCCGAAATACCGACAATGAGCCGGGTTCATGTAGAAACTGTGATCTTCACCGACCTGATAGGGGTGCACACCTGCGGCGAGAGAAACCCACGCGTCATCGCCATGCTGGAAATGCGCGCTGGAGTCTGAGCCCGACAGTTCGGTCACGATCACGCGGCCCGTCAGTTCCACATCCGCGTCAGACGTGCGGAAGGGTGTCACCCGGTGCGGGCGCACGGCGACCATGTAGTCTCCATCCGCCATATTCGTGACGGACCAGCCGCCTCCACCAGCCAGTTGTGCCTGAGCACCAGAGACGGTGATTCGGCCCAAATTAATCGGCGGGTCTGAGAACACGCGTGCGGCGGCGATGTTCTCGGGGTTGCGATAGATGTCGGCGGTCGGGCCGAATTGGGTCACGCGACCGTCTTCCATCAACGCGGTGTAACCGCCCAACAGCAGCGCCTCTTCGGGTTCCGAGGTGGCATAGACCACCACGGCCCCACGTCCGGCAAATAGATCAGGCAGCTGTTCGCGCAGTTCCTCGCGCAGTTTGTAGTCGAGGTTTGCCAACGGCTCATCCAGAAACACCGCGCGGCTCTCCTTGGCAATCGCACGGGCCAAAGCGGTACGCTGTTGTTGCCCCCCCGACAGCTCATGCGGGCGACGGTGCAGCATCGGGCGCAGTTGTAGCAGATCGGCGGCCTCTTCAACGCGACCTTCAATCTCGGACTTCGCCATGCCGGCCACGCGCAGCGGCGAGGCGATGTTGTCAAAAACACTCATATGTGGGTAGTTCACGAAGAACTGGTGCACGAGGCTGATCTGACGCTTCTGCGTGTTCAGCCGTGTCACGTCCTGCCCATCCATCAGGACCTTGCCTTGGGCGATCGGGTCCAGCCCGGCCATCATCTTAATCAGAGAGGTCTTGCCCGAGCCGGTCGCGCCCAGCAGCACATTGAAATGGCCGGTCTGAAGCGTCAGGTTCGTGGGCTTGATATGGATAACATTGCCAACGCGTTTGGTGGCGTCTTGTAATTCGATCATGTCCGTGGGTTCCGGTCGTTCAGTGCAATGCACTGGTCTTTGGGGTGGGGATGCCTGAACCGGCACCCCCGGGTTTCAATGGTTCACTGAGACTGCCAGCGCTGAACCAGTTCGTCATAGTTGACGGTCTGACCCTGCGGCTTTTCGTTCTCAAGCTTGGCTTTCGGCGAACCGGCTTTTTCCAGCCAGAACTCCGGGTCCTGCGGTTCGTTCAGACGGGGGCCACAACCACCGTAGACACCGGCGCTTTCATCCGCGGCCTGCATACGGGCCATGGTGATGTCCATCTCTTCGGCCAGACGGTCCATCGCCTCTTGCGGGGTAAACGCGCCCGAGTTCACATCACCGATCTGCTGCCACCAGATCTGGGCCAGCTTCGGATAGTCCGGCACGTTGATGCCAGTGGGCGACCATGCCACACGGTCAGGAGAGCGGTAAAACTCGACCAGACCACCCAGCTTGGGTGCGCGTTCGGTGAACGACTCGTGGTTGACCGAACTATCGCGGATGAAGGTCAGACCCACGTGGGACTTCTTCACATCGACAGTCTTGGAGGTCACGAACTGAGCGTACAGCCAGGCCGCCTGAGCGCGATCCGCTGGGGTCGACTTCAGGAAAGTCCAGGAACCCACGTCCTGATACCCAACCTTCTGGCCTTCTTCCCAGTAGGGGCCGTGCGGGCTGGGCGCCATCCGCCACAGCGGCGTGCCCTCGTCATCCACGGTGTTGTTGCCTTCGGATTTCGGCTTCACCATGTCGGCAGTAAAGGCGGTGTACCAGAAGATCTGCTGGGCGACGTTGCCTTGGCTAAGTGCTGGTAGCGACTGGTAGAAGTCATAGGACGCCGCACCCGGAGGCGCATAGGCACGCAGCCACTCATCCCATTTGCGGATCGCGTAGACCGCAGCGGGACCGTTTGCAGCACCACCGCGGGACACGGATGCACCAACAGGGTTACAGGTGCCCGCTTCCATGCGGATGCCCCACTCATCAACCGGAATGCCGTTCGGCTCGCCGACATCACCGGCACCGGCCATTGACAGCCAAGCATCGGTCATACGCCAACCAAGGTCAGGTGCGCGCTTGCCGTAGTCCATGTGGCCGTAGATCGCCACACCGTCGACTTCTTTCACGTCATTGGTGAAGAACTCGGCGATGTCCTCATAGGCCGACCAGTTGACCGGTACGCCCAAATCATAGCCGTACTTTTCTTTGAACGCGGCTTTGTTGTCCTCATCATCGAACCAGTCTTTCCGGAACCAGTAGAGGTTCGCAAACTGCTGATCGGGCAACTGGTAAAGCTTGCCGTCAGGGCCAGTGGTGAACTGAATGCCCATAAAGTCATCCAGGTCCAGCGTCGGCGATGTGGTCGCCGCCCAGTCGCCTTCCATCATGTCAGTCAGCGGGTAGGCCAACTGCAGGCGCGAGTGGGTGCCGATCAAGTCACTGTCGTTGACGTAGCCGTCATAAAGGTTTCGGCCGGTTTGCAGCTGCGTCTGTACAGCCTGAACCACTTCACCTTCGCCAAGGATCTGGTGGTTGACCTTGATGCCGGTGATTTCCTCGAATGCCTTGGTCAGAACCTCGGATTCGTAAGAGTGGGTCGGAATGCCTTCGGACAGGACGTTAATTTCCATTCCAGCGTAAGGTTGTGCAGCTTCGATGAACCACTGCATTTCCGACATCTGTTCGTCTTTCGACAGGGTCGATGGCTGGAATTCGTCGTCGATCCAACGTTGTGCTGCGGCTTCGTCGGCCCAAGCAGGACCGTGCCCCGCAATGACGGCAGCCGCCGCCACTGCGGAAAGTAGATGTCTCCGCATCTGTTTCCTCCCAAAAATTTATGGTTTCCGGCGCAAACCGGATGGCGAACAGCATCAGCGATTTCTTGCGTATGTGTCAAACTAAATTTTTAGTAATTGATGAAATTGAGGGTAGCGCAACGACAACGCATCCTCGGTTGTCAATTTTTGAATTCGTTGTAAGCTGCACCCGCGATTACAAAAAATGCCGCTGACGAACGTGTCGCTGATTGGCAAAATCACTAGGACGTATGAGGATAGGCAATGTCCCAGAGTCTGTTGAAATACACGCGTGTACTGGAAATTGTGGGGGATACGATCAAGGTCAGGGTGCCGTTGGACGGGTCCGCAGAAGCTGCGGTTCGGTTCAATGACCTAGCGGTGATCGAGACGGTCGATGGGCATAAAACCTTGGCGCAGGTGATTTTCATCGACCACGATGTGGTGACGCTACAGGTGTTTTCCGGCACCAAAGGGATCTCGACCGAAGCAACCGCGACCTTCCTTGGTCACCCGATGCAGACGCCGTACTCGGCCAATATTCTGGGTCGTGTGTTTGATGGGGCAGGGGTGGCGATTGATGGCGGGCCGGACCTGTCGGCTGAGCCTCGAATCGAAATCGGAGGGCCGACTGTAAACCCGGCTGAAAGAGCGGTCCCGAATAAGATGATCCGCACGGATGTGCCGATGATCGACGTGTTCAATACGCTGGTCGAAAGCCAGAAAATCCCGATCTTTTCAGTGTCGGGCGAGCCGTTCAATGCGTTTCTGAGCCGAATCGGTATTCAGGCCGACGCCGATATCGTGGTGTTCGGCGGGTTGGGTTTGATCTTTGACGATTATCACACATTTCGGACGTCGTTCGAAGACGCGGGCGTGTTCTCGCGCACGGTGATGTTCGTCAATCAGGCGATGGACCCTCTGGTCGAACGCCTGTTGGTGCCCGACATGGCGCTGGCCGTGGCCGAGAAATTCGCGGTGGAGGAGGGCAAGCGTGTTCTGGTCCTGTTGACGGACATGACCGCCTTTGCCGATGCTATGAAAGAAGTCGGGATCAGTCAGGAACGGGTGCCCTCACAACGTGGCTATATGGGCGATCTCTATTCGCAACTGGCGCGGAGGTACGAGAAGGCCTGCGACTATGCCAAGGGCGGATCGGTGACGGTGCTGACCGTGACGACGATGCCCGGCAATGACGTGACCCACCCGGTGCCGGACAATACGGGTTACATCACCGAAGGGCAGATCTATCTGCATTCCGGCGTGATCGACCCTTTCGGCAGCCTCTCGCGCCTCAAGCAGAACGTGATTGGCAAGACCACTCGCGAAGATCACGGCCAGATCATGAATACGATGATCCGGTTCTATTCCGAAAGTCGCGATGCTGCGCAGAAGCAGGCGATGGCGTTTGATCTGTCGGACTACGATCGCCAGTTGCTTAAATTTGGTGCGTTGTTCCGGTCGCGCTTCATGGACATCAACGTGTCGATCCCGCTGGAAGAGGCACTGGATCTGGGGTGGAAGACGCTGGCCGAGTGTTTTGCACCGGAACAGTTGCTGATGAAACAGGCTTTGGTCGACAAATATTTCCCGAAGGATGCCGATGGCGCGGTTGCAGCTGAATAAATCGTCGCTGGCCCGCCAGCAGACGCAGCTAAAAAGCTATGAGCGGTTCCTGCCGTCGCTGGACCTGAAGCGCCAGCAGTTGATGGCGGAACGCGCCAAAGCGCGCGAGGATGTGCGACGCCTGGAAGAAGAAGTGCAGGAACTGGCCCAACAGGTCGGGGCAAAGCTGCCAATGCTGGCGCAACAGGGTATCGATCTGGACGGTTTGGTTGAACTGAAGGACTACAAAGTCAAAGAGGTCAACGTTGTCGGCGTCAAGATGCCCGCTCTCGACCGCATCGAGGTTGCTGTGCGGCCTTATTCTTTGTTGGCCAAACCCCATTGGGTCGATGCGGCTGCGCAGTTGCTGCACGACATGATCGAAGCGCGCTTGCGGGTCAAAGTGGCAGAGGAACGGGTCAAGATTTTTGACAAGGCCGTCGCCACAGTCACCCAGCGCGTCAACCTGTTCGAAAAGGTTCTGATTCCACGCGCCAAGGCCAATATCAAGAAAATCCGCATCTATCTGAGCGATGAGCAGATGCAGGCCGTCGTGCGCTCGAAAATCTCGAAACGCAAACACGCGCAGGAGGCGGTGTCATGAGTGTCGCGCGCCTCAAGAAGCTGTCGCTGGTTGGGCGCGCCGAGCAGAAAACTGAAACGCTTGAGGCGTTGCAGGAACTGGGATGTATGCATGTCCTGCCGCTGGCACCACCGCCGGCCGAGCCTGAAAAGATCAGTGAGCGCGGCGCACGGGACGCCTACAAGGCGCTGCGTTTTCTGAATGATGTGCCCGAGCCGCGCCGCCAGATACAGCGTGACCCTAGTTTTGACATGGACCGGTTCGTCAAGGACGTGCTGGACTTGATGCAGCGCACGCGTGACACGACCGACCGGCGGGACTTTTTGGCCCACCGGATTACCCAAGTGCGGCCTTGGGGAGATTTGGACTTCCCGCCCGATGACGTGCTGGCAGGCAACCGGCTGTGGTTCTACCAATTACCGGTGAAACACCGCGATGCACTGTCTGAACTGTCGCTGCCCTGGGCCATACTGGAGCAGGACCATCGTTTCATTTACGCAGTCCTGATCGCGCCTGACGAACCCGCCGACGACATCCTGCCGGTTGCGCGCACCCATACCGGGTCGCTGCCTATTCGTGAATTGGAAGCGCAGCTGGAAGAGGCCGAGATCGCCATCGAAGCGCTTGAGGCTGAGCGGGTTGCACAGACACGGTATCTGACGCTGATGCGGCGGAACCTGTCCGTGGCGGAAAGCGCGGCGGAACTGGCTCATGCAACCCAGAAAGTGCGCGACGAACAGGTGATGTTTGCTCTGCAAGGCTGGGTGCCCGAGGATCGCATCGATGCGGTTTTGAACATGGCCGAGGCCAAGCATGCCGCTGTTCTGATCGAGGAGCCAGCACCAGGCGACGTGCCGCCCACACTTCTGGAGCAACCGGAAAAACGCAGTGCTGCAGTAGACTTGGCGCTGTTTTATCAAGTGCCCGGCTACAAGGACTGGGACCCCAGTGTCATCGTCGCCGCCTCGTTTGCGTTCTTTTTCGCGATGATCGTGGCCGATGCGGGATACGGAGCCGTCATCTTGCTGGGCCTGCTGCTGTTTTGGAAGCGGATGGGAGGGACCGTCGGGCAGAGATCGTGGCGGCTTTACGGGCTGATCCTGTCGGGCGCCACGATTGTGTACGGTATTCTGGTCGGAAGCTATTTCGGAGTGTCGCCGCCGGATGGGTCTATCTGGGCCAAACTCAAGCTGCTGGATATGAACAATTTCGGGGCCATGATGATGGTGTCGATTGTAGTCGGTGTTTTGCATCTGGTTCTGGCCAATGCTCTGGCCGCTTGGGCGGCGTGGGGGCAGAGGAAGGCCATCGCCAATCTGGGGTGGATTGCGGCGCTAATTGGCGGGTTCGTTCTGTGGCTCAGCTACATGAAGGGAAACTCCCCGGCACCGGGCACAGCGATACTGATCGTGGGGGCTCTGGCGATCCTGCTCTTCTCCAGTGAGCGGGTGATCAAGAAGCCCACCGACTGGGCATGGCGTCTGATCGATGGTGTGCAAGGCCTTGCCGGAGCTATGGGCGCGTTTGGAGATGTGCTCAGCTATATGCGCCTGTTTGCGCTGGGACTGGCTTCGGCCTCGCTGGCGATCACCTTTAACGATCTGGCGATGTCAGTGATTCACGCGCTGAAAGGGCCGGGCATTCTGTTCGGTCTGCTGATCCTGATCATCGGTCACATCCTGAACTTCGCCCTCGCGCTGATGAGTGGCGTCGTCCACGGATTACGTCTCAATTACATCGAATTCTTTAAATGGGGTCTGCCGGACGAAGGCATCGTCTTTCGCCCGTTCGCCCGCAAGGAGGTTCAGGAATGAATGAGCTTGTTTTGACATTGGGTTGGCTGGGAATCTATGCGCCCATGGCGCTGGGTGCGGCGGCAAGCGCCATTGGCTGTTCAATTGCGGGGATGGCCAGCATAGGTGCCATGACTGAAACCGAGGGCGGTTATGGCCGGTTCGTTGGTGTCTCGGCTTTCCCCTCGACCATGGTGATCTACGGCATCGTCATCATGTTTACGCTGAACCGCGACGTGACGCCGGATAACGCCGGCGGGCTGTTCGGGATCGGTATCCTTTCGGGTATCGCTTTGATGTACTGCGGCATCTGGCAGGGCCGGGCCTGTGCCGCGGCGATAAACGCAACCAAAGAGAAACCCGAAATCTTCGGTCTGTCGCTGGCTCCCGCCGCGATTATCGAAGGTTTTGGCGTCTTCGCCTTCGTCTTTGCGCTGGTCATCAGTGCGGGGATCAGCTGATGGCACAGGATGGGATGATCTCGCATGGTGTCGACGCTCTGATTGACAAGCTGCGCAATGATGGGGTGGCGGCCGGGCAGGCGGATGCGGAAAAACTGCGCGCGGATGCCAAGGCAGAGGCTGCGAAAATACTGGCCGACGCCAAGCACGAAGCGGATGCGTATCAGAAAAAGGCCCGCAGCGAGTCCGACAATTATCGCGCGGCAGGCGAAGAGGCACTGAACACCGCCATGCGCGACGCGGTCTTGACCATGAAGGCAGGCCTGACGGACCGGTTCCGCGAAGATGTCGAACGTCTGGTCACCAAGGAAATGGGTGATCCGGATCTTCTGAAACAGATGATCCTCGAAGTCGTGGGCCGTGCCGCCGCTGAAGCTAAACTGGACGGCAAGGTGCAGGTCATCCTACCCGCCAAAGTCGCAACGCAAGAGGATATCAAGCAGAACGCCGACGACATTCAGTCAGGCAAGCTGACCAAATACGTGCTTGGTCTGACCGCCAAGATGTTACGCGAGCAGGTCGAGCTGCACGCTTCGGACGATGCGCAGGACGGTATCCGCGTCCGGGCCGAGGACCAGGGCGTGGTACTGGACCTGACCGACAAGGCCGTCGCCTCGCTGCTGATGGAACACCTGCAACCCCGCTTCCGCGCGGTGTTGGAAGGGGTGATCCGGTAACATGTCGGACCCCGACGCCTATATCGCGCTGGTCAGCAGTCTTCCGGGCTCGGAACGTTTGTTTGTTGCCAAACAGCCGCCCTTGTCACGGTTGCGGCTGGATCGGCGTCTGACGGCGCTGGCGCCTGAGGATGCGCGTGTTTTGAAGCTGTTAGAGCACGCGTTGAACTGGAGCGACTATAATATGGACGTCACCGATGCTCAGGCCATCGAGCGCTGTAAGGAGGCGTTGCGCGACATCCCGCAGCCGAGCCTGCGCGCGTTGTTTCTTGAGCGGATGGACCTGCGCACGACAGTCGCCGCGTTGCGTCTACGCAAGCAAGGCGGCAACCCGGCAACCGGAACGTTTGGCATGGGGCGCTGGGCCCGGCACATCCCAGCCAACTGGACCGACCCGAGTTTCCGTCTGGAAGGCCCTATGCCTTGGATCAAAGAGGCCAATCAGTTGCTGGATAAAGAAGACCCGCTGGGACTGGAGCGTTTGCTCTTGTCGGTCAGCCACAAACAACTGAAAAAGCATGCTGCCCGCCACCTTTTCGATTTTGAGGCCGTGGCGATCTACGTGCTGATCTGGAACATTTTTGACCGCTGGGCGCAAAGCAATGCGCAGGACGCGGCCACGAGATTTGAAAATCTGGCACAGCAGGCCATGGCCGGTGTCGCCGAGATTGATTTTGATGGAGCAAGCGCATGACAGCCCCAACCCCCACCAGGCAGACCACCACCGCCCGCGTCGTCTCGGTGCAGGAGGGGCTGGTTCAGATTCAGGCCAATCACGATGCTTCGGGGCGGCCCGGGCAACTGGTCAAGAACGAGGTCGTGTTCATTCTGCCCACACGGCCCGGTCCAAGTGGGCGGCAGGAACGCTTGAAGGCCGAGGTGCTGCGCGTGCGTGTCGATATAGCAGATGTGCAGGTGTACGAAAGCACCGACGGGGTGGCCGTGGGCGATCCGGTTGAGCAATCGGGGCAGTTGCTGTCCGTTGAACTCGGTCCGGGTCTGCTGGGGCAGGTGTTTGATGGCTTGCAATCGCCGCTGCCCAAGGTGGCTGCCGAATTCGGTACCTTCCTGCCGCGCGGAGCGGATGTAGCCCCGCTGGACACGCAGGCCAAGTGGTCGTTCACGCCGTCGGTCAAGGTTGGCGACACGGTCACAGCGGGCGACAGCATCGGGACCGTGCCCGAGGGCCATTTCAACCACAAGATCATGCTGCCGTTCAACTGGGTGGGCGATTACAAGGTGGTCTGGGTGCAAAAGGGCGCTGCCACAATCCACGACATCGTCGCACGCCTTGAGGACGAGCAGGGGGGCGAGCACACACTGACCCTCTCGCAGAAATGGCCTGTGCGGCGTCCGTTGCCGGAAAGCATCCTGAAACGCGCATTGTCCGAGCGGCTTTATCCGACCGAGCCGGTTCTGACGTCTCAACGTCTGATCGACACGTTCTTTCCCATCGCGCGCGGCGGTACGGCCTGTATTCCGGGGCCATTCGGGGCGGGCAAGACGGTGCTGCAGAACCTGATCGCGCGAAATGCCAAGGTGGATATTGTGATCGTTGTCGCCTGCGGTGAGCGGGCGGGCGAGGTGGTCGAAACGATTCACGAATTTCCCAAGATGACCGACCCGACGACAGGCGGCAGCCTGATGGATCGCACGATCATCATCTGTAACACGTCCTCCATGCCGGTTGCCGCACGCGAAGCATCGATCTTCACCGGCATCACCCTTGGCGAGTATTACCGCCAGATGGGCTATGACGTGCTGTTGATCGCAGACAGTACCAGCCGTTGGGCACAGGCGATGCGCGAAACGTCGGGCAAGCTTGAGGAGATACCGGGTGAGGAGGGTTTTCCCGCCTATCTGGAAAGCTCGATCAAGGGCCTGTACGAGCGCGCTGGTGCGATGAAGACCAACGATGGCGATCTGGGAAGCCTGACCCTGATCGGCACGGTGTCACCTGCGGGCGGGAACTTTGATGAGCCGGTCACGCAATCGACGCTATCCACGGTGAAATGCTTCCTTGGCCTGTCCTCCGAGCGCGCCTACAAACGGTTCTACCCTGCGGTCGACCCAATGCTCAGCTGGTCACGCTATACCGATCAGCTGTCGGACTGGTACGACAAAAACGCTGAACCGGGCTGGACCGGCAAGGTGCGCGATCTGATCGAGCTGATAGAAAAAGGCGAGCAGGTCGACCAGATGATGCAGGTGACGGGCGAAGAGGGGGTCACCATCGAGGACTTTGTCACCCAGCAAAAAGCACTGTTTGTGGATATGGTCTATCTGCAGCAGGATGCGTTCGACAAGGTGGACGCTACCGTTCCGCTTGAGCGTCAGAAGATGACCTTCAAGCTGGTCTATGACGTGACCCAATCGACGGCAGAGTTCGCGGATAAGGCAGAGGTGCGGCAGGTGTTCACGCAACTGACTGGTCTGATGAAGAACTTTCACTACGCGGCAGAAAACACACCGGAATTCAAATCAATCTGGGGACAGATTCAGGATTTGTGCCGCGACAAGTTCGGCACTTGAAAAAGAGCATTTTTCAGAAGCTGCGAGCTTCGAGGTTTTCATTTTTTGCAGCTAGTTCATCCCGTTCTGTTGTAGGTTCGGGAGTTCGACTTCGCGAGCAAATACGGCGTTGCAATACCAGATACCATTCAGAACCTGCTTGGTTTTATTCACCCTGCGGGCGGGTTCTATAATGTCAGACCGCCGGTAAATGAACGAATGCAAGAAATGAATAAACCGTTCCAGATGAGCGTGAAACCGGTTGTCCAGGTTTGTTGAACACTAAACCTGCAAATAGGCAATCCGGCCATTTCGCAACATATCAGAAAAACCCAGAAGAACATCCAGGTCGTAGGCTTCAGCGTCGCCTTTTAACTAGTCGATTGCTTCAATGCCCATGCTCTCGCAGATGGGGCGCCAGTTTCGGCTTCGACTTCAATCTCATCTTTTGAAAGTTGCTCTCCTTCGGGAATCTTGTGTTTTCCTGTGTTGAGGTCGGCAGTGAACCGTACGTGTCCAACCTGCGAGGCTAGGCGCATTTGGTAGGCGAAAACTAACCTGTCGCCACTCACGACCTATTCCAATCGAGAGAACGTTTTTGGAACCGGCTCGAAGCAGTGGATTTCAGCTTCTGGAAGCAATATCCGAAACAACAGAAAAGACTGACCAACGTTTGCGCCTACATCGAAATCAGTCAGCTTTCCAAAATCATTTGTTGCTGATTTGGCTCTGGAAAGAATCTCCGTAAATGGTCGGTTATCCATTACGTACACTCCCGTGAGGAACACTTATTGTTTTTGCGGCTTTATTGAGTGCAGTTCTTTTGGTTCGAGCTAATCAGAACTGAAAGGACCTGTCAGAACAGCAGTTATTCGCTTATGAATGTTCAGTTTTTTGGATAGTTGGATATGACAATGGTAGCCCGTAGGGGAATCGAACCCCTCTTTCCAGGTTGAAAACCTGGCGTCCTAACCGATAGACGAACGGGCCATTTGTCAATGGCACAAGCGCAAGTGGTAGCCCGTAGGGGAATCGAACCCCTCTTTCCAGGTTGAAAACCTGGCGTCCTAACCGATAGACGAACGGGCCACGCTGGCTTGTGGAGGGCCTTTTACGGTTTCACCGTGACCCCCGCAAGCCGAAAAACGCAGGGATGTGAAAGTTTTTTCACGAGTCTGAAATTGGGCTCAATTTGCCTCAGCAGCGTCCTCAAGCCTCAGTTGCACGCTCTGCCGACCGCCCCATGTGTTCACCTCGAGCCGCCCGGCGAAATGGAACCGCGCCCCACCATGATTGGACAGCTTTTCGCCCATTGGCCCGTCAAATGCCCCAAAGGCGATGGCGTCCAGACCACCGCCAACACCGTCGGCCAAGGACAGTTTCAGATGAGATTCGCCGACACGCTTGGCAAACCGTACCTGCAGGTCGGGCAGGGCGTATCGTGGGGCAGGAGCGCTGGCCCCGAACGGGCCCGCCTTTTCGATCTGTTCGATCAGGTCGATCGTCGCCGCGCCCGGCATCAGGGTTCCGTCCAGTTTCAGATCGGCCGGTCCGCCTTCGCCCGCGCCCTGTTTGGCCAGCAACGCGGAAAGCCGCTCCATCGCGGGCTCCAACTGATCGCGCATCACGGTCAGGCCAGCCGCCATCTTATGACCGCCACCTTTGACCAGAAGCCCCTCGGCCGCCAAGCGCTGGATTGAGGCACCTAAATCAACACCTGACACTGAGCGGCCCGAGCCCTTGCCCTCATCCCCATCAAAGCCAATGACAATCGCCGGGCGGTTCGAGCTTTCCTTAAGACGTGATGCTACGATGCCTACTACGCCAGGATGCCAACCCTCTCCCGCCGCCCAGACCAGGGGCGCGTCCAGACCACGTTCCTCGGCCTGTTCCAACGCGGCCGCGCGTACGGCGTTTTCGATATCGCGACGCTCGGTGTTCAATTCGTCCAGCCGCTGCGACAGCGCCTCGGCCTCGTGCATCGAATCCGTGCTGAGCAGCCGCGCACCAAGATCGGCCTGCCCGATTCTCCCACCCGCATTTACGCGCGGACCAAGCAGAAATCCCAGATGATAGCTGTTGGGCGCCGTGTCCATGCGCGCCACGTCGGACAGGGCCACCAGACCCGGCCTTTGCCGTTGGGCCATGACCTTCAATCCCTGGCGAACCAATGCCCGGTTCGCGCCGATCAGCGGGGCGACGTCCGCAACCGTTGCCAGCGCCACAAGGTCCAGCAGTGAAATCAGATCGGGGCCTTTGACTTCGGCCTCGCGCAGTTGTCGCCCGGCCTCGACCAGCATCAGAAACACAACGCCAGCCGCGCAGAGATACCCCAGATCGCCGCTTTCATCCTGCCGGTTCGGGTTCACCACGGCGACGCAATCGGGCAGGGTTTCACCGCCCAAGTGGTGGTCCAGCACGATGACGTCCGCTCCGGTGGCAGCCGCGATAGGCTCGTGGCTGAGCGTTCCGCAATCCACACAGATGATCAGGTGGTGGTTGGCAGCCAGTTCCTGCATGGCAGGGACATTGGGGCCATAGCCTTCGTCAATCCGGTCGGGGACATAAAGCGTCGCTTGCAGGCCCATCTGACGCAGCCAGACCAGCAGAAGGGCGGCTGAGCTGCCCCCGTCCACATCATAGTCCGCAAAGACCGCGATCCGTTGCTTATTCCGAACCGCCGACAGAAACCGAGTCGCCGCGGTTTCCATGTCTTTCATTGATCGCGGGTCGGGCAACAGCTCCTTTAGCCTGGGTTCCAGGAACCCTTCGGCTTCCATCGCCGGAACGCCGCGTCGTGCCAGAACCTGACACACGGCGCGGGGCAGGCCGGCCTGTTGTACCAGCATCTCAGTCGCGCGTTCCACTTCAGGCGTTGGCCCGACCCAACGCCGCTCGGTTAATGATTGTTCAACCCCTAGAAAGCTCATGACCCGCCCCTGATGTGCTAAGGCCGGACCCTCTCGGACCCGGCCTCATTGTCTTAATGGATAGCCTTGCGCGCGGTTCAGGCGCAAGCGGTTAGGCGTTGTCGTGCGGCCACGTCGGTGTGCGATAGCTCATACGCCTTACCGAACCGGTTTTCGACCGCATCAGCAGAGTGGTGGTTTCGACCCAACCCGGCTCGCGCTTGATGCGCGGCAGCAAAGAGCCACCGGTTACTCCGGTTGCGGCAAAGATTACGTCCGCGGTTACCATCTCGTCCCGATTATAGACGCGGTCCAGATCAGTGATGCCCGCCTTGGCGGCGCGGCCACGTTCGTCATCGTTGCGGAACAACAAGCGGCCAAAGATCTGTCCACCCATACATTTCAGCGCAGCCGCGGCCAGAACACCCTCGGGCGCGCCACCCTGGCCCATATACATGTCGATGCCGGTCTCTTCGCTTTCGGCGCAGTGCATGACACCGGCCACGTCACCATCGGTGATCAGGCGGATCGAGGCACCGGTTTCGCGCACTTCGGCGATCATCGCTTCATGACGAGGGCGCTCCAAAATGCAAACGGTGATGTCTGCGGGTTTGCACCCTTTGGCGTTGGCCAGCGCCTCAACACGCTCGCGCGGGCTCATGTCCAGGTTGACGACACCCTCGGGGAAACCCGGACCGATGGCCAGCTTGTCCATATAGACGTCAGGAGCATGCAGCATCGATCCGCGAGGCCCCATGGCGATCACGGTCAGCGCGTTGGGCATGTCCTTGGCGGTCAGGGTCGTGCCTTCCAGCGGGTCAAGTGCGATGTCCACACCCGGGCCGTTTCCGGTTCCCACTTCTTCACCGATATACAGCATCGGTGCTTCGTCGCGCTCGCCTTCACCGATGACAACCACACCTGCGATGTCCAGCAGGTTCAGCTGTTCGCGCATGGCGTTCACGGCTGCCTGATCGGCGGCTTTTTCGTCGCCGCGACCGACCAGCGAGGCCGAGGCCAGAGCAGCCTGTTCCGCAACCCGCGCAAGGCCCAGAGACAGCAGGCGGTCGTTGAAATCTACTTTGGCAGCACTCATGTTCTGTATCCTCAGGTCAGTAAAGGCGTTTTGTCCGGCATAGCCTGCGTTTCATGCAGGCCGCAAGGGTCAAACCTCTTCAATTCGCAAAGCAACGGGTTCACCGGCCACCACGTCGGTGTCGCGAAGCCCGTCGAGGGCAACGTCCAGCGTTGCGCGTGTGGTCTTGTGGGTGACGATCAGGACCGGTGCGGTGCTTTCCGAATGCCCGTACTGGCGCATCCGGTCGATCGAAACGCCCGCATCGCCCAGAATCGCGGCGACTTTGGCCAGAGCACCCGGTTTGTCGAATAGCGCGAGGCGCAGATAGTAAGGGGCGGGCAGGCCGGTCACGGCAGGCTGCGCGTCCTGTAGAGAGGTAGCGGGTCGGCCAAAGGTCGGGATCTGCAGCCCGCGCGCCAGATCACAGACATCGCCCATCACGGCACTGGCCGTGGGGCCTTCGCCGGCGCCGGGACCGCGCAGGACAACCTGCTCGACCGCATCGCCTTCAATCACCACCATGTTGGTGCCGCCTTCCAGTTGCCCCAGAGGCGAGCTGCTGGGCACCAGGCACGGCTGCATCCGCTGTTCCAGACCACGCGCCGAGCGCTGCGCAACGCCCAGCAGCTTGATGCGATAGCCCATGTCGTCGGCCTGATGGATGTCATCCAAGCTGATCTGCTGAATGCCTTCGATCTGGATGCCGTCGAAATTCGGTTTGGTCCCAAATGCGATTGAGGACAGCAGCGCCAGTTTATGCGCCGCATCAATGCCGCCGACGTCGAGGTTAGGGTCAGCCTCAAGATATCCAAGCTGTGCACATTCTTCAAACAGGGCGTTATAGCCCAGTTCCTGAGATTGCATCCGGGTCAGGATGTAGTTGCAGGTGCCGTTCATTACCCCCATGACGCGGGTAATCTCGTTCCCGGCAAGCCCTTCGGTCAGCGACTTGATAACCGGGATACCACCGGCTACGGCGGCCTCAAACCGGATTACGCGACCGGCGGCCTCGGCCTTTTCGGCCAGTTCCTGACCGTGAATCGCCAGCAGCGCCTTGTTTGCAGTGACAACGTCCTTGCCGGTGGCAAGTGCCGCCTCAACCGAGGCTTTGGCGGGACCGTTCTCACCGCCGATCAGCTCAACGAAAACGTCGATATCATCGCGTTTCGCCAGCGCCACCGGGTCCGTTTCCCAAGCATAATCGGAAAGGTTCACGCCCCGGTCTTTGCCGGCATCGCGCGCTGATACGGCGACGATTTCAACAGACCGGCCCGTACGCGCCTGCAACAGGTCCGCGTGGCGGCGGATGATCCTCACGACACCCACGCCAACCGTCCCCAAGCCCGCAATTCCCAGCCGCAGCGCCTGTGTCATCCCGTGGGTTCCTTTCCGCTCGAAAACTTCGTCGTACCGGGCTTGTCACCCGTTCAGCGCTGCCTTAGCGGGTTCGGCGCTAGGGTGCAATGCGTCGCGACCCGGCACGGGTCCTGAATCGCAAAGGGTCAGTTGATTTCCGCAGCCTGAAGTTCTTCTGCCTTTTTCTCCAGCGCTTCGCGCCGGGCAATAAGGTCTTCTTCGACCTCTGCGGCCTCGGTTGCGGGTTCAACCGGCGGGCCGAGGTTTTCCTGAATGGGAATGAGCTCTGGATAGCGGGCTGATTTGACGCTCGGCTGTTCACGCCCTTCCAGTTCCGGAAAATCGGTGCATCCGGTGCAGGCGAGCGTCAGGATCAGCATAGGCAGGGGCTTCATTCAGATCCCTTTCACGGTGGATTGCAAACGTGATGCAACTTTTATGGCGTTGGTTCAAGCGGGGTTCTATCTGAACAAACGTTCAGATACGGTGCGGGAATGGCACGTACTCAAGGTTCACATTCCGATATCACCGGCCCACGCATCCGCAAGGCGGCGCTGGCTTTGTTCGCCCGCCACGGCTATGCCGCCGTATCCATGCGTCAGATTGCGGGTGAGGTCGGGGTGCAGGCGGGGGCGCTGTATAACTACACGCCCGACAAGCAGAGCCTGCTGTTTCGTCTGATGCACGAACACATGCAGGACTTGTTGTCGGCCTATGACGATCTTGATCAATCGGCGGATGCGTCCGAAGCCTTACGCCAGTTTGTCGGGTTTCACATCCGTTTTCACCTTAAACGCCCGGATGAGGTGTTCATTGCCTATATGGAATTGCGCAACCTGACGCCCGGGAATTTTGCAGAGATTGAAACGTTACGCCGCCACTACGAAGACGCGCTTGAGGCGATCCTGCGCAGGGGGCAGGCGGCCGGAGTGTTTGATATCGCCGACACCAAAATCGCGACTTTGGCTGTAATCGCCATGCTCAATGGTGTCATGACATGGTACCGAGCCGGCGGGCGCCTGTCGCTGGATGAGGTCGAACAGGTTTATTGGGACATGGTCCGCCGGTCGGTTTCGGCCTGAGCGACCTAGTGTGCTGGGCGAATGAAGGTGCCGTTGCGAAGGTCCCGGAAGGCTTGCTCCAGCTCTGTCTTCGTATTCATGACGATGGGGCCGTGCCAGGCGACAGGTTCGTCAATCGGTGCGCCCGAGATCAGCAGGAACCGGACACCTTCAGGCCCGGCCTGAACAGTGATTTCATCCCCGGTACCAAACCGGACCAGCGTCCGGTCACCGGACATGTCGCGGATATTCACCTCTTGTCCGGCGACTTCTTTTTCCAGCAGGATGCCGGAAGGTTGCGAGGCGTCGGCAAAGGCAGCCTTACCGTCGAACACATAGGCAAAGGCGCGGCGGTAGGTATCGATTTTGAGCGTCTTTTTGACCCCTGCCGGGACATGGACATCCAGATATTGCGGATCGGCAGCGATCCCGTCGACCGGGCCGGTCTTGCCCCAGAATTCACCCACAATTACACGCACCTTGGTGCCATCATCATCAGTGATTTCCGGGATGTCCTTGCTTTGGACGTCCTGATAACGCGGCGCGTTCATTTTCTGCGCCGAGGGCAGATTCCCCCACAACTGAAATCCATGCATCTGGCCTGACGGATTTCCAGTCGGCATCTCCTGATGCAGAATCCCGGAACCGGCGGTCATCCATTGAACGTCTCCAGCGCCAAGTGTGCCGCTGTTGCCCAGCGAATCCGAGTGCTCAACCGAACCGGTCAGAACGTAGGTGATCGTCTCGATCCCGCGATGGGGGTGCCAGGGAAATCCGGCCTGATAATCCTGTGGACGCTCGTTCCGGAAGTCATCAAACAGCAGAAACGGGTCAAGCTCGGACGGGTCCTGAAAACCGAACGCGCGGTGCAGCTTGACGCCTGCACCTTCCATTGTGGTGATGGCTTTCCGGGTTTCCAGAACGGGTCTTAGCGACATGATGGCCTCCTGCAGCTCTGGTCACCATGTATTTTAGGCTGGGACAGCGTCAATCGGCAGAAAAGAACGGCAAATGTGCAAAAATCAGCAGTTGCAGCCCCCCTGTTTTTTCCCACCAGAAGTCGCTAAACCCACGGGAAGACAACAGGGGTTCACATGCAACAAGAAATTCTAGCCACGATTAAGCCGTCACCTGCCAGACGTTGGCTTGGCGTTGGGATGCTGAGCATCGTTGGCGCTTTGGTTCTGTCTGTAGCACTGGCGCAACCGCCCGAACCCCTGTGGTTGGTCTTTCTGCTTGCGGTTGGCGGCGCGGCGTTCTGGCTGGCGTATCGAATGTGGCACGCGACGAACGACTGGATCGAGCTGACGTCTTCCGAACTCAGAACCGGGGGAGGGCAACTTATCGCCAAAGTAGAGGATATCGAGGCCGTCGACCGGGGAGTATTCGCGTTCAAACCTTCGAACGGGTTTCTGCTGAAAACACGTGTTGCTGGGGAAAACAGCTGGGCGCCCGGGCTATGGTGGCGTGTGGGGCGCCGGGTGGGCGTCGGCGGAATGACTGCCGCCGCCGAAACCAAATTCATGACTGATGTGCTTAGCTCGTTGGTGCTACAGGCACATCCAGTTCATTTTGCTGACAACCCTGCACGGAAACTTCCCCGGGGATCAGATCAGTGAAACGCGGGCGCGTGAAGACAAAGTTTTCGAACTTGCGCTTACCGTTCAGCCAACCGTTCAGCAATGGCGGTTTGAACACAGGATCATAGTCGTTTGTGGTTTCGACGATGATCAGCGTGTCCAGGTCAGACATCGGCGGAAGCCTGTCGCGAATTAGGTGAATGTTGTCATTTCGCCACTCGAATCCAAAACCGCAATCTGACGACCAGTCGACATAATGGCGATCGTCTTCCTCTTTGAACATTATGAAAGTCATGCGCATTTTCAGCGGTGCCTGGTTACCAACCATTTGGCGCAGCATGACATACATCGACGACACATACGGGTCAGTGATGGTATTAGTCTCACGCGAAACTAGGTCGCCCACTGTGTAAGAAGCTTTGAGGTTAGCAGTGCTCTGGCGGAAAGCGTCATAAAGCGAAAAGGTTACCGTGACGGTCCAAACAAGCATAGGGAACAAAACAATAGCTTCTAAGGACAGAGTGCCATTCTCGCGACGTACAAAGTCGCGGATAAATCGCTGTATGCGTGTAAGTAATAGCGTCATATCAAGGCTCCTGAACAAAGGCTGTCGTCGCCGTCAGCGTAACCAGGCCATCATCAGTCGTTAGCGCTCGCCCAAAGGTGGTTGTGGCGAGAATCGGATTAACCTTTGCGCAGGCACGTAGAACCATCAGCTCGTTCGATCCGCCGTTTGAGAATTCTCGTACAGGTTTGGCCGGTTCCGCCCTGTCAACACAATCCACTGTCGGGTCGATATTGATACCAACGTAGGGGTCCTGGACCACCATCTCCAATCGCAAATTGGCAGAGCAGTTGTTGATAATGCTTGATCTGCTGCAGATCGCATCTTTGATCGAGTCATGCGTAGGCCCTGAGCCGGTTCCAAGGCGAATATCGCGCACCACTAGATCTACCGATCGTTCCAACATCGATTGCTGGATCGAGACCATGGCGTACTCAATGGCTCCCAAGATGAAGAACATGTACAGGGGGAAAAGGATAACGAATTCAACGGTTAACGACCCGTCTTCAACCTGTTTGAAACGCGCTATTTTTTGTAGTGCTTTGCGTATCATTGCGTCAGCCTCAGGCGCTTGATCGACGAAGCGATGGACTCGAACGCTTGCTCAAGCGTCAGGTTTTCCCCAAGGTTACCTTCATCGTTGACCTCGTAGACGAAAGCAGGACCACTGGCGCAGTTTTGGATCGTAGTGAGACCGCTTGTCGGTGCTTCGAAGGCGATGCCGTAGATTTTGACTTTTTTGCTTTCTTTTATCTTTGAGCAGATAGAGGTTGTGCGGGTATTTTTTGTGCCTGAGTAAATGTTGCTGTACGCGTTTGCGTACCATTCGTTATAGTGGTCGGAGTCCCACTCATAATTGTTTACGGCATTCCAATAAAGCGACGCCTGGTTGAACAATTCTGGATAGGTCAGCCGTGTCGCTGTACCTGGTTCGTCCTCCAAGTCACCATAGCGGTGATCATTGCCGTCCAGTTCCTGTCGTGTCCAGTAGTACTCTTGCGGGCTTTCCGACGAGAGGACGCTGTATTCGTCACCAGTGACGGTTCTGGTTTCCCACCTCCCACGCCTTCTATTATAGTACTCCTCCGTCCACTCAGTGGCGGGGTTGTACCAGACATCTGACATTCCATCACGCAGGTCTGATCTTAGTACTGCTTGGGAAGTATTCTGACCATCGGTCATGACGATGATGATTTTCTGAACATCTGCATCGTAGTCCATGGGGCGATTGTCAAACGTTTTAGGTACAACCGTTTTTGCATCCAATTCAGTCGAAGTGGGGTCCACTTTCTGGCGGGTTAACTGTTGGATGATGGGCCGAATTTCAGGGTCAACCAATGCGGCGCCCCATTTCATACCGATTTCAATGGACGTGTTTCCCGATGCAGTAAGAGCGTCAATCTGATCGTTCAGGTCCGAAATAACATTGGTGACCGGGGTGATGTCACTTCCGGCCCTTGTTGGACAAACCGTTCTGAGGTTGCTTCCTGATCGACTAGTATAGGGGTCGAAATGAGCCGCTCTGATCAAGCTGGTCGAAGGGCTCAACCCTTTTTCCGAATACTGGGCTGTGGTGAAGTTCACGCAATGCGAATAGCTATGTTCAGTTGTTGCATTCACGAATTTCCCCAGGATGTTTTCCCCGGCATTCACCTGTGTTGCATAAGGAACAATCGAAATTGATATCTTGTCCGGGTTTTCCTTTGCGTACATTGCCGCAACGAATTTCTTGGCCGCTTCACGCAGAACCTGGATTTTGGTTTTACCCGCCTCAGCAGACGGGTCACCCATTGAGCCCGACATATCCAGAACCAACGAAATCTCGATTGACCCAACGGACTCTTCCGCTGTGCTGCTGACCACAGAATGCAACTTGGGAATGCCAGCAAGATACATAAATGCAGTGTGGACGGTCACTTCAGCGTCTGCTGTCACACGCCTTGAACCGATACCAGCGACAACTTCGGGTTCTTTCGTCAGCTTGCCCCTCACTCCGGACTTCTCAAAGTATTCTTTAACAACTTCCGCCGGGGGAAGCTCCTGATCAAGGTCAGCGGCAGCGAGAACCGCGCGGTCCAGCGTGGCCTGAAGATTTGCCCGGTCGCGCTCGAAGTGCATCATATCGACGCCCATGCCGGTCAAACAGATGATTATTAGAAAGCCCGACACTACAAGTATTGTGAACACGCCACCATCTTCGTCCCGAGCGAAACGACGAGCCGAACAGGTGAAGCTCTTAATTTTCTTAGAGCCGCTTCTAAAAACGCGCATTATCATATTGATGACCTCGCTGAGCAGACATCCAAACTGCCAAGGAAATATTAACTTTCAAAAATTAACGCCGAATCGTGGCGGGATTTAGGCGAAAAAGCCGCCGTCTTGACCGGTTTGCGGGAAAAAGTGGGATAATTTGAGGGCGTTAGGTGTTTCTGTTGTCGTATACGCGACAATTCCGACTGGGTAGTCAGGCTCGGGCGACTCAGGGGTTCGAAAAATTATCTTCGGGTTTTGTCGGTTTTATTTTCGCTTAAATATTGATCGTTTACGTATTGGGTGCGACAAAACGTCAGAACGTAAGTCGTTCGCTGGCACGGAGGATTAAATGACGGCCATCAAAGAACCCAGCTTTCGCGAGAGTGTGGACCTCATGTTCAACAGGGCGGCGTCCCTGATGGACCTGCCTCCGGGGCTGGAGGAAAAGATCCGGGTCTGTAACGCCACCTACACGGTGCGGTTCGGTGTACGACTGCGTGGTGAAATTCACACCTTCACCGGGTATCGCTCGGTTCATTCCGAACATATGGAACCGGTCAAGGGTGGTATCCGCTACGCCTTGGCAGTGAACCAGGATGAGGTCGAGGCGCTGGCGGCGCTGATGACTTACAAATGTGCTCTGGTCGAAACGCCGTTTGGTGGCTCAAAAGGGGGATTGTGCATTGATCCCCGGCAATATGAAGAGCATGAGCTGGAGCAGATCACCCGGCGCTTTGCCTATGAACTGGCCAAACGCGACCTGATCAACCCGTCTCAGAACGTGCCCGCGCCTGATATGGGCACGGGTGAGCGTGAGATGGCTTGGATGGCCGACCAATATGCTCGCATGAACACCACCGACATCAATGCGCGCGCCAGTGTGACCGGCAAGCCGCTGAATGCCGGGGGTATCTCGGGGCGGGTGGAGGCGACCGGACGGGGCATTCAATACGCCTTGCGCGAATTTTTCCGTCACCCTGAGGACGTGCAGAAGGCGGGGCTGTCGGGCAAGCTGGATGGCAAGCGCATCGTCGTACAGGGACTGGGCAATGTGGGATACCACGCCGCAAAGTTCCTGAGCGAAGAGGATGGCTCGCGGATCGTTGGTATCATCGAATGGGATGGTGCGCTGTATAATCCCGACGGAATTGACGTCGAGTCCGTGCGACAGTGGATCGTGAAGCACGGCGGGGTCAGCAATTACCCGGATGCCACGCATTCGGCTGAGGGGTCCGAGGTTCTTGAAGCGGAATGCGATATCCTCGTCCCGGCTGCGCTTGAGGGTGTGATCAACCTGAACAACGCCGAGCGGATCAAGGCGCCTCTGATCATCGAGGCGGCAAATGGTCCTGTAACGGCCGGCGCGGATGAAATCCTGCGCAAAAAAGGCACGGTTATCATTCCCGACATGTATGCAAACGCAGGCGGTGTGACGGTTTCCTATTTTGAGTGGGTCAAGAACCTCAGCCATATTCGTTTTGGCCGGATGCAACGCCGTCAGGAAGAGGCGCGCCACGAGTTGATCGTCAGCGAGTTGGAGCGGTTGGACCGCTATCTGGGTGACGCATGGTCGATGACCCCGGATTTCAAGACCAAGTATCTTCGCGGCGCAGATGAGCTGGAGCTGGTGCGTTCCGGCCTCGATGACACCATGCGCATTGCCTACCAGTCCATGCGTGAGGTGTGGCACAGCCGTGACGATGTCGAGGATCTGCGGACTGCGGCTTATATCGTGGCCATTGACCGCGTTTCGAAAAGCTACCGCGCCAAAGGGCTTTAAGTTCCGGCTGGGGCGGACGGGTTCGATCGGTCGCCCCAGTGCAACACGATGGTGAGTGGTGCAAAACGACAATGGCGGGCAAGCCCCGCCGAGGGTAAACTGCCGCGAATGAAACGATTCCGGGAGACCCCCATGTTGCGTACCGCCTTTGCGGCCCTTTTGCTTGCCACACCTCTGGCTGCCCAAGAAACCAAAGAACAAAGCTGCCAGTATCAGGCCGATGTCGTTGCGGCGATCCAGGAAGCGCGACTGGATAGGGTCAAGGAACGCGACGTGCCGCAGGCGGTAGCTGACAGCAGTCCGACCTGGCCCGAAAGCTACAATAACGCCATCCCACTGATCACGCCTTGGGTCTATGAGCAGAAGATGCGCGATGTCCGCAAAAAGGACCTTGGCGCGGCGTGGCTGGAGCTGTGCCTGCAGCAATAATCCACAGGCCTACCATTTCTCTGTGGACAACCGCGCGCCTTCCCCTTGGCGCGCGTTTTCATTTCTGTCAGGTTTGACCCATGTCACTGCCCCCCGGTTTTCTTGATGAACTGCGCACCCGGCTGAGCCTGTCTCAGGTCGTCGGGCGCAAAGTCATGTGGGATCAGCGCAAGTCCAATCAAGGCAAGGGCGACATGTGGGCGCCATGTCCTTTCCATCACGAAAAGACCGCATCCTTCCATGTCGATGACCAGAAGGGGTTCTATTACTGCTTTGGCTGCCACGCCAAGGGGGACGCGATTAGTTTCGTGAAAGAGACGGAAAATGTTTCGTTCATCGAAGCGGTGGAGATTCTAGCGCGTGAAGCCGGAATGCCTATGCCTGCCCGTGATCCCAAAGCGCAAGAGAAACAGGATCGTCGCGCGCAGTTGGCCGAAGTGATGGAACAGGCGGTGCAGTTCTTCCGCCTGCAGCTCAAGACCGGAGCCGGCGGAGCCGCGCGCGACTACCTGACCCGTCGGGGGCTGGACGCTCAGGCGTTGGAGCGGTGGGAAATCGGATTTGCTCCGGACGGCTGGCAGGCGTTGTGGGATCATCTGCGGGGCAAGAATGTCGCCGAGGGCCTGATCCTTGGGGCAGGTTTGGCCAAGCCGTCAAACAAGGGCAAGAATCCCTATGACACCTTTCGCAATCGGATCATGTTCCCGATCCGTGACCCGCGCGGGCGGTGTATCGCTTTTGGTGGTCGGGCGATGGACCCAAGTGACAACGCCAAGTATCTGAATTCGCCCGAAACCGAATTGTTCGACAAGGGTCGCAGTCTTTATAACCACGGCCCCGCACGTCAGGCGGCGGGGAAGGGTCAACCGCTGATCGTGGCCGAAGGGTATATGGACGTGATCGCTCTGGCCGAGGCCGGATTCGGCGCGTCGGTCGCACCGTTGGGCACGGCGATCACGGAACACCAGCTGCAACTGCTGTGGCGCATTGCGAATGAACCGATCGTCGCGCTGGATGGTGACACGGCCGGTTTGCGCGCCGCGATGCGCGCTGTTGATCTGGCGCTGCCTCTGCTTGAGGCCGGAAAATCTCTGCGCTTTGCCCTGATGCCCGAAGGTAAGGACCCGGATGACCTGCTGCGGGCCGAAGGGGCAGGGGCCATGCAATCCGTGCTGGATGGGGCCATCCCGATGGTCAAATTGCTTTGGCAACGCGAAACCGAAGGCAGGGTGTTCGACAGCCCGGAACGTAAGGCAGCGTTGGACAAGGTGCTGCGCGACAAAATCAAGCTGATCCGCGATCCCTCGATCCGGTCGCATTATGGGCAAGAGATCAAGGACCTGCGCTGGCAGCTTTTCCGTCCGCAGCGGCAGCCGCAGAACCGCCAGTGGCAACCACGCGGCAAGTGGCAACCGCAGAAACAGCCAGCAACACCCGGTGCGCGGTCCTCTTTCCTGGCCTCATCCGAGGGGGCGGATATCCAGCTGCGTGAAGCGGCCATACTGGCCATCGCAGCGCTAAACCCACAGGTCGTCGTGCAATTCGAGCACCAGTTGGAAGAGATGGAGTGCCGCGATCCCGACTATGCGGCTCTGCGCCAAGCAATTCTGCGTCACGCGATTGATGATCCGGATCATCTGCAGGACCACATTGCTGAAACTTTGGGGCCTGAAGCCCTTGAAAACCTGCTGGCCCTTCGCCATGTCGCAGTAATCCCCTGTGTGTACAAACCAGGCGACGTTGAAAAGGCCGAGATGACGCTGGCCGAGGAACTCGCAAAGATCAAAGCGCTCCAGGGGTTGGATGCTGAGATTGCCGAAGCTGCAGAGGAATTGTCCGATTTGGCCGATGAGGCGCTGACATATCGGCTGGCGCAAGCCGCTGAAGAGCGCAACCGCACGAGCCGCAGCCAGAACGAGGATAGGGCCGTATTCGACATCGCCGACAACGGCGCGAGAATCAACCGCGACGAGAAAGACGCGTTCAAGGCAATCATGTCCGGGATCAATTTCGAACGGAAACGCCGCTAAACTGGTGTTTTCGTAAGGCACTTGAAAAGAAAAACAGGTAAACGGGTGGCCGAATCACTTCTACGCGCTAATGATTCGGTACAAACGAATCACCCATCCCTGCAGGAGCATTGAATGGCCGCCAAAGACACGACCGAAGATCGCAAATCCGACGAGCAGGAACAGGAAATCTCGCTGGACATGAGCCAGGCCCAGGTCAAGAAGATGATCGCCGAGGCCCGCGAGAAAGGCTACATCACCTACGACCAGCTCAATCAGGTGCTGCCGCCGGATCAGGTCAGCTCGGAACAGATCGAAGACGTTATGTCGATGCTGTCCGAGATGGGCATCAACATCATCGAAGATGAAGAGGCCGAAGAGGAAGAGAATAAAGGCTCGACCGAACTGACCACCACCGAAAGCAACCGTGAGGTTGCGCTGTCCGGAGCTGCAACCGAGAAACTGGATCGCACCGATGACCCGGTTCGCATGTATCTGCGCGAGATGGGTTCGGTTGAACTGCTGAGCCGCGAAGGCGAGATCGCCATCGCCAAGCGGATCGAAGCCGGTCGCAACACCATGATTCTCGGTCTGTGCGAAAGCCCACTGACCTTCCAAGCGATCACCATCTGGCACGACGAATTGCTAAGCGAAGACATCTTGCTGCGTGACGTCATCGATCTGGAGGCCACATTTGGCAACCAGTTGGACGAAGACGGCGATGTGGAGGAACCAGTCGTTGATACCTCGGCTGTTCAGGCCGCCAAGCCAGCCAAGGACACTGGGCCGGAACTCGACGCTGATGGCAACCCGATTGCCAATGACGACGACGATGACGACGACGATCAAGCCAACATGTCGCTGGCCGCGATGGAAGCGGCCCTGAAGGATCAGGTTCTGACCACACTGGAGCGCATCTCGACCGACTTCTCGATGCTGTCGGAAATGCAGGATAGCCGGATCTCGGCCACCCTGAACGAGGACGGATCGTTCAGCGAAAAGGACGAAGAGACCTACCAGAAGCTGCGCGCCGAGATTGTCGAACTGGTAAACGGGCTGCACCTGCACAACAACCGGATCGAAGCACTGATCGACCAGCTTTATGGCATCAACCGCCGGATCATGTCGCTGGACAGCTCGATGGTGAAACTGGCCGATCAGGCTCGTATCAACCGTCGTGAGTTCATTGACGCCTATCGGGGCCGCGAACTGGACCCGAATTGGCTGACGGACATGGCAGAAAAGCCGGGCCGAGGCTGGCAGATGTTCATCGAACGCTCGACCGCGAAGGTCGAGGAACTGCGCAACGATATGGCTCAGGTCGGTCAGTATGTCGGTCTCGACATTCCTGAATTCCGCCGCATCGTGCAGCAGGTTCAGAAGGGCGAGAAAGAGGCGCGACAGGCCAAGAAGGAAATGGTCGAAGCCAACCTGCGTCTGGTGATCTCGATCGCCAAGAAATACACGAACCGTGGCCTGCAATTCCTTGATCTTATTCAGGAAGGCAACATCGGCCTGATGAAAGCGGTGGACAAGTTCGAATACCGCCGCGGCTATAAGTTCTCGACTTACGCCACGTGGTGGATTCGTCAGGCGATCACGCGCTCAATCGCGGATCAGGCGCGCACCATTCGTATTCCGGTCCACATGATCGAGACGATCAACAAACTGGTCCGGACCGGCCGTCAGATGTTGCATGAGATCGGTCGCGAGCCGACGCCGGAAGAACTGGCCGAAAAGCTGCAGATGCCGCTCGAGAAGGTTCGCAAGGTGATGAAGATCGCCAAGGAGCCGATCAGCCTTGAGACGCCGATCGGCGACGAGGAAGACAGCCAGCTGGGCGATTTCATTGAGGACAAGAATGCCGTGCTGCCATTGGACAGCGCCATTCAGGAGAACCTCAAGGAAACGACCACACGGGTTCTGGCCTCGCTCACCCCGCGTGAGGAACGGGTTCTGCGGATGCGCTTTGGCATCGGCATGAACACCGACCATACCTTGGAAGAGGTCGGCCAGCAGTTCAGTGTGACCCGTGAGCGTATTCGCCAGATCGAGGCGAAAGCGCTGCGCAAGCTCAAACACCCCAGCCGGTCGCGAAAGTTGCGGTCTTTCCTGGATCAGTAAAGTCAAAGGCGCCTCGATCGAGGCGCCTTTTTTCTGGCAGCCGAAACCTTCACGTTGACCGGTTCAACGATCAATTTGGCGGCAACTCACAAGTCCCACCCCCTATACGTCTATATATCTTTGGCGTCCACTCATGGGACAGGCCGGGGCGAGGTGGCAATGCCGATGACCCCCGGCCACCCGGCTCAGGGGCTTTCCGGAAGATTCAAGCGGCTGCGGAAGGTGCTGGGTGCCTGCCCGGTCCAGCGTTTGAAGGCGGTCGAAAATGCAGGTTGATCTGAATAGCCCAGGGAAAAGGCGATCTCTGACAGGGGCATTCCGTTGGTAATGAAGGTTTGAGCCAAATCGCAGCGAAGGTCATCGACGATATCGCGATAGCTGACGCCCTCATCCTTGAGCCGCCTGGCAAAGGTGCGCGGGCTCATCCCCAGACTGGCGGCGGCTTCGTCGGCATTGATTACCGTGCCGGGCATTGACCGGGTGATCAGCCCTTCGACCTGCGCGCGTAGTTTTTGTTTGGGCGAGCGCCGCTCGGCAAGAACGCGTTCACCGTATTCCAGAAGATGCGCCCTTAGGTTCGGGTCATAGGTCGGAACAGGCATATCCAGAGCCGAAGGCGCAACGACGATCTCAAGCCGTTCCGAGCCGAATACAACAGGACACCCGGCAAGTTTTTGAAAACTCTTCTGGTTTTCGCCAATCTCGTGCTGAAATCTGATTTCTATGGGAAAGAAATTCGTTTGCGTCAGCGCTCGCATCCGGGCCAAACCACTGAACATCAGGAACTCGGTCCTGCGATGGTAGCGGGCAAAGCTGGCGTCTTTCCAATCGGCTTCGATGGTGGCGAAGTTTCCGGCATGGCGCAGGCTAAACATCAGCGCGGGGTCAATGATCCTGTGAAACCGGGACGTATTCTCCATGACCTGCCGAAGGTCTCGTGAGTATTTGCTGATATAGGCGGTGAGGCTAGAGGCGGATTTGAACTGCAGCCCGGCCTGAGCCGCAAATGTGATGTCCCCCAGCGCGTCGCAGGCATAGCGTACGAACAACGCTTCTTGATGGGCTGTGCAGCTGGTTTCCGGTATTGCAAGGGTTTCCCGGGTCAGATCGCATTTTTCAAGGATGTGGTCTGACACTTTGGTTCCGTTCGTTCGTTGATCAAGCGCTCGGGTCAGCAACTGGATGCGGGCGATATCAACTTCCATGGCAATTCCCACTGTATTTTCAATGTGCTTGCACGCAAAGCGACAGGATGTGCAGTTCCTGCCCAAAGTAAATGTATGTTGTCTGGAATTCGAATGGTTTTGGCGCATAAACACAAGACCTGAGCGTAGGTATTCATTATTTTTCGCCCGTTGTCGGGTCAGCGCCTTGCCGGGGATGGGGGCAGAGCCCTGGAAACCGCACCTATCCGGTGGCTCCCCGGCACGTTTCAACGCTGTGATTGGCCGGATGTCCTCTTGTCGCATTGCCGGGTCGGGACCGGGATGAAAGGGTTGAAGTCGAGATTTAGCGAACCCGAAAGATATGCCGATCCTTGTTTCCACCGACTTCAAGGACATCCAGGATACCATTGTATTTGATGGGGAATGTGTCCTGTGTTCGGGGTTCTTTCACTTCATGTTGACGCGGGACAAAGCGCGACGCTTTAAGTTTGCAACGGCTCAATCCCCGCTAGGGCAACGGCTGTACCGCGATCTTGGCCTGCCAACGCGGGATTTCGAAACCAATCTGGTCATTGTGAATGGCAGAGTGCATCAGCGCCTTGATGCTTTTGCCGCTGCAATGAAAAGCCTGCCGGGATTCTGGCCAACTCTGTCCCTGTGCCGGTTCCTACCGGGATGGATCAAGGACCCGCTCTACCACTTGATTGCGCGCAACAGGTACAAGATCTTCGGGCGCACGCAGACCTGCTTGATCCCGGGTTCCGCGCTACGGAGCCGTTTTCTGCCCGAGGGGTTCTGAGTGCGACCCGATCCCTTTTTGCAATCCCTGCCTTTGAGGGCTGATGTGCCCGCGGCTGTTCGGCGCTTTCACGATGCTCCGGGTCTCTATGCCGGACGGTGCAGTGTTGTCGAGGGCAGGGGGTGGCTGATCGCTCTGGCCTTGCGTCTTGGGCGTTTCCCCCGGGGTGCCGAAGATATTCCGGTGCAGATCAGGATCGACCGTGATGGAAAGGAATGGCGATGGGTGCGGGATTTTGACGGTCACACCACGCGGTCTCGGCTGACTTTTGATCACGGTGCCGAATGTGTTCGTGAGAAACTGGGCTGGCTGTCCATTTGGCTGATGCCTGAGATCTCTGACGGCCGTCTGCTGATCCACATACGACGCCTCAGTGCTTTGGGACTGCGCTGCCCCGCTTTTCTGTTGCCGCGTTCTTCAACCGTGGAATGGCAGGACGAAACAGGGCATTTCTGTTTTGACGTGTCGGCTGATATGCCCGTACTTGGACTGCTGATCCGGTATCGCGGATGGCTGGAGCCCGTTCACGACCTGCAGCGTCCGGGCTGAAAACATCGTGAAGCGGCTTTGTCTGTTTTTAAAGTAAACTAAGTCAATACTTACCTCGAAACAGGAAAGAGTTTGATTATGAAAAAAGTTATGACTTACTTAGCGTTTGCTGCGATTGTGTTGGGCTCTACGGCGTCGGCTTCGTTCGCTCGATTTGGGTATCAGACCGTTGCTTTGAACCAAACAGAATTTGAAGTGATTCCAAGAGGGCGTACAGATGTGGATGGGTACTGGTGTGCGGCGTCTGACTTTGCGCGCAGAACGCTGGGGGCGAGCTGGCAGCAGCGTATCTACGTCAAGCGCGGCTACGGCCCCAGTGAGGCGACGGGCCGCAAAACGGCCGTGCAGTTCTCGCTTACGGCGCCAGAAGGGGTCCCGCAGCAAAGCAGTGGTGTTTTCTCGGCAGGGTTTCAGCCGGGTTTCAGCATGTCCGTTTCAGCCGCCAATGGTCGGTGCAACATCCGCCCCTTCTTTGACTGATACAAGGCTGCCCGCCTGATGCAGACCGAGCTTACAATCTCGACGCAGGGTCCGGGGCTTTATGAATTCACCCCGGATTTGCGTCACTGGCTGAAATCGGCCGGGGGTGATGGCGTGCTGACACTATTCGTGCGGCACACCTCCTGCTCGCTGGTTATTCAGGAAAACGCGGACCCCGAAGTGCAGACGGACTTGCGCGCATTTTTTGATCGGCTTGTGCCGCCGTCGGATCACCCGGCGATGGCGTATTTGCGGCACACATATGAAGGACCGGATGATATACCTGCTCATATCAAGGCCGCGCTTTTACCTGTGTCGCTGTCGATCCCCGTTGTGTTCGGACAGCCGGTTCTGGGTACGTGGCAAGGTGTCTACCTGTTCGAGCACCGCACCGCGCCGCATCACCGAATGATTGCGGCGCATTTCGCGTAGATTCACGATATAGCGGTGAAAAATTCCGACTACCCAAATCCTAGCGGCTACCCTATAGTTGTGGATAAGTAAGCGGCATAGCTTACAAAAAGAGGCCGAACCAGGGACGAGGAGACGGTGGATGCGCTGCCCGTTTTGCGGAAATATCGACACTCAGGTCAAAGATTCACGCCCGGCAGAGGATCACGTTGCGATTCGCAGGCGCCGGTTTTGTCCCGCATGTGGGGGGCGGTTCACTACTTATGAACGCGTACAGCTGCGCGATCTGGTGGTGATCAAGACCAATGGAAAACGCGAAGATTTCGACCGGGACAAGCTGGAACGCTCGATCCGGATTTCGATGCAGAAACGCCCGATAGAACCGGATCGGATCGACCAGATGATTTCCGGCATCGTCCGCCGTCTGGAAAGCATGGGCGAGACCGACATCCCCTCCAGCAAGATCGGCGAGATCGTCATGGAAGCTCTGGCGCGGATCGATACCGTGGCCTATGTTCGCTTTGCGAGTGTGTACAAGAATTTCCAGGCGGCCGATGATTTCGAGGAGTTTGTCCACGAACTGCGCCCGCCGCAGCCTTCGACGGACGAGTGAGCGAAACTGATAAGCGATATATGGCGCTGGCTTTGTCTTTGGGTCAGCGCGGTCAGGGAACGTGTTGGCCCAACCCGGCCGTGGGTTGCGTGATTGTGCGTGACGGCCGGATCATCGGGCGCGGCTGGACTCAACCCGGTGGCCGTCCGCATGCCGAACCACAGGCATTGGCACAGGCCGGAGAGGCCGCGCGTGGGGCGACCGCTTATGTCTCTCTGGAGCCGTGTTCTCATTATGGTAAAACGCCGCCTTGTGCCGAGGCGCTGATCAAGGCGGGTATATCGCGCGTGGTTTCTGCGATCGAAGACAACGATCCGCGGGTGGCGGGGCAGGGCTTTGCCATGCTGCGCGAGGCGGGGATCGAGGTCACCTCCGGCGTTCTGGCGGAACAGGCCGCGCGGGACCACGCCGGGTTCTTTCTGAAGATGGAACAGGGGCGTCCGTTCGTGACGCTCAAGCTGGCCAGTAGTTTCGATGGGCGTATCGCTACGTCCAGCGGTCACAGCAAATGGATCACCGGGCCAAAGGCGAGACGTGCCGTACATGCGATGCGCGCGCGCCATGATGCGGTTATGGTTGGGGCTGGGACGGCCCGGACCGACGATCCGTCGCTGACGGTCCGCGATCTGGGGGTTGAGGCGCAACCGGTGCGGGTTGTCGTCTCGCGCCATCTGGACATCCCGCTGATGGGACAATTGGCCCGCACTGCGTCGCAGATACCGGTTTGGCTATGCCATGGTCCGTCCCCGGATCCGGAGCGTGCCCGTGCATGGGAAGGTTTGGGTGCACGCCTGATCCCCTGCGCCCTGCAGGAGCATCACATCGATGCCGCCGACCTGTTGCAGCAATTGGGACAAGCGGGGCTGACGCGCGTATTTTGCGAAGGTGGATCGGCCTTGGCGGCGTCTATGCTTGCTGATGATCTTGTGGATGAGCTGGTGGGGTTCAGCGCGGGTCTGGCAATCGGGGCTGAGGGGTTGTCAGCCATCGGATCGCTCGGGTTGGAAACGCTGGACGCGGCGCCTCGGTTCGAGTTGATCGAAGCCCGCGCTGTCGGGCCGGATGTTCTGCAACGTTGGGCGCGGTCGCTGCGCTAGCGGCGGCGCCACAAATGCGCGTGCGTGGCAAAGGCGCCCTGCAATTTGGACAGCAAGCGGAGTGACCGACCGCCTTTGCGTTCGTAGCCTTCGGTCAGGCGTTGCACCGCGACCTCGGCAGGGCAGGGGTGACCGGTGACCGGGTCCAGATAGCGTGGATAGTCGATCAGTGCGGCATGCACCAACCCCAGCATCGAAGGTCGTGCCCCCCGTCGTACCGGGACAATTCCCAGATCGTGCGTCAGGCCCCACCCGGCATAGAAGGGCGCGCCAAGCGTGGTGACACGAACCCCGCGCAGCAGGGCCTCAAACCCAAGCAGAGAGGTCATGGTCCAGACCTCCTGCACATGCGACAGCAGGGCAGCCGGATCGGTCTCGGTGGCGATCACGTCGGCTAGAGTTTCGTCTTCGATTTCGCCTTCCCGCAGCCCTGCCTCAACATCGGGATGAGGTTTGTAGATCAGGATCGCATTCGGGTTCGCCTCGCGGGTTGCGCGCAGCAGGTCGGTGTTGGTGCGTACCGTGGTGGTGCCCAACAGGATCGAGGCATCGTCGTGAACCTGACCTGGTACCAGAATACGGTGCCCTTCGGGTAGATCGGGAGCCGTGCCTCCGGTGTTGTATTTGCTGAGTCGACCAGCAAGGATTTGCGCCACCAGACGTTCGGCCCGCATTTCCTGATCCGGGCGCAGGGTTTCACGGTTGGCGATCAGTTCTTCCAACCTGCTGGGATGTGTCGGGTCGTAGTAGATGCCCAGATTATCGGTTGCCAGTGACAGGGGGGGGACAAGACTGGCGCCCAGCCCGCGAGACCGCAGAAACCCATCTTCGATGCGGGTGGCGCCTTCGGCCCCACGGATGTAGCTGGCCCAGACCATATGTGGACGATCAGACACGTCCGGCGGTTCAGACGTGAACCTGATTTTCTTCTCGCGCCCGAACATCTGCTGCAGGTGCTTGCGCTTCCACAGGCGCATTCCCGACGCGGTCCAACCCTTGTGATCCTGCCGCCATGCGCGCGTTTGCGCCTCGAGCGTGTCCAGAATAGTTTCCAGCTCGCAAAGCTGGTCCCCGAATGGGTCGTGCCATGTGGGAAAGAGGATCATTGCTGCCGCAAACAACTGCGCCCGGGTCAGGTTGCGCTGGCGACGTGGAAAGTGTTCCTCATCCTGCGTCAGGCCCCATCCTGCATAGAACGGCTGGCCAAAGACACGCGGTTTGTGCCCGGCCAAGATGGCCTCAAACCCGAATTGCGAGGACAGGGTGTAAACGCCCATCGCGCCTTCCAGCAGGGTCCAGGGGCTGATTGGAGTGTCGATAATCGATACCCTGTCGGACACGTCCTGATCCGAGAAGTATCCATTTCGGTATCCGGCGACGGTTTCCGGATGCGTTTTAATCAGAATGCGAGCACCGGGGTTTTCCTCTTGCGCCATGACCAGCATCTCGCGGAACCGCGCGTGGTCGCCCTTACTGGCGATCACCGAGGCGTCGTCATGGGTCTGATCGACTATCAGAACATAGCCTGGGTCCGGTGGCGCCAAGGTAGGGTCGACAGCCGAGTACTTACTCAGGTGCAATTCGCGCACCCGTTCAATGCCATTTCTGGCCCGGTTCAACAAAGCAGTGTCGTCCAGCGGGTGGGTGGCAAGTAGTGTTTCAAGATCGGATGGCTGTGCCGGATCAAAATGTACCCCGGATCTGTCGAGCAGAAGGCCCATCGGAGGCTCGCCGGCCCGCCCCGGATGCAGCGAACGTAGAAATGCGTCCTCGACCCGCAGGATGGGCGACCCGTGCCGGGCCGCAATAGTCAGACCGCGATGGGCCGTCGGGCTGTTGCCCCAAACGCCGACAACATCCCCGTCGCCGGGAAAGCCTAGACGAATGTCATAGCCGGAGAGGTTCAGGATACGCCGGACGCGGCGTTGGGTCAGGAAACCACCGTTATAGACATACAGCCGGGTACGCTGAGCCCCGGCTGCCGCTTCGGGTAGCATCAGCCGCCCGTCAGAGTGGTGACATTTGCAAGCGGTGTCAGGCCACCCGCGATCAGTGAAATCGACTTGCTCCACTGTGCATAAGGCGCTTCGGTGACATAGATCGTGTCATCATCGCGAATGACGAAATCGCGGGCGATGAACAAACCGTTGGGCGCGGTGAGGTTCAGCAGGTAGATCATGCGCTGATCACCCTGCAAATCCTGGCGCCCCATGACCGAACGGGCAATGTCCTGCCGTTCGTTGCGCAAAACGAAGATGCCAGTCGGGTCAGAGGACAGCGATTGCAACCCGCCCACCTGTGCCAGGGCTTCAAGAGCGGAAAGGTCTTGTGTGTCAAAGGCCACGCGGGATTGGCCCGTTGCGCCCAGTGCGATGTAGGATCTGCTGTCCGCTTCAACCAGAATGCGGTCACCGCCGCGCAACGCAACGTCCAGTCTGGGGTTGCGGAACAGGTCGTCGTACCAGACGGTGCCGCGGTCCTTTCCACGGATCAGGGTCACAAGTGCGATGTCCGATCCAACAGCGACGCCGCCGGCCTGCGACAGCATTCCAAGCAAGGTTCTGCTGGGCCGTTCGATCGGATACACGCCGGGCGCACCAATTTCTCCGGTCAGCGAGACGGTCGATCCGTTCCCTGCAGTGCGGCGCACTTCGACTTGTGGGTCGGGTGTCTGATCCTGCAGTTTGCTGGTGATCAGCTGGCGCAGTTGCTCGGGCGTGTTGCCGGCGGCGCGAATACGTCCGGCGTAAGGCACAAAGATGAAACCGTCGCTGTCCACCTGTACCTGCTCCAGCGCAGTGGCCGCGCTGAGTTCGCCGGACAGCAGACCATCATCGACGTTTTCCCAGATCGTCAGCCCCAGAATGTCGCCAGCGCGCACCGTGTCCGCAGTCAGGTTCGGCGCACTGCTGAAGGCGGCTGAGAACCCGTATTTCGGGATGGCAGACGTCGCCCGTGAAACCCGGTCATCGACCTCGACCACGAAGGCATTGCCGCCATTCGCCGTAGAGCCCGACAGAATCTCGGATTTGTTGGGGCCCGCTTTGGGAAGCTGGCACGCGGCCAACAGGCCAATTGCGGCCACAAGGGACATCCCCCGTATCCATCGGATTGGAAAACGCTGCACTGCCGGTTATCCTCAGTCGTCTTTGTGTGGTCTTTTGTTTGGCGCAGGCTATCCGGTTCGCGCGATAACTTCTAGCGCCAACCGGTTTAATTCACTCAACCAGTTTCAACTGTGGCGCCAGCGCCTCTTTGTGGGACAGGACCGATTGATAGGGGTCCTTGGTATCCAGCATCATGTCCGCCACGCCCCGAAGCAATTGCCGCCGACCTCTGTGTGAATAGAATCCACCGGGCAGTTGGCTGGTTTTCAGCAAGAACCGGCGATAGCTTTGATAGGCCTCCCGGTCCGGGGGCATCGGATCAGCGAAGAACGCGGCCAGAGGCTGGCGCGACACGAATTCGGGCTTGTCATAAACCGACCTGCCGAAAATACGCAGCGGGATGCCACGCCACAGAACCTGCTGCCCAGCGGTCGAGTTGATTGTGACGGCCGAATGGGCCCCATCCAGCAGTTTCGCGAGTTTTCCGCCGGGCACGTAACGCACACGATCTGCGATACCATGCACCTTTGCCAACTGACGCACGCGGCGGCGTAGGGGCTCGCGATGGTTTTCCAGCGGATGCTCCTTGACCACCAGCCGGTGATGCGCCGGGGCGCCGTCAGCGAAGCCCTGAAAAACGTCCTCTAGAAAGTCCGACATGCAGGCATAATCCGAATGCGCCTGAACCGAACTGTCATGCCCCAGCTGCAACAAAACCAGATGGTAGGGATGACCGTTGCCCAGCACCCGCGCTGTCGCCCAACGACGTTGAATTCGATGAAATGGCATCAGGGCCAAGCGTTTGAAATACAGCCTGAATTCCTTTGCGACGGTAAGATCCCTGTGCCGCCGAAAGTTGCGGTAGCGCTGGTTCAGGAACAGCACGAACCAGTGATACAACGCGCCGTAGAATATGTGCTGCCGCATATCTCCCCAATGTGACGGCGGCGGTGGTACCTGCAGAACCGACTGATCCAGCGCGCGCTGCATCCGCCCGACATCCAGGGACATCAGGTGTGAGTTTCCGTTTGAGCCAAACCGCTCGTAGGTTATCCACCAAGGGCGCAAATAACCTTCTTCGAAGACATGGACAATGACGCCCTTGGCCTGCGCAACCTTCACTGCGCTGGCATGAACTGGACGCGTGTCGCCATAGAGAACGATATCCGTGATGCTCCGTTCGTCGATCAGGTCTGACAGCTTGTCCGGCCATAGCTCGGGTGCGTCGCGAAAAGGGATGTAAGATGACTTGTCAAACCAGAAGACCTGATCGCCCGCGTTGAAGCCAGTGCGCCAGACCTCGGCTCCTGTGGAACGCAACATCCGCCCAAGCCCGTTGAAGAACGGACCATGCGGCCCCTGCAGAAACAGAAAGACACGGCTTTTCAGGTCTGTTGTGGGGGATGACATCAATTCTGCTCTTGCCGTTTGTTGATGAAATTATGCCCGTTTCAGGTTTTCTCGGCAAGGTTGGGCTTGCTCGTAAGGCTGGTTGGGCTTACCTCGGCTTGGAACACTGGACCAGGTCAGGAATAAGGGTTAGCGGAATGTTTACAGGGATCGTCACCGATATCGGCACCGTCACCGAGTTGGATCAACAGGGCGATCTGCGGGCCCGGATCAAGACGGATTATGATACGGCGGGCATAGATATCGGCGCTTCAATTGCCAGCGATGGTGTCTGCCTGACCGTGATCGCGCTGGGCGATGACTGGTACGACGTTCAGATCAGCGCCGAGACGGTTTCGAAGACCAATCTGGACAGTTGGCTGGTCGGCAAGCGTGTTAATCTGGAGCGCGCCCTGAAGGTTGGTGACGAATTGGGCGGGCATATCGTGTCGGGGCACGTGGATGGCGTGGCCGAAGTTGTCGCTGTGCAGGACGAGGGCGACAGCACCCGCGTCACCTTACGCGCACCCAAGGATTTGGCGCGGTTCATCGCTCCCAAGGGCTCGGTTGCGTTGAATGGAACCTCGCTGACCGTCAATGATGTGAATGGCTGTGACTTCGGGATCAATTTCATCCCGCATACCAAAGAGGTCACGACCTGGGGGGAAGTTTCGGTCGGCGACAAGGTAAACCTCGAGATCGACACGCTGGCCCGCTATGTCGCGCGACTGGCCGAGATGTCCTGAGTTGAACTGCAACGTCGCGTCCTGACCTGACCTTGCCGTCTGCGGGCTGGCCTTTGGGCGCGCCGTGGTCTATCCACCCGTTCAAACATGCTCTGCGAAAGGCTGCCTCATGAGCTTTGAAACCCCCGGACCCGTCGAAGCGCAATTGCGCGACGCGATCAGCCCGATCGAAGACATTATTGAAGAGGCGCGCAAAGGCCGGATGTACATTCTGGTTGACCACGAAGATCGGGAGAATGAGGGCGATCTGGTGATAGCCGCCGAATTCGCGAATGCCGAGGCGATCAACTTCATGGCCACCCACGGGCGCGGGCTGATCTGCCTGCCGATGACGGCCGAACGTATAGACGCCTTGGACCTGCCGATGATGGCGGTGAACAACTCGTCCCGCCATGAAACCGCGTTCACCGTGTCGATTGAGGCGCGCGAGGGTGTGTCGACTGGTATTTCTGCTGCTGACCGGGCGCTGACCGTGGCGACCGCGATCAACGAACAGAACACAATGGCCCATATCGCGACCCCTGGTCATATCTTCCCCCTGCGCGCCAAGCGGGGCGGGGTGCTGGTGCGCGCGGGCCATACCGAGGCCGCCGTCGACATCTCACGCCTTGCCGGATTGAACCCGTCGGGCGTGATTTGTGAGATCATGAAAGCCGATGGTTCCATGGCGCGTCTGCCTGATCTGGTGGAATTCGCCAAAGAACACGACATGAAGATCGGTACGATCAGCGATCTGATCGCGTACCGCTCGCGCAATGACAATCTGGTGGTCGAGACCTCGCGCGAAACCGTGACGTCGGAATATGGCGGCGAATGGGAAATGCGTCTGTTCACCGATCAGACCCACGGCATTGAACATGTGGTCATGGTCAAGGGTGACATCACCACACCCGAACCTGTGCTTACCCGTACACACGCTTTGCACGAAGCGCCGGACATTCTGGGCCTCGGTCCCAAATCGTCGCGTGAACTGCCCCGCGCGATGGAAAAGATCGCCGAAGAGGGCCGCGGTGTGGTCTGCCTGTTCCGCCAACCGCGCAATTCGCTGTATGCGGCCGAGGACGAAGGCCCTCGTACCATCAAGCAAACCGGTCTAGGAGCGCAGATCCTATCCAAGATGGGCATTCAGGAACTTGTGCTGCTGACGGACTCGCCGGAAACCGTATATCTGGGGCTCGACGCGTTTGGCCTGTCCATCGTCGGCACCCGCTTCATTCTCAAGGAAGACTGATCGTGGCTGAACAAGACAAACACGGCGTTCTGCCGACCCCGACCTTCGACAAGCCAGTGAAATTGCTGATCGTGGTGGCACCGTTCTACCGAGCCATTGCCGACAATCTGGTGGCCGGTGCCAAGGCCGAGATCGAGGGGGCAGGGGGCACCTGCGAGGTGATCGAGGTCCCCGGTGCGTTGGAAATCCCGACCGCAATCGCCATGGCCGACCGTCAGTGCAATTTCGACGGCTACATCGCGCTGGGCTGTGTCATTCGCGGTGAGACCACGCACTACGAGACGGTTTGCAACGACTCGAGCCGCGCGATTCAACTGATGGGTCTGCAGGGCCTGCTGATCGGCAACGGCATCCTGACCGTCGAAAATGACGATCAGGCCGAAGTCCGCGCAAACCCCAAGAAGATGAATAAAGGTGGCGGAGCAGCCGCTGCGGCCTTGCATCTGATCGCGCTCAGCCGTAAGTGGGGCGCTTCGAAAAAGGGCGTCGGCTTCAAGCCCCCGTCCGAGTCCATCCTTGTGGCGGGCGACAGCAACGGATCCACGACAGCATGACCCAGACAGACGCGCCGAAACCGGCCAACCAGAAACGCCTGATGAAATCCGCCGCTCGGCTCTATGCCGTGCAGGCGCTGTTCCAGATGGAGCAGTCGGGCCAAACGACCGAGCAGGTTGTGAACGAGTTTCTGGACCACCGGTTTGGCGCTGTCTACGAGGGCGAGGAAATGCTGGACGGCGATACCGGTGTTTTTCGCAAGCTGGTTGAGGACGCTGTGAACTATCAGGCGCCGATTGACCAGATGACCGACCGTGCGCTGGTCGCCAAATGGCCCATCGCGCGCATCGACCCGACCCTGCGCGCCACCTTTCGCGCTGCTGGTGCCGAACTAACCCAAAGCGACACGCCCCCCAAAGTGGTGATCACCGAATTCGTAGACGTGGCCCGCGCCTTTTTCCCCGAAGGCAAGGAACCGAAATTCGTCAACGCCGTTCTGGATCACATGGCGCGCGAGGCTCAGCCCGAGGCGTTCTGACGCCTTTACCTCGGACTTATATGCGCTAAACTGAATGTCATAGCGCAAGGAGAGTCGCCATGCCCAAACTGATCCGGTTGTATATCACTCAGGTTGCCTGGGGATTTGTGATTTCGGCAGTATTTGTCGGTGTTCTTCTGGCCCTGAACGTCGCCAACCTGCGCTATCTGATCACAAGCTCGGAAATTGGTCTGATCGCGCTTGGCATGATCTGGTTCATGAACGGGATTGTTTTCGCCGGGGTGCAATTCGCCTATGCGATCATGAGCATGGCCGAGAAACCGCAGGGTCCGCGCCGCGGAACGCCGGTGGCCGTAAAATTCGAGCCCGTGGCGGTCAAGGCAGAAAGCAACTGATACCCGATTCAGGGCAGGCGGTCTGACGACCTGTTCGCACTGCCGACCTTTTCGCGCTGATCGGGTGCAAATCGCTTGAATGTAAGAACATGTTGCCATCTGATGTCGGTCAAATAACCCACCCGGCAGCGAAAGAGCATATCCTGTGAACATCAGCACTTACGAGGAGGTCGTCGCATCTCGGGCCTTTCGCGCGGATCTTGAAGACCTGAACCTTGCCATTGCAGATGGGCTGAAGCGGGCAGGTGAACCTGTCGCCATCAATGGAAATGTTTGCTACGGCCATATGCAGCGGGACTTCCATCTGAGTAATCTGGAACCCGGGATGGAACCCAAGCGGCGCGCTCTGCACTTGTTGGCTCAGGACAGTTCCTGTTTTGTCGAGGTCGGCGTTGCCGGGGGACATGCAGCCTTGCTGGCGCTGCACTCCAATCCTGCGCTCACGTTTATCGGAATTGATCTTGGGCAACGGTTAAGGGCGTCCTGGCCGCCAGTCGATATCTATGTTCCAATTGTCTTCAAGTGGTTGGAAGACAGGTTTCCGGGGCGGGTAAAGCTATACATGTCGGATGCCATTGACGGGTTGCGTCAGGTAGCGGCAGAACAACCATTTGGTCCGATTGACTTGTTGCACCTGGATGCCTTGAAGAAAACCAGAGTTCAAGAAGTCGAGGCTGTATGGCCTGGATTGGCCGGACGGTGCTATCTGCTGCAGGGCGACAATAAGAACGGCCATGTTCAGGCCAGCTCGGAAAGAATGATTGCAGAGGGGCGCGCGCGCCGGATTACCTCTTCAATTTTTGAGGATATTCAAAGTGCCACCTATGATGTGTTGACGATCGGTCCCGATGTTATCGCGGGTGAGGTCAGTCTCGAAAACCTTATGGGCCAACGGATATTGCTTTGTGTGTGCCATCAGGATGACGAGACGTTGTTTTGTGGCTCGACTCTGTCACGCTTGAAGGACAAGGCGGATGTGACGGTCGCCAGCTTCTTCCGACCAGCACCCAACCGCCGTGACACGAATACGCGCGAGGCGGCCATGCAGCGTGTGTGTGATGCGGTCGGGGCCCGAAGAATACAGTTTCCCTTTGCTGTCGAAGACGACCACAGGAGGTTGCGGCGTTTTATCCAGATGCCGTCCGAGCCTGCGAATAATCCTCCTGAACTGCTGCGGCCCTTGCGCCGCCACCCTCTGTTTGAGTTGCTGAGCGGATCGGCCTTCGCCCTTATGCAGCAAGTCAGGCCATCGACCATCATCACTCACAACCACGTGGGGGAATACGGTCACATCGAACATGTCTTTTTGCATCATGCGGTTCTTCAGGCGGCACGACGGTATCACGGCGCAAGTGTCCTGAGCTTTGGTGTTGGGTTGCCCGATGTGGATCTCGTCGTGCCGTCCTGGCCCGAGCGTAAGAACCAGCTTTTCGATGAATACATGCCGCAGTGGAAAGGGCGCAAACTCTATGATTTCGCGCTGTCGGACGAGGGATTTACCAAACAGGACCTTTCGGACGACGGTTAGGGGGGGATGTGGCGGGACCACCAGTCAACCGTGCGGTGTGATTCCCGAGGACCTGTATGTACAGGTGGGCGCCAGGTAATCAGGCCAGGACCTGAACAGAGCCAGCCCCCTCGGAATTGCTTAAGGCCACCAGAATGCTACCAGACACAAGAAGGGCAGAACCCGCCACGCGCCTAAGTAGGGGCTGCGGCGGGTTTGCACAAGGGGTCAGGCATCAACTGTTTCGTGCAAGACGGTGCGCATTTTGCCGAAATGCTCATCCCAGCCGTTATCGAGCGACAGGATCAGGCCAAAGGCCTCGGCCCCCTGTGGCAGGCCTTCGTGGCGCAACGCTAGCCGTGTGCCGCCCGGTACGGGCTCGAGTGTCCATTTGACCACGCTGACTGCATCTCCCATGGGTTTGACCGTGAATGTGTATTCAAGATACTCCGGCGGGCGGGCAACGCGCACTTCGCCCCAGATCAACAAGTCGCCACTGGTCGTTCCGAACATCTCAAGCTTTTGACCGGCAGCTAGGGGGCGTTCGGGTTTGTGAAACCACTCGGCCAGCCGGTCGGGATCGGTCAGGTAAGTCCAGACAGTTTCCGGTTCAGCTCGTAGAAAGATCGTTTTTTGCAGAACGGCGTGGGTCATCTGTCTTTCCTTTCAATGGCTTCTTTCAGGTTGTTCAGGCGTTCGTCCCAGAACTGGTCGAAATAGCTGAGCCAGTCCAGAACAGGGGCCATGCCCTGCGGTTCCAGTCGGTTTATACGTTCCCGCCCGCGCGTCTCGACCGTGATCAGACCGCCATCCGACAAGACGGTCAGGTGCTTTTTGACGGCGGCGCGGGTCATGTCGAACCGTTGTGTCAGTTGTGCGATGGTCATTTCCTGCACAGCGAGCATCTGCACGATGTCCCTGCGGGTTGGGTCGGCCAGCGCACGAAATGCGTTTTGGGTTTGAGACTGCATTTGCGTCACCATTAGCGATACCTTTTGGTATCATATTTATGGAGTACCAAATGGTATCATGTCAAGTGTGAAGTGGTTCTTGATTTTTGTTCATGAATTGTTCACATTTCTCAGATGACCCTTGATCTGCAACCCGGACAGAAACTGGCCCGTGGCGTAGCACGCCATTTATGGGCACATGGTTTTGTTTCTGTTGAGGAATTCGTGCCAACCCGCGGCCTGCGCGTCGATGTCATGGGGTTGGGTCCCAAGGGTGAGCTTTGGGTCGTCGAATGCAAATCCAGCCGCGCGGATTATCAGTCGGATTCCAAGTGGCAGGGATATCTTGAGTGGTGCGATCGGTTTTTCTGGGCCGTCGATACCGATTTCCCGACCGACTTGTTGCCGTCCGAAACCGGACTGATTATTGCTGACGCCTATGATGCCGAGATCGTGCGCATGGCACCGGAAGATAAGCTTGCACCGGCCCGGCGAAAGAAGATGATCCAGAAATTTGCAGGTGATGCCGCCCGCCGGTTGCAGGCGCTGCGTGATCCCCGGATCTGAAGGCTCAGTCTTTTACTGCGCGAGCCGCCTGCGCCGCTGCTCGGATTTCGTCGGCGATTTCCTCAGCCTCTTCGGGATCGAAATCCATTGGAATCTCGATGCCATCGGCCTCGATGAACAGCCGTATCATGCCTTGATCGGTGGGGCCGATCTGCAGGTTCGCCTGAATTTCGCGTTCGGTGTTGATGCCCATGTTCGCCTCCGGGACTGAGCGTTCGTGCTAGCGCGCAAAGGGTTGAGAATCAAGCTGCCTTTGCGGTCAGATACATCATGGAGAACGTCCGGATCAGACCCTTTCGCGCCACAGACACGCCCTGGCTGGTAGAGCAGCACCACAGGCTTTACACGCGGGACGAGGGGTTTGATGCCTCGTTTGGTGCTCTGGTCCGGCGCATTCTGGACGACTTTACCACCGATCACGATTCGACGCGCGAGCGCGGCTGGATCGCGGAGAATGCAGGGCAAAGGTTGGGCAGCATCTTCTGTGTCGCGCTGGATGATCAAACTGCAAAACTGCGGCTCTTTCTGCTGCTGCCAGAGGTCCGGGGGCAGGGGTTGGGGAAGCGGATGCTGGACACCTGCACGAGGTTTGCACGCAGTGCCGGGTATACGGAAATGCGGCTGTGGACCCATGAAAGCCATCGGGCCGCTTGTGCGCTGTATCGGGCGAACGGTTGGCAGTTGCTGGACAGCAAACCGGTGCATTCCTTTGGGGTCGATCTTGTCGAACAAAGCTGGAAAATTCGGCTTTAATCCTCTTGCATTCCCCCGACGCGTTCGGTACATCGCCCCTCACGAGTGCCGCCTTAGCTCAGTTGGTTAGAGCGCTGGATTGTGGATCCAGAGGTCCCCTGTTCAAGCCAGGGAGGCGGTACCATCTCCCTCCAGCAGCACTTGATACAGCGCGAATGACACGCTTGCGTTTGCTGTTTCGTTTTCAAATTGTTCTGGTCCAAGAGACCGGTTGCGCCCCCGTTATCAGCGCGCCAGGTTCAGTCTCAGCTTCATTTTGGTTCGTTTGGCCGCAGGCAGGTGCTGGTTCAAACGCTTATTGACCACTCCAAACCCCCAGATGACCACGAGGGTCAGCAGGATGAAGTAGAAAGCCAGAATCGGGTAAGGGATGAACGGGTTAAACGTTTTGTCCGCGAAATAGCCCGCGTAATACAACGCATCACCTCGTTGTTGCCACACCGGGAAGGCCGAAAAGAACACCAGCGTGGTGGCGTGGAACAGGAAGATCGCCTCGTTCGTATAGGCAGGCCAGGCCAGTCGCAGCATGGTCGGCCAGATGATGCGACGGAACCGGGACCAGCCGGTCATGCCATAGGCATCTGCGGCTTCGATATCGCCCTTGGGGATCGACCGGAGCGCGCCATAGAAGATCTCACCCGAATAGGCTGCGGTATTGAAGAACAGCACGATCAGCGCACCCAGCCAGGCTGAGGTCAGCGCGTCGAAGAACGGAAAGCTCTGTTTCAGCGACAGGAAGAGGAAGTAGGCAAAGAAGAACTGGATAAACAACGGCGAGCCCCGGAACAGGAAGATGAACCATTCCGACGGTTTGCGCAGCCATTTGTTCGTGGATGCCTTGCCAAGGGCGAGGGCGGTGGCCAGAAAGAAGCCCGTCGCCAGCGCCATGATCCCGAAATAGATGTTCCAGATCATGCCTGAACCGATCAGGGTGAACTGCTCACACAGGGTGAAATCGTTTCGGGGCAGCAGTCGTTCCCCGATTCCGATCGAACGCAGCCCATAGTCTTGGATCGTTTGCAAGCAGCTCATGCGGTGGTCTCCTTGCGCAACAGTTCTCCGCCCGAGGTCGCCTGACCGTGAGACAGGCGGCGCATCAGCCGTTCAAGACCAATCTCCGACACGCGGGTCATGCCCAGGTAGAACACAAGCAGGGCGAGGAAATACCACATGCGCCAGTCGCCATGCGGGTATTGGGTGAATTTCGGGTTCTTGTAGCCCCCCAGCTCGCGCGCCCAATAGACGATATCTTCGATGCCGAGCAGGAACAGCAGCGGCGTGGCCTTGATCAGCACCATCCACAGGTTCGACAGGCCGGGCAGGGCATAGACCCACATCTGTGGCACCAGAATGCGCCAGAAGGTCTGGCGGCGGGTCATACCGTAGGCCTCGGCCGTTTCCAACTGGGCGTGCGGGACGGCGCGCATACCACCAAACAGGACGTTGGCGGCGAAGGCGCCGAAAACAATTGAAAAGGTAATAACAGCGAGAAAGAAACCGTAGGTTTCGTGCACCCATTCAGGCGCGGTGCCCAGCGGCAGCTTGGCGGCCTGACAGACGATAAAGTCATTGCCCTGCCGGATAGGGTCAGTCCATTCCGGGCACAAAACCTTGTGACGGGTCCATTCGAACGCCTGATCCAGTGCGATCACGAAGAACATGAAGAAGGCGATATCCGGCACGCCACGAACGATCGCGATATAGCCCTTGCCCAAAAAGCTGAGCGGCGGAAAATGCGACCGGGCTGCCATGGCCCCCAAAAAACCAAAGCCCAATGCGACCGGCGCGGTGATCGCAAGCAACAGCAAGACCTTGAAGAAGGACAGGTAGAACACCCAATGCACTCCGTTGGTCAGATAACACGAAAACCAACGAAACGTGCCGAGTGTATCGGGATCAGTGCAGAACGAGAAAATGGCGGGCCTCTTTGACTGGCAAGGGCTCAGAGGCGGCGCGCCCTAGGTGAGGCGCGCCGCAGAGTAAATCAGAAGGTCGAGGACACTTCCCACTTGGTGATCAGCTCGTTCAGGCTGCCGTCGTCCTTCATGGACTGGATAGCTGCGTTGAACTTCTCTTTCAGTTCACCGTCGGATTCACGAATACCCATGCCGACGCCGCCGCCCAATGGAACTTCTTCACCCACAAAGAGCAGGCCCGAACCATCTTCGGTGAAGGGCATTAGGAAGGATTTGTCGGCCAGAACCGCATCTGCTTCACCGTTGCGCACGGCTGCGAGGGTTTCCTCAGGGTTTGCGAACTCGACCAGAGTTGCTCCGGACTCTGCAACATAACCTGCCTGAATGGTGCCTGTTTGTGCTGCGATCACGCCACCGGCAAGGTCTACGTCTTCGGACATCGCCAGATAGGCCGACGGATCCGGCGGAGTGTAGTTGTGGGTAAAGTCGATGACTTCATCACGCTCGTCGGTGATCGACATGCCCGCGATGATCGCATCGTAGTTGCCCGACACTAGGTTCGGAATGATCGAATCCCAGTCGTTCTTGACCCATTCGCATTCCAGGTTGGCGCGCTTGCAGAGCTCGTCGCCCAGCTCACGCTCGAACCCGTCGATTTCACCGGCGTCGTTGACGAAGTTCCATGGCGCATAGGCACCTTCAGTGCCCAGACGGATGGTGTCCGCCATAGCCATGCCAGCGCCAAGCGCCAGAGCCGCTGTCGTCAGAATCAGTTTTTTCATTGGATACTCCCCAGTTTGTTTTCTGTCCTGAAGTTAAGCCGCCTTGGTGGCGGATAGAAAGCCCCGAAGCCGTTCGGATTCGGGGGACGTAAAGATATCTTCCGGCAGACCCTCTTCTTCGATCAGGCCCTGATGCAGGAACACAACATGGCTTGAGATGTCAGCGGCCATTTTCATGTCATGGGTCACGATGATCATGGTGCGGCCTTCGGCGGCCAGATCCTTGATCACCTTGATGACTTCCTGCTCAAGTTCCGGGTCCAGCGCCGAGGTGGGTTCGTCGAACAAAAGCGCCTCTGGCTCCATACACAGGCCGCGGGCGATGGCAGCACGCTGTTGCTGACCGCCAGAGAGTTGAGCCGGGTAGACGTCGCATTTGTCGCCGATACCTACTTTTTCCAGATACTTGCGTGCGCTGTCCTCAACCTCTTTCGGGTCGCGCCCCAGCACGGTGACGGGGGCCTCCATCACGTTTTGCAGGATGGTCATATGGGACCACAGGTTGAACTGCTGAAACACCATCGACAGGTTTGTGCGGATGCGCATCACCTGTTTCGAGTCAGCGGGACGGCGGTTATGCGCGTTGCCGGACCAGCGCACCGGCTCGCCCTTGAACAGAATCTCGCCCTGCTGGCTGTCTTCCAGAAGGTTGCAGCACCGCAGCAGGGTGGATTTGCCTGAACCGGACGACCCGATCAGCGAAACAACATCCCCGCGTCTTGCTGTGATATCGACGCCCTTCAGCACTTCCAGATTGCCGAAACTCTTGTGGAGATTGTTGATTTCGATGACGGGAGTGGAATCTGTCACAGGCGGTCCATGTATTGTCGGTGTTGGTGCGGTAATAGGGCGCAAAAATCGGGGCAATGCAATGCGCAATTGACATCATAGGGGGCTGAAACGGTCAAATTGACCATAGGTATTGGCCAAATCGGTCAGTGAATAAGTCCGGTTGTCTAAACCTGAGACGGATTGGAGACCGACAGATACTCTCCCGCCGGGATGTCGATCAGGCCGCGAAGGTGCAATAATTCGCGATCCGAGCGCGGGAGATCGTCTATCGCGGCGCGAACAGCGCGGGCGACTTCTGCGGCGTCCTGGCCCTTGGCGGTAATATAGGGCAAGGCTGGCGTCGGGGTTGTGGTTCCAGCTTCGCGCAACACCGCGCCAAGGTCGGTATGCGCTTTGAGCAGTTCCCATGTCAGCGCGTCCAAGGCCGCGAAACCGGCCCCGCCATCTGCGACTACGGTGGCCGACTGCGCGTGGCTACCGGTGGCCACGAAGCTGCCGGGGCGGTGTCCACGCTGTTCCAGATGAACCATCGGCGCCGCCCAGCCAGATTGCGACAGCGTTTCATTATAGGCAAACGTGTCCTTCGCAAGCTGCTCCAGATCGCGCGGATCATCCTGACGGGCGATGAAAGTGGATCGATAATAGCCGGGCGGGCAGCCCGCTAGACCGTAGTCAGGTGTTCCCACCAGTTGAACCTTACCGTGAAGGCGGGTGCGATAAGGCATTCCGCAGGTTTGGGCAAAGGTCAACTCGGGGTTCAGCCAGACCTCCCAGACATCCGTATCTCGGGTTAGACGATCGGGGCCGTGTCCAAGGTGGTTTCGAATCAACGTCCAGAACCGATCATTCGCCGGTTGCAGCGCGGGCATGTCATACATGCCCAGCATCGCGATCACGATTTGGCGGCCTTTTGGCGGGCCAGAGCGGAATCAACGTCGCTGACGCCGAGCAAGCTAACAACCAGCCGCAACAGCGAATCCTCCTCGCCAGTGCGGTGCCCGTCGGCCAGTGCAACCGACCACATGGCCTGCACCACGGCTAGCCGGTGGTCATAGGCAATGGCTTCCTTAATCGCGCGGGTAAAGCGGACTGTGTCGGGGGCTTCGGCCTCAAGATCCTCGGCCCGGGCGCGCAGGGCGGCGGCCTCGAACGGAGACAGACCATAGCGTTCGGCGGAAATCTTGTCGATTCGGGCCATTTCGGTATCGGCATAGTCGTTGTCGGACCGCGCAATGCGCACCAGCAGGGCCGTCAAAGCAAGGCGGGCGTCATCATCGGCAAGCGGGTCGGGGGCGGGCTGTGACAGCCGGGCCAGAAAATCACTGAACATGAATTAGATATAGAGGGGGACTAACGCTCTTCCAAGCGCCTTTGCACCCGTTCACGCGCGGTCTGGCTGTCGTTATAGCTCAGCCCCATGGCGACGCGCGCCTCTTCCACGATCTTCATTTCGCCTTCGTCGGAATTGCCATCGGCCAGAACGACCTCCCACAAGGCGTCCAGCGCGGCCAGACGTTCGTGCAGATCAGTGGTTTCACGGATCAGCTTGCCGAACGTGTCGGTGTCGGGTGCTGCGGCGTGCAACTTTTCACAGGTGGCGCGGACCTTGGCGGCCTCGATCGCATTATGCTGATACAGCCGAGCAAGGATACGGTCGATCAGGCTGATTTCCTCAAGCTTGTAATCTCGATCCGCCTGCGCCACGCGCACCATTAGCGCCCCCAGCGCCAGTTCGGCATCGGGGTCGGGCAGAGTGTCGTGCTGCGGCGGGCGAAATGCCTGCAAGAACTTCTTCAACATGCCGTGAGGATATTCCATATTTTGTAGCCCGCCAAGCGCGGACTACCTGTCATAGCAGCAAATTAGGGGCGGGTTTCTCAAAGCGGCAAAAACACGCTGAGCACGATCCATGGGCGATTGGATCAACCGGCCTGAATGGCCTGTTTCGCCTGCTCCAGTAGCCATCCCAGCATCTGTCGATACGGGACTGGGCCATAGCTGATCCGTGCCACGCCCAACCCGGCCAAAGTGGCTGTATCGGGCGTGCCGGGCAGGGCGATTATGTTGACCGGCAGGGTGGTCGATTCGCACAGCCGGGCGATCATTGCCTCGTCCTTCAGTCCCGGCGCAAAGAAACCGCCGGCACCGGCATCGGCATAGGCTTTGGCCCGGGCAATCGCCTCGTCTAACATGGCGTCGGAGTGGGTTTCCGGCTTGGCCTTCAGGAAGATGTCCGTGCGGGCGTTAATAAAGGCCGGAATACCGGCGGTATCGCAGCCTTCGCGCATGGCCCGGACGCGGGCTTCCTGCGTTTCAATGTCATAGAGGTCGCTGGTGCCAACAATCTGATCTTCGAAGTTGAAGCCGATCACGCCGGTCTCCAGCGCGCGCTGAACATTTGCGGCCACGCCCAGCACATCCTCGGTATAGGCCCCTTCGAAATCCAGTGTCACCGGCAGGTCAACCGCGGCGACGATCCGGCGCGCGTTGTCCAGCGCGGCGTCCATTGGGATATTCTGGCCATCGCCGAACCCCTGCGCCATCGCGACCGGAGCGCTGCCAGTTGCAATCGCCTTGGCCCCGGCATCCCGCACGGCACCGGCACTGCCGGCATCCCAGATGTTGTAAAGAATGACCGGCTCGCCCTTTTTGTGCAGGGCTGCAAATGTCTCCGCTTGGGTGATCTGACTGGTCATGGACGGCCTCCTGTCGCTGGGTTGCGGACAGTTAACCGTGGAAAGGACGGGCGCGTATAGGTTTTTTTGCACCCGCCGTCACAATGCGGTGAGTAGGCCGCGATCAGACCAGTCGCGAGCTGTCCTTCGCAGCGCGCACGAAGTCGCGGAACAGGGGGTGCGGATCGAACGGTTTGGACTTGAGTTCCGGGTGGTATTGCACACCGATGAACCACGGATGATCCGACCATTCGACAATTTCCGGCAGACGTCCGTCCGGCGACATGCCCGAAAAGTTCAGGCCCGCCTTTTCCAGCTTTTCGCGGTACTTGATGTCTACTTCATAGCGGTGACGGTGGCGTTCTTCGATCTGAGTGCCGCCATAGACCTCGGCTACTTTCGAACCTTCGGTCAGCACCGCATTGTAGGCACCCAGACGCATGGTGCCGCCTTTGTCGTCGCCCACTTTGCGCTCGACCTTGTGGCTGCCCTGCACCCATTCCTTGAGGTGATAGACGACAGGCTCGAAGCGTTTCTTGCCGGCTTCGTGGTCGAATTCCTCGGACCCCGCTTCGGCAATGCCTGCGGCGTTCCGTGCGGCTTCGATCACCGCCATCTGCATGCCAAGACAAATGCCAAGGTAAGGCACCTTGTGCTCGCGGGCGTATTGCGCAGCTTTGATTTTACCCTCGGTGCCGCGCTCGCCAAACCCACCGGGCACCAAGATAGCGTGGAAACCTTCCAGATGCGGGGCTGCGTCTTCGGTGTCGAAGACCTCGGCGTCGACCCACTCGACCTTTACCTTGACCCGGTTAGCCATGCCGCCATGAGTCAGAGCTTCGGCAATCGACTTATAGGCGTCTTCAAGCTGCGTGTATTTGCCGACGATGGCCACCTTCACTTCGCCTTCGGCGTTGTGGATACGATCGCTGACGTCTTCCCATTTGGCCAGGTCCGGCTTGGGGGCCGGGCTGATCTGAAACGCGTCCAGAACCGCCTGATCCAGACCTTCGCGATGATAGGCCAGCGGGGCGTCGTAGATGGTGGAAAGGTCCTGCGCCGCAATCACACTGTCGGGGCGGACGTTACAGAACAGCGCCAGCTTATCGCGCTCTTTCTTCGGGATCGCACCTTCGGATCGGCAAACCAGAATATCGGGAGCCAGTCCGATCGAACGCAGCTCTTTTACCGAGTGCTGGGTGGGTTTGGTTTTCAGTTCTCCGGACGCCTTGATGTAGGGCAGCAGCGTCAGGTGCATGAAAATACACTGGCCGCGCGGTTTGTCCTGACTGAACTGTCGGATGGCTTCAAAGAAGGGCAGGCCTTCGATATCGCCCACGGTGCCGCCGATCTCGCAGAGCATGAAATCGACCTCATCTTCACCAATGGCGATGAAATCCTTGATCTCGTTTGTGACGTGCGGGATCACCTGAATGGTCTTGCCGAGGTAGTCGCCGCGGCGTTCCTTCTCGAGCACATTGGAATAAATCCGCCCTGAGCTGACCGAGTCAGTCTTGCGTGCGGCCACCCCGGTGAAACGCTCATAGTGGCCTAGGTCCAGATCGGTCTCGGCACCATCGTCGGTGACGAACACCTCGCCGTGTTCAAACGGCGACATCGTACCCGGATCGACGTTCAGATAGGGGTCCAGCTTGCGCAGCCGCACCGAATATCCCCGGGCCTGCAACAGCGCGCCCAAAGCCGCCGAAGCCAGTCCTTTACCCAAGGACGAAACCACACCACCAGTGATGAAAATAAAACGCGCCATGTTTTTCGGCTGCTCCCGTGAGACGTCAAAATCAGCTGCCCGACGGTTCCGAAAAACCGCTGCATCACGGGACTTCACGTATAAAGGATTCGCGCGCACAGCGCAAGAGAACCGCAAGATGCTGTTGCAGCTCTCATTTAGATTTCTAAGTGTAGTGGATCAGTCGGCCTGCGGGATCAGCGGCGCGTTGTCGCCCTGAGTCGGAGGCAGAAGATCATCCGCCGATGGGGTTGCCGGTGTGCTTTCCTCGGTCGCGGCCGGGGCAGGAACACCCAGACGATCAATCACCGAGCTGCCCGAGGATTTCTGCGCTGCCAGAATGGTCAGCGTGATTGAGGTGACGATAAAGCAGGCCGCCAGGATCCACGTGACTTTACCCAGCGCGGTTGCTGCCGCGCGGCCTGTCATGGCGCCACCGCCGCCACCGCCCATACCCAGGCCACCGCCTTCGGACCGCTGCATCAGGACAACGGCAATCAGGCCCAGAGCCAAGAGAAGGTGGATGATGAGAACGACGTTTTCCATGGTGGTCCTGTACAGCGTGGCGTGTATCGCGTGGTACTTATGCAAGTTTGATCTCGGGGGCAAGGGATGAGTTGTCTTCACGACCCGTGATATGCGGTATCACATCAAAGAGACTGGACAGGCAGGCAAAAGGTGACGCAGGCTGCGATCCATGCCGCATGACGATCCCGATCACCCGCACGCCTTGTTGCCGCCTGACCCCGCGCTGCGCGTCAAAGCCCTTGAGACGATTCTGACCCGCAAGGGGTTGATCGACCCGGCCGCTTTAGATGAGATCGTCGATACCTATCAGAACAGGATTGGCCCCCAGAACGGCGCGCGTGTGGTTGCAAAAGCGTGGATCGATCCGGACTTCAGGAAAGCTCTGCTAGCAGACGCAACGCCGGTTGTCGCGGATCTCGGGTTTTATGGGCGTCAGGGCGAACATATCGTTGCCGTGGAAAACACGCCCGACCTGCACAACATGGTCGTCTGCACCCTGTGCAGTTGCTACCCTTGGCCTTTGCTGGGTATCCCGCCGGGGTGGTACAAGTCCGACGCATATCGGGCTCGCGCTGTGCGAGAGCCGCGCAAGGTTCTGGCCGAATTTGGGGTCACGCTGCCGCCCGAGACGGCTGTTCGCGTCTGGGATTCAACCGCCGAAATTCGTTATCTGGTGCTGCCCATGCGCCCCGAAGGCACCGATGGGCTGGGCGAGGATGATCTGGCTGCTCTCGTTACCCGTGACAGCATGATCGGCACGGGCCTGCCCGGGGTTCCCTTGTGACTCGTGTGCACGATATGGGCGGCCGCTTTGGCGATGGCGCGGTAAAGCCCGAAGCCGAGGATGCACCGGTTTTTGCCGAGGACTGGCACGAACGCGCGCTGGCGGTGACGCTGGCCGCCGGGTTTCTGGGACAATGGAATATCGACGTCTCGCGCCATGTGCGCGAAAGATTGTCACCCAAGGACTACACGCGGTTTTCTTATTATGAAAAGTGGATATCGGGCCTTGCTGATCTGCTTGTGGAATCCGGCGTTCTGACTGTGGATGATTTGTCCGGGGCAAGTTCGGACGATGCCCACCCATTGTCGCCCCGCGTTCTGAAAGCCGAATCTGTTGCTGCGGCCCTTGCCAAGGGCGGGCCTGCAGATCGGCCGTCAGTTGTACCTGCACAGTTCGAGATTGGGCAAATTGTACGCACCTTGCACCCGGCCGCTAATCGACTGGTTGATGGCGGTCACACGCGCCTGCCGATTTACGCATCTGGTGCGACGGGGAAGATCATGCGGCTGCACGGCACGCATGTGCTGCCGGACTCTAATGCGCACGGGTTTGGCGAGGCACCAGAGCCGCTTTATGCGGTAGTTTTTCCTGCTTCGGAATTGTGGGCGGACCCGGAAAACTCAAAGGACGAAGTCGTACTGGACCTCTGGCAAAGCTATCTGGAGTCTGCATGAACGATTGCGCCAATTATTCCGCACCTGAACCTGTTTTTGCCGAACCCTGGCACGCCCAGGCGTTCGCGGTAACCGTGGCCCTGAACGAGGCTGGGCGCTTCGATTGGCCCGACTGGGCCGCACGGTTTTCGCAGACGCTAAAGCGCCACGGGCTGGATCGGGACCTGGACGGGGGCAACGACTATTTCCATGCGTGGCTGGAAACTCTCGAGCAATTGCTGGACGAACTGGGCGCAGCAGTTCCGGAGGAAGTCGTCCATTATAGAAACGCGTGGGAAGAAGCTTACCTAAAAACACCTCATGGGAAGCCAGTGCGTTTGGCCACAGGCAGTTAGGGGCGCTGCCAAGTCGTCGATTGCACTTTTGGTTGGCACCACGTCGCACTTGCCAATTGTGGCCAAATGCCTTGGCGCTCTCGCACGTAGCTGAGTGCTAAGGCGATAACCGCGCTATCAAGCTAATGTGTTCAGGCAATTTGGGCGGTGCGGACGGCTCCTTGCGCTCATTGGCTATTGCCGCGGCGAACGTCAGCTTAGAGCCCTGAGCGGTCATTGCGGCCAGATTGAGATGCTGTGGGTGCACACGGCTGCTTACAGCGCTTTGCCGACTTTGGGCGCCTATATGCCTGTCAATTGCCTGAGTGAAATGATCGAATGTCGGCTCCGAGCCCGGAAGCGGAAAGAAAATCGTTTTAGCTAGCATCATAATTTGCCTAGTTTTAACTGCCTAACGGCTATCGAAAAACGGCTGAATTAGCTCAGCAACAGCATCTGTGGTAGCGAGTTCACTCGGTAGCAAACCAAGAAAATCGAGTTCTTCGAGCCGACCGATATTAAGCGACCGAAGTCTTTCTTCCATGCATTCTTCGTCGTTCGTCAACTTGCATATTAGAGCGCTGCATATGTCCAGAGACGGTGTGACGAAAGCCAAAACTTCAACTGGTGACAGGGTTAGTCGACCTAACTCAGATAGCTCTTCTGCCGCGTCTGATATTACTCTCTTGACGGTCGCAATTTCGGCAAGACTGTCGGCCGCTGTGCAATTCTTGCTTGTTAATATAGCCACTTGGGCAAGGCCAAACATGCCATTGAGCGTGCTCTTCGGTTCTTGCCATTCGATGAATTCTGTCGCCGAAAGCGCAGCAGTCCAACTGGATAAAGTACATTCCCAGTCTTCTGAGCGATAGCATTCGTTGCCCTTGACCCAATGGTGCAGTCCAACGCTTCTTTGAGACTCATCTGCTTCAATCCTTGTGGTCATCGCGGTGATGAAAACGAAAACTAAGCTTATCAGAATGAAGTGCGTACGGTTCAAGTGTGAATGCCCTATCTACGAGGTTACTTAACTAGTGCACTGTTTATCCAGATTGGTCCACAACCGAACGGCTGCTTTGGTCCGCACAGCCAACCTTGCTGCCGTCTGAACCGGCACGATGTCCAACCGAAACCGTCAGATGACCGGTTTGAGCCCAAACTGACGCCAACCATTCAGTGGATTACTTCTTCTCAATGCACTACAGCGGGACCTGAAGCCCCGCCTTTACCCGGTTCACAACAACGTTAGAATGAAAGCGGCGGATGTTTGGATTATCTGTGAAGACCTGACGGCTGAACTCCTCATAAGCTTCCATGTCGGTCGAAGTGACAATCAGAATGAAATCGGCATGCCCGGTGACGTAATAGCATTGCTGCACATCATCGAGCGCCAGCATTGAGCGGCGATATTCGTCCAGAAGGTCAGTGCGCTCTCGCTCCAGCTCAACCTCAACAATGAAGGTCATAGGGCGGCCCACTGCCTTTGCGGACAACACGGATATGTCGGCCTCGATGATCCCTTCCTCCCGGAAGCGTTTCATGCGCCGCTGCACCGAAGACCGCGAAATGCCTATCTGTTCTCCCAGCTCATCAGCCGACAACCGGTTGTTTCGCTGGAGGACATGAAGAAGCCTTTTGTCTGTATCGTCGAGAGGATATGGCATTCTGTTCGACTCCACCCTTGAATTTGATGCGTTTTGCTCGAAGAGCTTAACCTAATGGGGTAAATTGCCCAGTATTTTTCCATACGCTCAACCTGGTAACCCAAACCCGTTCGCTGAAAGCCCGATCATGAGCAAATTGCCTACTCTGTCCCAAAGACACATTGATTCTCGCAACTATCCCCCGGGGGTGGCCTATATGGACGGTCAGTACCTGCCAATGCATGAGGCAAAGCTCTCGGTGCTGGACTATGGGTTCCTGCATTCGGATGCGACCTATGATGTGGTCCATGTGTGGAAAGGTGCCTTCTTCAGGCTGGACGACCACCTGAACCGCTTCTTTCGCGGCATTGAAGAGTTGCATATGTCCATCCCTTATGATCAGGCGCAGGTGGTTGAAATTTTGCACAATTGCGTGGCGCTATCCGAGTTGCGGAACGCCTATGTCGAGTTCATCTGCACAAGAGGAACTTCCCCGACATTCAGCCGCGACCCAAGGGACGCCGAAAACCGTTTCATTGCCTTTGCCATTCCTTTCGGCTCGGTCGCCAACAAGGAGCAGATGGAGCACGGACTGCATCTGGCAGTGACCGATGTGTTGCGCATTCCGCCAAGCTCGGTTGATCCTACCATCAAGAATTATCATTGGCTGGACATGGTGAAGGGGCTTTATGCGGCCTATGACCAAGGCGCAGATTCTGCGATTCTGGTCGACGGTAATGGCAACGTGTCCGAAGGCCCCGGGTTCAACGTTTTCGCAATCAGGGATGGCGTGGTTTCAACCCCTGACACCAGCGTTTTGCTGGGAGTTACGCGCCAAACCATACTCGATATCTGCGCAGGATTGGGCATCCAATGTCGCACGCAGGACGTGTCTGTCACAGCCCTGAAGACCGCTGACGAGGTATTTGTGACGTCGACCGCCGGGGGTGTCATGCCGGTCACCAAGGTCGATGGGCAACCTGTCGGATCGGGTGTTCTTGGAGCCCTCTCGAATACCATCTTGGCGAAGTATTGGGAAATGCATGACGACTACAGGTTCCGAGATGTGGTTCCTTACCCGGAAGCAGCGGAGCTGTGATACCACACACGCATTCTGCCGGTTCAGTCGAATGGCAGCTTTGTCCGCAAACTGTAAATTCACCCATCTTCTGATTGCGCACGTGCAGCGAATGTCCGCAATGTCGAGCCGTACTGCAGAATGCTGAACGACCGACTAAAGTCCGGTAAGGGCCGCACTGAACCGTACGGGCATGCACAGGTGACTTCGGGCATCGGCCTTAATCACCTAACTCGTCATCTTTCGGAGAATTTCCTATACTGTCCGCAAACGCGGCGCGAGGGATCGGTTTGGTTCAGGAGATGTTTCAACGTCGGCTGGCGGCCATCGTTGCGATCGACATGGTCGGCTACAGCCGCCTCGTTCAATTAGACGAGGCTGGCACCTTGGCGCGCCAAAAGGCGATCCGGACCGATCTGATCGACCCCGCAGTGCGGGGCTTCGGGGGACGAATTGTCAAGACGACGGGCGACGGCGCGCTGCTTGAGTTCTCAAGCGTGGTAAGCGCCGTCGAATGGGCCGTCGCGGTGCAGCGTGAGATGCCCGAACTCGAAGTGGGCATTCCCGAAGACCGCCGTATCGCCTACCGGATCGGTATCAATCTCGGCGAGATCGTGCATGATGGCGACGACATCTTCGGTGACGGGGTGAATATCGCGTCCCGCCTGGAAGGTTGCGCCGACCCCGGAGGGATCTGCATATCCGAACCGGTCTTTCTGAACGTCCACGGTAAGCTCGACCTCGGCTTCGTGAATCTTGGCCCGCAACAGGTCAAGAACATCCAGGATCCAATCACAGCCTTTACGGTGCTTCCGAACCCCGAAGATGCCGGTACCGTCGTCACTGCCCGCCGCACGCGAAAGCCGACCCTGCGCTTCGGGGCCGTGGCGATTGCCTTGGTGCTTCTTGTTGCGGGATATCTTGCCTGGTTTTGGTTGGCACCATCTCAGACGGAGGGCGACCGACTGCTGATACTCCCATTCACCGCTGCCACGGCCGGAGATCGGCAGTTTGCCGACGCCGCAACCGAGGATTTCATCGCTTCGCTGTCGCGGGTTGAGGGCTTGCAAACTGTCCCGCACTCCGTCTCCCTCGGATACAAGGGAATTGCGCCTGAACCCGGTGAGATCGGCTTGGATACCGGCATACGTCACGTTCTCGACGGAATGGCGGCCCGTGTGGGTGACCGGATTGAACTGGCCGTAAGACTCAGGGATTTCGGCGATGCTGGCGCGGTAGTCTGGGAGGAAAGCGCTAGCGGTGCGCCTGGGGACTTCTTCGATCTTTTGGCCGGACTCAAACAAAGAGCCACCGCCGAACTTGTGGGTCCCTTGTCGGCACCGGAACGCTCCGTGTTGCAGGCTCCGGTCACAACCGATATCGGTGCGTTCCTAGCCTATGCCGAAGCCGAAAGGTTCCTAGCCAGCGGGAACTTCTTCGAACTAGAACAATCTCTCCCTCTCTACGAACGCGCGATCGAGTGGGATCCCGATTTTCTGGCTGCCCATGCAGGCTACGCCACCGCAAACTTCATCATCTGGAGCCGCAGCTACAACACCATCCGATATACGCTCGACGCGTTCAACGAAGCGGAGCGAACGGTCAGCCACATCCTGGAAATCGACGATACCCATCCGGATGCCCTCGGGATTCAGATCGGCATAAAAATCGAGAAACGCCAATGGAATGCTGCCCTGACCGAGGCCCGGGGTGCCGTCTTCCTGCAACCTGATGAACCCCGGCTGCGGTACGTTTTGGGTCAGGCTCTTCTCGCGGCCGGGCGCTATGACGAAGCGCGCAACGAATTCACAGCCTACGAAGACCTTTCGCCTCGGCTAAATGCATCGGAATTGCGAGATCTTGCCTTTCATCGCCTTCTCTTGGGCGAGGTCGACCTGGCGCTTGTGCTCCTGAACCGTGTCCCGCCCGAAGAAAGCGAACGGATTGACCAGTACATATTTGCGGCGGCGGCGCATGCCGTGAACGGGGATATTGAGATCGGGAAGCGGTTCATGGACCTGTTTCTGAAGGAAACAGTCTGGAACAATCTCCTTTGGCAAAAGGGTTACTTCGGTCGGTATTCAGATCCGGCTCTCTATGCGGCGTGGGCTGAAGCGCTCTCCGCCGTCGGAATGCCAGCCTCGCCATTCGATTTCGAGAAGGGGCGGGAAGCCGACAGATTGGAGCAAGATGAACTGGTCGCGCTCTTTTCGGATGAGTACGAGGAATTTATCGACACCGGCCCCTTCGGTATGCCCTACCGGCAGGATCATCCGTCCGAGGGTGTGACCGTTATGCATTTCGGCTGGATGGATGGCCAACCAATCACGTCGCGTTGGGCAATCCGGGACAGTCAGTACTGCCATCGCTCGGAGGCGGTCCATGTCGGCCGCGAAGAGTGTAGCAACGTTTATATCGACCGGGAAAAATCAACGGGCGCGGTCAAATTCGTCGCGAATGTCTATTCATTCGGTGTATTCGAGTCCGAATTCCGGCGCCGGGTAGACTAGGCGGCGCTATACAGATGTTGCATGGGCCCGGGCAAAGTAGATCTGCTGTGGGTTCATCCAGGTCCTTACTTTAAGGCTTGCGGCAAATGTCCGCAAAGCGGGCTGCACTCGCAGCATTTCAGGATCCCGGCCAAGGTCTGGTCTGCGCCGGTTTCAAGCGACACTGGTTGAAAGACGATACTTTCGGAACAGCGCTCCATCGTATGTCAACTCGCCTTCAAACTCTGCGCCCATGCGCTTCAAAGCCCCCAATTTTGTGCGACTAGGTGGAAGCAGAAACGTCACGGATGGGATGCGATCGTCGCCGTGCGCAAACTCCAGCGCCTGAACGGTTATCCTCATACCCAACCCGAAGGCCGAGGGTTTTAGAACCAGGCCGAAGTCCCAGTCAAGACCCTCGCGCTGAAAGCCGCCCCATCCCACATACGCGCCGTCTGCCAGAATTGCCCAATGGCCCAACCCGTCCTGCTCCCACTTGGCTTCCTTCATTGCCACGAAGTCAGCTGTGCGCCGCTCGTCCCAATTGCCTTGGAGCAAAGGCATGTGCTGAGCCAGAGCTGTATCGGACATATGCTTCGCAATATCCTCGACCGCGATCTCGGATAGGCGCGTGAAGGTGATTTTTGTCATGTGCTCGTTTGCGACACGCCGTATGCCGCCCCATGGGTCTCAGGGTCGGAGATGGCATCAATCAGGAATTGTGCAAGGGCAAATCGGGAAACTGCTGTTCCGTTTTCGGGGAGAGCATCTCTTTGGGCACGGTATGTCGCCACGTTGGAGACATTGAGGAAACCCGCGCGGGCCGAGGTCCAGTCAAGGCCAGACCTTTCCATGATATCCTCCATGCGACCGGCGCTGCGCACAACGTTCGGCACAACGAAACGAAGGAGCTTTCCCAGCAGCATTTGGTCTGGAAATAGCAAAGCCGTCGAGGTCACCAGAACTCGTTTGAGGCCCGTCACGGACGCAGCTACGACGATGGCGACCGCAGATCGGTAATACACCGATGTCGCGACTTTCGAAGGCAGCCGACCGCCCAAGGCCGAAATAACGACGTCATGATCGCGAAACACTGATGCGAGGAACACGGGGCCACAGGGATCACCGACCACCACTTGCAGTCTTTTATGCTGGAGATCGGGTGCTTAGCCTGCAGAACGAACGACCGATGTGACGTCTATATCCTTTGCAAGCGCAGCTTCGAGTACAAGCTTACCTGTCCGCCCATTCGCGCCCAAAAGAACGAGTTTCAAAGACTTCTCCTTCCAATCGGAAAGTGCGTTTGCCACCTGCCTCAGGCGGAGAGGCAAATCTTGTTTCTGTCCAGATCCCTGACATAGGCGGAGAAGCGTGGTCCACGTTGGTTCGGTTCGCCTTCGCTCATGCCACCAAGCTCGATGGCCAATGCGTGCAGCCTTTCGACCTCTTCAGCCGACCCGACGCTGAAGCCGACCATGGTTCCGTTGCCATTCGTGGCGGGATTTCCGTCGAACGGGATGGCGGCTGCAAAGGCAAAGCCAGGTCCGAGCCAGTATGTCATTCTATCAGTGGGCGAGACACGCTCCACGCCCGATTGACCGAAAAGCTGGTCATAGAAGCGCGTTGCGGCGGCCATGTCGTTGGTACCGACGACGAAGTAGTTCATCTGCATGGTGCGATGTCCTTTGAGTTTGTGCTGAGTATTGTGGGCGTCACTGACCGGTCAGTCTGAAAAACTCGATCAGCTGACCGTTGAGGTCGGTAATCTTGAGCAGGTGGATACCCGGCTCTTCGATGATCTCCGGCGCGGTCACACCGGCAGCGGTGGCGCGGGCGTGCAAGACTTCCAGATCGGCGGATTGCAAGTAGGGAACCGCGCCCGAACCTGCCTCGGACCCCGGTGCGTACTTGTCCCGTGACACGATTGCGAACCAGCCACCAGCCACGTCGAAGGCCACAAAATCCGGCAGCCCGATTGCGGGGGCGCTGTCGAATAGGGCGCGGTAGAAGGCCTCCGATTCCTCCATATCGTCCGTCGGCACGTAGGCGCCCATGGCCATGATCGGCGCGGTTCCCCGCTGCTCTGCTGGCTCCGCAACAAGTGCTGTTGGCATAACAGCGGCGAGCGTTAGAGTAATGAAGTGTCCCATATTTTGACCTCCTTTTTTGATGTCTTTCCTGCTTCTACCGCGCCTATGCTGACAGCGTGTTGTCAGCATCCTGTCAGTATGCTCTGTTTCATCGAAAGGAGATCAAATGAGGCGCGGCGACAGGCTATTTGAAGTCATCGAGATCCTGAGACGTGCCAAAGGCCCGATCTCTGCCCAGTCTATTGGTGAAGAACTTGGCGTGAACAAGCGTACGGTGTATCGCGATGTTGCTGCGCTGATAGGTCAGGGCGTGCCGATCAATGGCGAGGCCGGGGTCGGCTATGTGTTGGAGCCCGGCTTTCATATGCCACCGCTAATGCTGACCCCGGACGAGATCGAGGCCGTTACGCTTGGCATGCTGTGGGTCCGGACCCGAGGCGAACCCGAGCTTGCGCTGGCGGCAGAGAAGCTGATCACCAAGCTGGAAGCAGTCGCACCTGACAAGTACCGGACGTCGTTTCTTCAGCCGGCGGTAAGCGTCGCGCCTGTCGCTCGGCCGGATGAAGTACTCGGCGCCGCTGCCATTCGTCTGGCTATTCGGCGCCGCCAAAAGATAGCCCTGAAGTATTCGGACCACTCAGGTCAAAAGACCCGTCGTGTGATCTGGCCCATACTGCTGGGTTATCGGGACACCAGCCGCATCATCGCCGCATGGTGCGAGATGCGAGATGGCTTTCGTTACTTTCGGACGGAACGGATCATTGAGGCGGAGGTCCTCGAAGACAGTATCCCTCGGCGAATGGACCTACTTCGCGCGGAGTGGCGCAATGCGACGGATGCAGAACGTAAGCGCTATGAAGAAGGGGCATAAGCAAGGGTTGCCGAAGGACTGCTTTGGGGAAGCTGCAGCGCCGCGGAGCGCTGCTTAAGCAAAGGCAGGATTGGGCCGCCCTTGAAGGCGACCCAACTGCACTATATTTCAATGTCTTCGGCGATGGCCAACGCCCAGGTACCTGACCGTACTGTCCATCTTGGTGTGGCCGAGAAGGAGCTGAACGGCTCTAAGATTTCCGGTCTTCTTGTAGATTTGAGTGACCTTGGTTCTTCTCATTGAATGGGTTCCGTAGGCGGTTGCCTCAAGGTCGATTGACGTGACCCAGTCACGAACAATCCGTGCATATTGGCGTGTCGAGATATGTAGCCGTTCGTGGAAACGACCCGGCCATAGGTACTCGGAGCCGACCATCAACTCGTGTTCCATCCACTTTTCGACAGAGGCTCGTGTGCCCTCTGAAATCTCGAAGCGCACAGGCTTCTGCGTTTTGCTCTGAAGAACCGATGCCCGTTCTTTGATTTGGCCGGAAGCCATGACATCGACGACTTTCATCTTCACCAGGTCACAGCCGCGCAATTTACTGTCGATGGCCATGTTGATTAGCGCGAGGTCGCGATGGTTCTCGGCCAGTTCAAGTCGCACCCGGATTGCCCAGACATGCTTTGGTTTCAATGGTCGCTTCTGACCGACAATGCGACCCTTGTTCCATGCAGGGCGAAGTGCGCGAATTGCTGGTAAGTTTGGTGTTTCCATGACTGATCCTCCGATCCGCCATGCCCTCCCAAAACGACAACCCGACGTTGACCGGAGCATCCTATCAAAACGTGTTGCGCTTGCTCCAAGGACTGTTCGAGCCCACTTTGACCGACGCTGCGCAATTCAAGAGCAGCGGCTATGCGTAGTAAGCGGATTTTGCAAAGTTGGGCCTGCGGCCCCCCAAGGGCGCCACGCGATTCTCAACAATTGATCGAAAACTTCGCAATGATAGGATGAACGCGAAGAACTCGTAGCTATTGTTGTTCTTCTTTTGATTTCTTTGGGAGGTTTGATTGATGGTTAGACGCACAACCACTTTGGGGATGATAATTGCCCTGAGTCCGATTGCAGTGTTGGCACAGGATGACCCGGTTATGAAAGAACCTCTCGGCTTTCCTGGCTTCAACGGGAAGATCGAGTTGGATGTCAGAGACTCTCAGTCAGACTGGACGCCGTTCACACCGAAGGCGGCACCAGAAGGTTCACCAAATATCCTGTTTGTCCTTTATGACGACACCGGATTGGGTGCGTGGTCGCCCTATGGCGGCAAAATCAATATGCCGACGATGGATGATCTTGCCGAACAGGGGCTGACGTTTACTCAATGGCATACCACTGCACTGTGTTCGCCAACGCGTTCGACCCTGTTGACCGGCCGCAACCATCATCTCAACGGGATGGCAGCGATCACGGAAACCGCGGACGGGTTTCCGGGGGCCAGCGGACGGTTGCCTCCGCAAGTGACCACAATAGCTGAAGTTTTGCAGGCCAATGGTTATAGCACATTCTGGATTGGCAAGAATCACAACGTCCCCGAGCAGGACGTCGCTTCGGGTGCAAGCCGCACAGAATGGCCGTTGAACCAGGGCTTCGACCGGTTCTATGGATTCCTGGGCGGAGAAACCAACCAATGGTATCCTGACCTTGTCGAAGATAACCGTTTCATAGAACAACCCTATGGCCCAGAAGACGGCTATCACCTGTCCAAGGATTTGGCTGACCAGGCTATTTCGATGCTGCGCGACCAGAAAGCGACAAACCCATCAAAACCCTGGTACATGTGGTTCAACCCTGGCGCCAATCATGCGCCCCATCACGCATCAACGGAATGGTCCGACAAATACAAAGGCGTCTTTGATGAAGGTTATGACGTCTATCGTGAAGAAATCACAAAGGCCATGATCGAAAAGGGAATTGTACCTGAAGGCACGGTTAATACGGAACTGAACTTTCTGCCGGAAGAGATCGCCAACCCGGATGACACCATTCGCCCGTGGGACACTCTCAATGACGACGAAAAGCAACTGTTCGTTCGCATGGCCGAAGTCTACGCAGGATTCTCGGAATATACCGACAGTCAGATTGGGCGAATTGTCGATTACCTGAAAGAAACAGGACAGTATGAAAACACCCTGATCATCTACGCCGCCGACAATGGAGCCTCTGGTGAAGGGTCTCCAAACGGATCTGTTAACGAGAACAAATTTTTCAACGGCTTTCCGGACGAGTTGGCGGAGAATATGAAATATCTCGACACGCTGGGCAGCCCTGACACCTATAATCACTATCCAACAGGCTGGGCCGCTGCCTTCTCAGCTCCGTTCAAGATGTTCAAGCGCTATTCGAATTATGCTGGCGGAACCAATGATCCGCTGGTCATGTCCTGGCCAAACGGCATCAGCGATGGGGGAGAAATCCGACACCAGTATCACCATTCGGTTGATATCGTTCCAACTATTCTGGAGATCACCGGGCTGGAGATGCCCGCGACAAACAATGGCGTCGAACAGTATCCACTATCCGGTGTGTCGATGGCATACACCTTTGACGCAGAACCGGACGATCCCACCCAAAAAGAGGTGCAATACTACACGATGCTTGGCACGCGCGGCATCTGGAAGGATGGCTGGAAGGCCGTCGCCGTTCATGCGCCGCTGACCGGGACAAGCAACTTTGATAAAGATGTTTGGGAGCTTTATCACGTCGACGTCGACCGTTCCGAGGCAAACAACCTCGCGGAACAGGAGCCGGAAAAGTTGCAAGAGCTGATCCAGGTCTGGTTTGATGAGGCCGCCAAAAACAATGTATTGCCTCTCGACGACCGAAGCGCAGTGGAAATCCTTGGAATCGAGCGTCCAACGGCCGAACCCCCACGTGACACCTATGTCTACTATCCGAACACGACCTGTGTGCCAGAAGGCGTAGCCGTCAACATACGTGGGCGGGACTACAAGATCCTCGCGAATGTCGAGATCGAAGATGCAGACGCGGGCGGCGTGATTTTTGCCCATGGCTCGCGCTTTGGCGGCCATGCATTGGTCGTGAAGGACAAGAAGTTGTACTACACCTACAACTTCCTTGGAATTCAGCCCGAGCAGACCTTTGAGTCCAACGCAGAGCTGGAACCCGGCACCTACACCTTGGGCATGGAGTTTGATGCGACTGGCACAGGTGACAACGGTGAGGTTCTGGGCTCAATGAAGCTCTACATTGATGATCAAGAGGTGGCTTCAGGCGATATGCGCGCCCAATCTGGCAAATTCACATTGTCCGGCGATGGGTTGTGTATCGGATACGATAGCGGCGACGCAGTCAGCCAACTGTACAGCACACCGGGAGAATTCGAAGGCGGAACAATCCAGAAAGTGGCCGTATCGGTGTCTGGCGACAGCTATGAAAGTCTGGAAGCCGCTGCGAAACGGATGCTGAAGCGGCAATAAACGGCACCATGCAAAGAATTGGGGTGCGCAACTAGCGCACTCCTATCATCTGAAATCTGCAATCAAACATCTCGATAACAAATCACCCGCCCAGTTTAAAATTGCGGTGACAATTCGTATGCCCGGTTTGGGCTGCCTGCGTTCTTGATCCCGAACAGGCGAAGGGCAGAAAAGTCCCACAAACTGTGAACAGCGGCAGTTCCGTTTTTTGCTCCCGCAGCGAATGGCAGCAAAGCGGGCTGCGGATGCAGCATTCAGGCGGGGTGCACAATGTCGGCTCTGGGCCGTCCGAGTGGTCAGTTCTTAGCGGCCATGCCTCACAAATCGTCAGCTCTTCTGGTCAATGGCAACCCTAAACCAATCAGTCATTTCACCATTGTAGTAAGCTCGGTTTTTGTGCCTTAAAGCCTTTTGCCGTTGGAAAAAGCGAGCGCATCCTTGCAATTAACTCGATTTCTCCTTCAAGCATCGTTTGGACAGTGTTCAACCAATTCTTGAATGTTTCAGATTCCCAATGGTCCTGAACCGCTGTTTCGTCTGTGAACACCTCGTAGAAATAAAAACGGTTAGGGTTTGTTTCATCCATCATGATCTGAAACTGAAAAACCTCGGGGTCTTCGCTGACAACAGTTTGCGCCTTGAATATGCTGGCATCCAAAAAAGACTGTCGATGCTCCGGCTTTACGTTGACTGCTAGAAATCCTCCGAGCATTGCATCTTCCATTTCCTGCCTCCCCCTTTTGCCAATGGACCAATTCAGGGTATCAACCGCGTTGATCCTGTACGTGGGTTGGATCGTTGACGGTAGGTTGATCGTCATCCTATGCGGATATCCTATTCACACCCGCATCATCCCAGCCCAGCGTAAATGAAAGTTCCTGCGACATCGCGGTTAAGGCTTGCCCGACTTTTTCTCGCATATTGGGTGTGAAAACCCGAATGGACGCTGTTGCGCCAATGGATATTGTTGAACCGATACCAGTATTCGCCAAAGCGGTGGCCACAGAACTAATGCCCCGTTCCAGTTCCTCCACACATTCGGCGTAACCCTTCGCTCGGACAGCATCAAGTTCTGCCGCCAGATCTTCAGGATTGGTAATCGTCCGGTTGGTGTATTGTTTGAGTTGCCCTTTCAGTCGGTTGCTGGATAACAACTTTGGTGACACCGCAGCAATTGCCTTGGCACAAGAGCAAGCGTGCAATGGACGCTTGCCCACACCGGGATGAAGATAAGACACACCCGTTTCTGGTGTGACCACGTGAATGATCTCGACCCAATCGCCGCGCAGTCGGGAAAGAAAAAAAGCAGCACCGTAATCCCGCGCGCCCTTGGCGAGGACGGGTGCGATTAATTCTATAAGCGCGGGATCAGAGTGATCACTCAGCGCAATACGCTTCAATCTTGTTCCTACGGAAAATTCTCCTCGCGCGGACGTCTCAAGCAGACCAGACGAAACGAGGTCTTGAACCAGTCTATAGGCGGTCGGTTTGGGGAGATCGGATTGCGCACAAATATCAGCTACAGTCGCACGTCCTTTTTGACCTACGACTTCCAATATCAGCGCTAAACGTTCTAGATGCATTTTTCTCACTATACGATAATATGAATTTTGATATACGATACAAATGTTGTAATCAAGGGAGGGTGCTAAGATGGGTGGTGCTTGTTGCGGACCGGGCTACGCCAGCCCGCAAGAGGCGATTCAGGCCCCTCGCGAGAAGCTTCTGTATACGATTGCGATATATACAGGCACGGGCATTCAGAAGCCCGACTACCTTGCGACGGTAGATGTAGACCCGGAAAGCCCGACATACTCTCAGGTGATCCACCGGCTGGAAATGCCGGGGATCGGGGATGAGCTTCATCATATGGGCTGGAATGCCTGTTCATCCTGTCATGACGACGGTTCCATGTCGCGTAAGTATCTGATCCTGCCTGGCGTGCGTTCCAACAACCTTCACATAGTCGATACCGCCACCGACCCGCGCGCGCCGCGGCTGCACAAGGTTATCGACGGGACCGAGATCAAGGCCAAGGCCGATCTTTCTGGACCGCATACGGTGCATTGCCTGGGTTCTGAAATCATCATTTCCTTTCTTGGAAACGCCAAAGGCGAAGCTCCGGGCGGCTATCTGCATCTCGATAAGGAGTTCAACATCGTCGGCCGCTGGGAAAACTCCATGGGCGGAATAAAATTCGGTTATGACTTTTGGTATCAGCCCCGCCACAACGTGATGGTGAGTTCAGAATGGGCCGCGCCCAACACCTTTATGCCGGGCTTCGACCTGGAGGAAGTGGGCCATCTGAAATACGGGCGTGAGCTGCATTTTTGGGATTTTGAAAAGCGCGAACCTGTTGAAAGCTTTTATCTGGGTGAAGACGGGCTATTGCCGTTGGAAGTCAAGTTTCACCACGACCCAGACAGTACCCATGGGTTCTGTGGCGCGGCTTTGTCGACCAATGTCATTCACTGGTGGAAGGACGACACGAATAAGTGGCAATGGGAAAAGATCATCGACGTCGATAATGAGATGCACCCCGAGTGGCCTATCCCGTTGCCGGGGGTGATGTCGGCGATTCTGATCTCGATGGACGACAAATACCTCTATCTCAACAATTGGCTGCATGGCGACATGCGCCAGTACGATATCACCGATCCACATAACCCTAAGCTGACCGGTCAGGTGTTCATGGGCGGTCTTTTGGGCAAGGCTCCAACCGTTAATGGGGTTGAGGTCGCTGGTGGGCCGCAGATGTTCCAACTCTCTCTCGACGGACGAAGGCTCTATGTCACCACCTCGTTGTTCTCGACTTGGGACAATCAATTCTATCCCGAGATCCGCGAAAAGGGCGGGGTGATGGTTATGATTGACTGCGACCCCGAAAACGGCGGAATGAAGATCAACGAAGACTTCATCGTGGACTTTGGGAAAGAGCCAAATGGCCCCTCGCGATGTCACGAGAGTCGGTATCCAGGCGGTGACTGCACAAGCGACATTTGGCTATGACAACGCATACTGTGACAATCGCCAATAGGGATGGCGCGACATATGAGGTGGACGCGCGACGCCCACTTCTGGACACGCTGCGCGAGCAGGGCGTTGATTTGCCATATGGCTGCAAATACGGCGGGTGCATCACATGCGCGGCCAAGCTGACCGCAGGCACGGTGGATCAGCGCCGACAGGTCGCCCTCAACAATCGGCAAATCACAAACGGCTACGTGATCCTGTGCGTGGCACGCGCGACGTCTAACATCACATTGGAGATCGGGGTCGAGAGTCACGACAAGCTTTATCGTAATCCATTTCTTGATCCGCTCAGACCCGATGAACTCAAGGCGGACATTGCGACGCCAAAGGAAGGTTAACCGATGCCCGAAGCAGATATCGACCGACTGTATGATTACGACCCTAAATATCTTGCCGACATTCTGAAGTCCGTCAAAACTATCGCGATGGTCGGCGCGAGCGCTGACAAAACCAAATTCAGCTACGGCGTACTGCGGCAGCTCAGTGAAATCGGGTACGATATATTGCCGGTCAATCCGAACCCGAACGTCTCTGAAATCAGGGGTTTTAAGGTCTACCACTCACTGGAAGAGATCGACAAACCCATTGATATGGTTGACGTCTTCCGTCCCAAGGAAGAATTCTATGGTTTCGCCGAGAAGGCAATCGCAATCGGGGCCAAAGTTCTTTGGGGTCAGATCGGCGTATACGACGAAAAAGCGGCATTACTCGCCGAAAGCGCGGGTCTCAAAGTCGTAATGGACCGTTGTCCTAAGATCGAACTTTTTCGCCCGTTTTGGAAGCCGCGCCTTGATCTGAAGATATGACCGACATCCAGATCACAGACCCTGTCGGACAGGAGCGCTTCTAGAAAGGTCTTCGCGAGGCAGGGCTTCCAGAATAATGTAGTGTTGATCCAATCCGAAGTGCGGTTGTTGGGCGCTTCAATTTGGCAGGTCCGAGCAGCATCTGCAATCAGCAGCTTAATCCGCACACCAGACGTTGCTACGCCGTGCACGAAGGTCCGGTTCGGGGAAGAAACTTTGTCGACTAGCCGGGTATAAGAATGTCGGCTTTGGGCCGATCCGTGTGATCAGTTATTGGCGGGGCAGGGAGCCTTTCTGCAACGGCACTGGGGTCCGTTGTGAGCCCAAGTTGCTCACGGGTGTTATTACTTTGGATCATACAGGTAACCGATTCCGCGTACGGTTCTGATTATCTCCGGCTTTTCGGGGTTGGATTCGAGCTTGCGACGCAATCTTGAAATTCTGATGTCGATGCTGCGGTCGAAAGGATCCCAGGATCGATCGTGTGCCTGTTCCAATAGCTGATCTCGGTTTAAGACGCGCCCTTTGTTATCCGCGAAAACCTTTAGCAACCTGTATTCCATTGCGGTCAACTGAACTTCGGACCCATCCGGGGCCAGAAGTTTTGCCGCTTCGTTGTTCAGCGTGTAGTTCCCAAAACGTGCTCCATCACTGTCGTTCGTGACAGACGCCGGTTCAGTGATGGCCCCTCGACGTAGGATCGCCTTGATCCTGGCCTCAAGCTCACGAAGATCGACGGGTTTGCCCAGATAGTCATCAGCACCCATTTCCAAACCGATGATACGATCTACAACATCACCCGCCGCAGTGAGCATGATCACTGGTGTTGTGTTTTCTGGGCGAAGGGATCGCAGTATTGATAGACCGTCTTCTTTGGGCATGTTGATGTCCATAATCATGACATCTACGGCCTCTGCTGAAATTATCGTCCGAAGTTCTTCCCCTCCAGACGCGGCGGAAACCCTGTAACCACGTTTGCTTAGGTATTCCTGAAGCATCTCGCGCACATCGATTTCGTCATCGCAAACCAGTATGTGAGTGTCTTGATTATCCATCGGAGAGGTCCTTCTGGTCGGCGAGTAGTGTTCCGACAAGCGTTCTGAGCTCTGACGGAGAGACAGGTTTTTCCAGGTATGGAAGGCCGGATTCGCGCAGCAATCCCAATGAGCTTTCCCCCATTGTGTCGCCGGTAATGTATGCTGTTCTGCTTAGCATATGAGGGAAATGTACCAACAGAGCTTCATAGATCTTTCGACCGTCAATGCCCGGCATGTTCAAATCACTTAGAAAGATATCGTATTTGGCAGATTGCAGACGGCTGAGCGCCTCTTCACCCGACGTGACAAAATCAACATGGAGCCCTTCTTTTCTAAGAATTTCGGCGTTCAGTTCACCTACTTCAACTTCATCATCTACGACCAAGGCCCGGTGTCTGACAACGTTCGGTGAGATTTCAGGCGGCTCGTCAGTAGTGCTGACGTCAGACACCGCGACAGGCAGGGTGATCCGAAAACAAGTTCCAGTTTCGTTGGCTTTTTCCAACCCGATCTGACCACCATGAGACAGGACAATCCGGTGGCAGAATGCCAATCCAATTCCGGTTCCGTCGCCTACTTCTTTTGTGGTGAAAAATGGCTCGAAAATGCGTTGACGAATGGCCTTGGGAATTCCGGGTCCGTTGTCCCGAACTGTAATTTCCACAATCCCTTTGTCCGGTTTGATTTCGGCAGACAACACGATTTCGTCACCGATGCCGGCCGACGTCATCGCTTGTTCTGCGTTGATTATCAGGTTGAGAATGACCTGCGTCAGCTGATCAGCATCCCCGGCAATAGGTGGCAAATCCGCAGGTATGCTTCGCTGAATTCGAATTTCATCCGACGTGCTGCCGTAACCCGCTACATCCGCTGCGGTATCGATCATTCCGGCTACATCGACATGTTCGATCTTGCTGGGTTGTTGACGCGCCATGGCAAGGAAGGTCTTTACGATCTTTGCACAGCGCTCGGCGGCGTTGCCGATCTTGTCGATTCTGAGTGTCAAATCGGGATCCGAAATTTCTTCTCTCAGCATGAGCGAATGGCCCACAACAACGGAGAGCGGGTTGTTCAGCTCATGCGCAACCCCGGCAAGCAGCTCGCCAAGGGCGGACATCTTTTCGTTCTGAAACACCAGCTCTCGTTGTTTTTCAAGTTCTGCTTCGATCGCCAGCTCATCGGTCAGGTCGCGCGTGTTTGAAACAATGACTTCTTCACCATTGAACTCGATAAGGCGGGATGAATCTGCAGCCCAGAACGTCCGCCCATTAACGTCGACAAATTCCATGCGGCGGTCTTTCAGCCAGCCCGCCTGTCGCAGATCCTTCAGATAGCGTTGGCGCTCGTTGGGATCTGCATAATACGATTTTGAGTTTTTGGAGTCGCCAAACAACGCTCTGATTTCCGGGGTGGCGAAAAGCACTTCACCGGTTTCGGCATGTGTCATGTTGATGGCGGCAGGATAGGCCTCCATGACCTGACGGATGAGGGCGTCCGCCTCTTTTTGAACAGTCAGATCGATAATGCTGGTAACGATGACTTCTTCGCCCTTGTAGTCAATCAACTGAGAAGAAATCGAGGCGGGAAAGGTTTTCCCTTCCGCGTTAACCAGATCAAGTTTGTAGTCCTTCACCTGCCCATCAGCCAAAAGCAAAGTGATAAAATCCGCGCGCTCTTCTGGCCTGAGGTAATGCTCTCTTGCTGACCGTGCGGGGCCGAACATCTGAAGAGCGGCGGGTGTGCGGTACAAAATCTGACCGTCACCAATCCGTGCCATTGTAACAATCGCCGAGCTGGCATCCAGAACCTTACGGATCAGAATATCACCGTCGCGTTCTTCGACTTCGGCCTGCTTTCGGGCGGTAATGTCTTCGCGCGTGACAACAAAACCACCGAGTTCCGTCGGATGCACGGAAACCAGATAAGTTCGCCCGTCAGTTTCGGTCAACTCATAGTCTTGAATGAACTCGATACCGTTGGCCAGCCGATCTGAAACCCATTGCTGTTCGTTGCCTATGGCGTCGGCATAGATTCCCCGGCGCGCGGTTTCCCGCATCAGTATTTCCCAGTCTAGACCGGGCTCCAGCAGGTCCGCGACCCCTTTGTTCATCTCGGCATATCTTTGATTGAACATGACAAGTCGACGATCGTCATCGTAAAGGGCGAACCCTTCCTTGAGCGCTTCAATGGCGTCACGAAGAAGATCTCTTGCCTTCTCGACTTCTGCCAGATCGTTTGCCTTACCCATCGTCATCCCTAATTTCTAAGATATCATTGTTTCAGTGCCATTTCAAAATCAGAGCCTAGTGTTTCAATTGTTTCAGAGTGTGCGACTCCGTTCCAGTGGCTGCCTAAAATCTGTTTTTATTCTAGGTGGATAGCGCGTTGAGTGACCTGGTTCACATAGCTACAAATGAAACATTTTGCGCTGCTTTCAGAAATCACATTGAAACATTGGAAGGTCAGTTAATTCCCATCGCTAATGCAATTGGGTGAGTACGATGACCATTTCATTTAAACCTACTGAAACGATAAACGCACCTGTTGTTGCCTTACATTCTTCAGCGTCGAATGGTGGACAGTGGAGCCAGCTGGCAGCAGATCTGGAGGGCCGCTTTGAAGTGCATGCTTTCGATCTGCCTGGCTATGGCAGCGCCCCTCTGGTCGGAGACTTCGCGCAGAAGGGGGCAGCAGTTTCAGCAATCCCCGTGATCCGGGAAATTGAGGCCATGGGACGTGCCGTACATCTGGTTGGTCATTCCAATGGGGGCGGCATTGCCATCAAGATCGCGCTGATGCGTCCCGATCTTGTCAAAAGCCTGACGATTTATGAACCCGCCGCGTTTCACTTTCTCAAGCATGGGGACATGGTCAGCCGGCAACTGTTCAATCAGATCCAATTGTTATCTGGCGTAGTGACGGCTGCGGCTGCGGATGGCGACGCCGAAGCTGGGATGCGTCATTTTCTGGACTTCTGGAACGAAAAGGGGTTCTGGGATGCGCTGTCCGTTCCCGCTCAAACCCGCTTTGCTCAGCAGATCGTTTCAATCATGACCGATTTTGCCAACGGGTTTGCTGAAAACTGGACGCTAAAGGATCTGTCCAGTCTGGAAGTTCCCACGCTGGTCATGACCGGCCTGGAATCACCAGAGATCACCCAGCATGTGTCGGTGGCTATTGCTAAGGCTTTGCCAAACGCAAGGAGCGCATTGCTGCCAGAGCTTGGCCACATGGCGCCGGTTTTTCAGCCCGAGTGGACCAATTCGAGAATTCTTGAGCACGTGGCCAGCGCAGAACGGCCCGTCGTAAACATCAGCTGGCCGGAACGGGAAGCTGCATAAGCCGTCTGCGCTCTGTGTCGCAGCTCGGATTTCAACCGCTGGTGTCAAGCCAGTAACTGCCAAGAGGAACAAGAAATGAGTATTCAAACTGCAATCGATTCCACAACGGATTTCACTGTGATCAAAGCCAAGCAAAACGTTGCTTGGGGGTCAGGCGATTACAGCAAAGTTGGGGTGACGCTCCAGATCACCGGCGAAGAACTTGCCGAGGCCATGGATATGATGCCGGATGCCAAAGTGCTTGATGTTGCAGCCGGGAATGGTAACGCCACACTGGCCTTTGCGCGGCGCTTTTGCAATGTCACCTCGACGGATTATGTCGAGGCCCTGCTAGAAGCCAGCAGCCAGCGCGCCAAGGCAGAAGATCTATTTGTCACCTACAAGGTCGCTGATGCGGAAAACCTGCCGTTCAAAGATCAATCGTTTGACGCCGTCGTATCTACGTTCGGGGTAATGTTCACGCCAAATCAACAGCAATCCGCAGCGGAGCTGCAGCGCGTCGTGAAACATGGCGGCAAGATCGGTATGGCGAACTGGACACCTGAGAGCTTCATCGGCCTGTTGTTCAAAACAATTGGCAAGCACGTGCCGCCGCCCGCTGGCGTACAATCACCCGCTCTGTGGGGAAGCCAGGACTGGGTCGAAGACACCTTCGGTGCCAATTGTGATGTTACGTCGTTTAGACGCAAGAACTTCATGTTCCGTTACAGATCAGCGGAACACTTTCTGGAGTACTTCCGGACTTTCTATGGCCCCATGCAAAAGGCGTTTGACGCTCTGGATGCGGAAGGGCAAGCCGCTCTGCGCAATGATATCATGGCGCTGATCGAGAAATTCGATATCTCGACCAATGAAACGCTGTGCATTTCATCGGAATATGCCGAGTTTATCGCGCAGCGTCGCTAGTCGTATTACCCGCACTCACTGCTCTTTGGCTTTATGCGAAAGAGCAGTGACGATTTGCGACAGGCATGTCCGATTAGTCAGTTTTGGAAAGGTTTTAGTATGGCTGCACCTACACTTTATGAGAAATACGGTGGTTTTTCGAGGATCAGCAAGATCGTGATCTCATTCTATGACATTCTTCTTGAAAACGATGAGGTCGGACCCTTCTTTGACAATGTCGACATGAGCCGGATGGTCGACCACCAGACCAAATTTATTGCGTCACTTCTTGGCGGTCCGGCTTCGTACACGGATGAACAGTTGCGTCGCATGCATTCTCATCTGGACATCACGAACGCCCATTTCGATGAGCTTGAAGCAGTGTTGCAAGGTGCTCTGGAAAAACACAACGTAGCGGCAGAAGACATTGACGCGGTTGTTACGGAATTCGGCAAACGCCGTTCCCTGATTGTTAGGTAAGCCATGACTATAGAAGCCATCAATGAACAACTGCTGCGCGCGATTGGTGTGGGCGTTGCACTTTTGGATCGTGAAACGCTGAAGTTCGGTTTCCGCAATGACACATTTGACGAGTGGTTCATTGGTGATAATCAGTCGGATCACCTGCAGCAGCTTTTTCCTGATCTGGATCTGATTGCGGTTCAAAAAAGCTTGTTTGAGACACGGCGATACACGTCTGAGATCAGTTTCAAGAAAAAGCGCAGAACGTTAGTCATCGCGCTCGACTTTACGGTCGCAGATGAGGATGTGCTTGTTCTTGTCTGCCAGAATATCACCCGCATCAAAGAACTGGAGTCGATGATCGATTCATACTCGATGATGGTCGAACGCAATACGCGCGAGCTGAAGCGGGAAAAGGAACAGGTGGAAAAACTACTGCTGAACCTGATGCCGCGATCTGTTTATGAAGAGTACAAAACATTTGGCGTCGTGACACCTCAGCTTTATGATCCGGTGTCGGTGCTGATGCTCGATTTTGTCGGGTTCACGGAGATGGTCGCCGCGCAAGATCCAAGCGTCACTGTAACCGAACTGAACGATATCTACAGCGCGTTTGATCGCATCGGTGAACAGTTTGGTTGCGAACGTATCAAGACGATCGGTGATGCCTACATAACCGTCGCTGGTTTGCCAGACCCAACCCCAGATCACGCCAAGGCGATTGCCAATACGGCAATAAGGTTCGTGCGCTATCTGAATCGCCGAAACCTGAGCCACCCCCACCAGTGGCGGTGCAGGATCGGGTTGGCTTCGGGTTCCGTTGTGGGGTCAGTCGTTGGCATTCAAAAGTACGTCTACGACATTTTCGGACCAGCGGTTAATCTGGCTTCCAGGCTTCAGGAGTTTTCCGAACCTATGCAGATTACGGTGCAGGGCAACGTTGCGCATATCCTCAACGATGAGTTCGACATGGAAGATATGGGCGCGAAGATGATCCGAGGCTTTGGTGAACAGCCAGTTTGGCGCCTTTCCGATAAAAAATAATCGGCTTCGTCGCAAGGTGCTGAGCCGAGCGAATTGTCTTGGCGAGGCAGCCTATTCCGGTCCACCGATACTCCCCTAAAATCAGAACTTGCCGTTCCCGCATGCCATTTCCGTTGGGGTGAATGAAGCGACATCCCAATGCTTGACGATCTTTCCATCCTCAACACCCCATAGGTCGAAGAAAGACCAGGATTTCTCACTGACGCTGGCATCTGAGTTGACGGAGACAAAGTTGCCTTCTGCCACGGCTATCTGAGGCTCAAATTTGATAATCACATTTCTCTGTTTGGGCCGCAGTTTGTTGGATATCCTTAAGTCATTTGTATTCTGATCGTATGAACAAATGGATCGAGTCAGATTATTTCGCATGCAATTCGACCGTGAGCTGGCGTGTTGATCGCAAAGCAGACCTAAAACCGACGACTTCAGGTGGCGGCTTTGCCCGCAGATTGTAAGTTCTACAAACCCTAATTTCGCAAGCGCAGCGAACGGCAGGTTCGACGGGCCGCAGCGCAGCATCTCGGTCGCCGGTCCAATGTCCGCAAAGGCCCGTCCTCGGCATGGCGGTTCGGGACTTGAGGAGAGATGCTGCGGTGACTGCGATGACTGCAACGAGCTCAGAGCGACGGATGCTGCAGAAATGACGAACGGCAGCTTCACAGGTTTGCAGATCTATGGATACCTGCAAGACCGGAAATAGAGATCGGCGACCTGCAAATCTCTCGAAAACGGTCAACCAACGCTGTCTGCGCGGCTTGGCGCGAGCGGGCAATCACCACCCTGTAATGACCGATGCTTTCCTTGAGCGGCCGCGCAACGATTGGGTCGCCTTCAGTTGTGCAGTCCTGTTTGGGCGGGAAGCCGGCAAGCGTGAAGCCGAACCCCTTGCCGACGTAAGCCTGAACAAGCTCGCGTGACTGGGACTGGAACGGCACTTCGGGGTGAATGCCTGCGGCCTGCAGCAGTTGCAGGTAACTGGGCCCGGGGCCAGCGGGCGAGACGGAGATATATGGCAGACCGGTCAGGTCGGACAGGCTGATCCGCGCTTTCGCTGCCAAAGGGTGCGAGCCTGACAACAGAATCAGGGGCGGCAGCTCCAAAAGAACTTCAATCTCATGCCGGCCGGGATCGAACCCCTGGTCAAAGACCACCAGCGCATCAACCTCGCCAGTGTCCAGCGCGGCCACCAATGCCGGGTAGTCCGCTTCCTTCACCTCAATACGGACGCCCGGATGGCTTTCGCGGAAAGCAAGCACCGCAGGCAGGACGATCTGCTGCGCCAGTGCGTGATGGGTGCCAATGTGGATCCTGCCGGTGCGGCCAAACGCCAGATCCGCGGCTTGCCGGTCCAACGCAGCGGCCTGCGTCAGCAGTGCCTCGGCCTGGGTGGCGAACGTCTCGCCAGCACGGGTCAGCCGCATGCCTTGTGCCGGAAACCGGTCAAACAGGGTCAGGCCGGTGGCGGCCTCCAGTTTGTCCAGTGCCGAGGCGATAGCCGCCGCAGAGACATTCAGCTGCCGCGCCGCCTGGGCAAAACCGCCCTGCCGTGCGGTTTCCGTTAGGTAGGTGAGCTGGCGAAGGGTGAAGCGAACCATTGGAAAAATCTCTCTTTGAGTCAGATTTAATCAGTTTTTCCGGTTTTAGGACAGACCCTATACTGCCTGCAGGCGACAGCGGAGGATGTCATGGAGATTTTGCCAATGACCGGCGGTTTGGGTGCGGAAATCCTGGGGGCGGATATCCGCCGCAGCGAGGATTTCAGCGCCATCCGGGACGCATTTGCGGAATATTCGGTGATCGTGCTACGGGGGCAGACCGCAGGGCCAGAAGATCACCTGGCCTTTGCCCGCCGTTTCGGGCCGGTGAATGTCAACAGGTTCTTCAAACCGGTCGAGGGCCACCCGGAAATCGCCACGGTCCTGAAAGAGAAGGACCAGACAGAGGCCGTTGGTGAGGGGTGGCATACCGATCATTCCTATGATCAGGAACCGGCGACGGGTTCCATTTTGCACGCCATAGAGATGCCGCCCTATGGCGGCGACACGCTGTTTGTCTCGATGGGCGCCGCCTATGAGGCGCTCTCAGCGCCCATGCGCCGGTTTCTAGATGGTCTGACGGCCGTGCATTCCTCGCGTCATGTGTTCGGCGCCGCCGCGATGGACAGCGAGGCGGTGAAATCGGGCCGTCTGAGCAATGCAGAGGCTGCCACCCAGGACGCCCGGCATCCGGTGGTCATCACCCATCCGCTTAGTGGACGGCGCGGCCTTTTTGTGAACCCGGTCTTCACTACCCGCATTGAAGGGCTGACCCCGGAAGAATCCTCGGCGCTTCTGGCCATGCTTTATGCCCATTGCCAGCAACCGGAGTTTCAATGCCGCGTGCGCTGGCGGGCCGGTGACATTACCATGTGGGACAACCGTGCCACATGGCACAAAGCGATCAACGATTATCGCGGCTTCCGCCGCCTGATGCACCGTGTCACTGTCGAGGGCGGTCCGCTTGCCTCCGCCCCCGTATCCTGACCGCTGATGAAAGCTCAGTATGACCAGCAATAGCCCCCAGGGTAAATCCACCCGGCCCAATGTCATCCTGATCCTGGCAGACGACATGGGGTTTGCTGACCTTGGCTGCACCGGGTCTGAAATCCAGACTCCCAATATAGACGCCCTTGCGCGCGAGGGCTTGATGCTGTCTGCGATGTACAACTGTGCCCGCTGCTGCCCGACGCGGGCGTCACTGCTGACGGGGCTCTACCCGCATAATGCCGGCGTCGGACATATGGGCGCCAATCTGGGCACGCCTGCCTATCAGGGCTTCCTGCGCAATGACAGCGCCACCATTGCCGAGCATCTGCGCGCCAGCGGTTATGCCACATTGATGTCCGGCAAATGGCATGTGGCCGGCGATTTCGAGCCGCGAAGCGTGGACTGCTGGCGGGTGGGTGACGTTGAACACCCGACCCCGCGCCAGCGCGGCTTTGACCGCTTCTACGGGATCATGGACGGGGCCACCCATTTCTTTTCGCCGCATTACATACTGGAGGATGACAGCCGGGTCGAAACCTTCCCGGACGATTTCTATTTCACCGACGCCATCACCGATAAGGCTATCGGTATGATCGAAGGCGCTGTGGCGGATGAAAAACCCTTCTTCCTCTACCTCGCCCACACCGCGCCACACTGGCCGCTGCACGCCCACCCCGAGGACATCGCAAAATACGATGGAGTCTATTCAAGAGGCTGGGACCATATCCGCACCGCGCGCCATGAAACCATGAATGGTCAGGGCGTGTTCCAGCGCGGCTGGGAAATCTCGCCCCGCGACAGCACCGTACATGACTGGGAACAGGAACGGCACCGTGACTGGGAGGCCGGCAAGATGGCCACCTATGCGGCGATGGTGGATCGCATGGACCAGTCGATCGGCACGCTGGTTGCGGCCCTGAAACGGCTCGGACAATTCGACAACACGCTGATCCTGTTCCTGTCCGACAATGGCGGCTGCGCCGAGTTCATGGCCGAGGACGGTTGGGCCAAGTTCTACCCGGACAAGACCCATGACGGCAGGCAGATTACCATGGGCAATGTCACCGGTCTGCGCCCCGGCGATGCCCAGACCTTTCAGAGCTATGACAAGCCCTGGGCCAATGTATCAAACGCACCCTTCCGCCTGTACAAGCACTATGTGCATGAGGGAGGCATATCGACCCCTCTGGTGGCCCATTGGCCAAAAGGATTCAAGCCGCGCGGAGCGGCTCATGCGGCCTGCCATGTGGTCGATATCCTGCCGACCATCCTGGAAGCCACCGGCGGCGCCTATCAGTCAGAGGTGGGCGGCCATGAAATCCAGCCTCTGCAGGGGGAATCTCTGCTAGGCCTTATGAAGGGTAAGGACTGGCAACGCGAGCAGCCAATCTTCTGGGAGCATGAGGGCAATGCCGCCATCCGCCTGGGTCAGTTCAAGCTGGTTCGACTGCATGATTGCCCCTGGGAGCTTTACGACATCGAGGCCGACCGTACCGAGTTGACCAACCTTGCGGGTCGCAACACCGCCCTTGAGAAAGACCTGATCCGCCAATACCAGGCTTGGGCGGAAACCGTCGGCGTGATGGACTGGAACGAAGCGCTGCCGAAACTGCTGGCGGCGTGGGGAATGGAAAACGCGGATGGCTAAGCGGCCACTGAAGGTCCCCTGGTAAATGCTGGGTTTGTCCGCAGACTGTGAGTTCGCTAGCTCCTGATTTCGCAGCGGTAGCGAAAGTCCGGTCTGGAGAAGCTGCATCGCAGCGCTTGACGAGATCGGCAAGGTCAGGATTGGGCCGAGTTAACGTTCGCACTTGGGGCGAGCATTTCTCGACTGCAACTGAAAGTGCAGCTTTCGAGTGGGTAAAGGGGGCTGCCCCCGCCGCTCTTCCCGGGCGGCTCTCCCGGGATATTTTGGGGCCAGATGAACTGGGGGTACGCTCTTCATCTGGCCAATAGTGTCCCAGCCGGCGGCACCACGCGCGGCACGGTTCCTATCTGCGGCGAATTACCGGTTTCCCTGTCGCTTTGTCCTCGTTATACGAGCCGAGTTTGGTAATTCAGCGCAAAAGGACCGGATATGGCCAATGTGGTTGTTGTCGGCGCCCAGTGGGGTGACGAAGGAAAAGGCAAGATCGTCGACTGGCTCAGCGAGCGAGCAGACGTGATCGCGCGTTTTCAGGGCGGGCATAATGCCGGTCATACGCTGGTCATTGACGGTGAGGTCTACAAGCTGCACGCGCTGCCCTCGGGCGTGGTGCGAGGTGGCAAGTTGAGCGTCATCGGAAACGGTGTCGTGTTGGACCCGTGGCATTTGATCAAGGAAATCGGAACCATCCGTGCGCAGGGCGTCGATATCTCGCCTGAAACGCTGATGATCGCCGAGAATACGCCGTTGATCCTGCCCATCCATGGTGAATTGGATCGCGCACGCGAAGAGGCCGCCAGCAAAGGCACCAAGATCGGAACCACTGGCCGTGGCATAGGCCCAGCGTACGAAGACAAGGTTGGCCGCCGGTCTGTTCGCGTCGCAGATCTTGCCGACGAGGCCACGCTTGAGGCCCGCGTGGACCGTGCGTTGCAGCACCATGATCCTCTGCGCAAGGGGTTGGGGATCGAATCTGTTGACCGGGACGCGCTGATTGCTCAGTTGAAAGAAATCGCGCCGCAAATCCTGCCCTTTGCCGCTCCGGTCTGGAAGGTTTTGAACGAAAAACGCAAGGCGGGCAAACGTATCCTTTTCGAAGGGGCACAGGGCGCGTTGCTGGATATCGATTTTGGCACCTATCCCTTCGTGACCTCGTCCAACGTGATCGCCGGTCAAGCGGCAACAGGTGTAGGTATTGGTCCGGGGTCGATCGATTTCGTTCTGGGCATCGTCAAAGCCTACACGACCCGTGTAGGTGAAGGCCCGTTCCCGACCGAGTTGGACGATGCAGACGGCCAGCGCCTCGGTGAGCGCGGGCATGAGTTCGGCACCACTACCGGGCGCAAGCGCCGCTGTGGTTGGTTCGATGCCTGCCTGGTGCGCCAGACCTGTGCGACCAGTGGCGTGAACGGAATTTCTCTGACCAAGCTGGACGTACTGGACGGGTTTGAGACGCTGAAGATCTGCGTCGGCTATAATCTGGACGGTGAACGTCTGGGCTATCTGCCCACTGCTGCCGATCAGCAGGCGCGCTGCAAGCCGATTTACGAAGAAATGCCAGGGTGGAGCGAATCCACAGAAGGCGCGCGCAGCTGGGCTGACCTTCCCGCCAACGCCATCAAATATGTGCGCCGCGTCGAAGAACTGATCGAATGCCCCGTAGCCCTTCTGTCCACCAGCCCGGAGCGGGACGACACCATTCTGGTGACTGACCCGTTTGCTGACTGATGGGTGACGACGGGAAGACCGGCCTCAGCTACAAGGCCCGGCGCCGCTGGTCGCTGGTGCTGCTGTTGATTGGGTTGCCGGTCTATATCGTGGCGGTGGTGACAATTGTGAATTGGCTCGACCGCCCGCCAATCTGGCTGGAACTGCTGGTCTATATCGCTTTGGGTATTGTCTGGGCGCTGCCGTTCAAATTTGTGTTCAAAGGCGTCGGCAAAGAAGATCCGGATCAGCCGCTTGAGTAACAGGTCCAGACGCTGCCCGGGGCGACGGCTTGGGTCAATTCACCCCGGATGCCGATCCGGCCCGGGCCAACTGAGGATTGCGCGTGCCATTGCGTAGTACTCGCCCGAAATCTCTTCAGCAACGCTGAGCGGGGTAGGCCAGGGCGCGGTCAGAGTTGCCTGAATCTGCCCTGTCATCAGGTTCAGGTCTGCATCATGCTTTGCGGCCAAGCGGCGCATTTTCTGGTTGGTGGCCAGACACACCATGTGCACTTCGCGAATTCCGCGGTTCCGGGCAGCTGTGATGATCCGCGAAAACAGAGCATCCCCGATGCCGCGATCCTGCCACGCGGTTTCGACAGTAAAAGCGGCCTCGGCCACATGCGCCTGATTGTCAGGCAGAACGCGCAACTCCCCCACGCCGCGCAGACAGGAATCCGGAAACGCGCCGAAGATCAATGCCGCGTTGCCAAACATCCCGGACAAATAGGTCTGAACATATGCGGCACCGACCGGAGCACCAAAACGCGACGTAAGAGCCTCGGTATCCAAGCTGTTGAAATGACTCTCTATTTTAGATCTGTCGTACATCCTGAGGCGTCGAATAGGCAGTTCATACATGGTGTGGCCCTTGTTTGAACGGGAGCTGGATAAGCTGTCACCCTACGCCTGATCGTACCATTTTTCTGCGACGCAGCATAGCGGGGCGCCTGCAAATGAAGAAAAAGGGAAAAGCGGTACCTTTGTGCAAGAAAAATGGGCCGAAGAAATCTCCGGCCCATCGTCAATAGATTTCGTTGGGATTACCCTGCGGCGCGCGCGTCATCCGGGCGGAACCCGATCTGAGTCGAGGCTGCGAAACGCCCACCGCCTGCCTTTTCGATCTTGCCGTCGCGCAGCAACTGGCCGAACGAACGCAGGCTTTCCTCACGGTTGAATTCATCTTGCTTTAGCGACCGAATCTTGTTCATCAGTTGCGGGCGCGAAAACTGCTCCTGCCCTTCGATGAAGGACAGATAGGCGGCCGCCGCTTCCAGCAAATCCGGTAGTGATTGCGCACCTTGTTCCTGAGCGAACAGGGCAAATCCACCTTCTTCCGCAGCACCTTCCTCGCCCTCGGCCTCGGATGTCACGCGACGGGGGGTCACCGGTCCGGCATCCTTGGTCTGGTTGTCGATGCGCTGTTCAGCCACCAGCTTGAGCGGCGCCGATGTATCATTGGTCGGGCGTTTGCTGGTGACCTCTACTTCTGGACGGCGCGGGCTGACGACCGAGGACAGATCGCCGCGGTAGTCCTGATCACCATCCTTCTGATCGGTCTGACCTTTTTCACTGCGTTCGGCCTCGGTTACTGCAACCGCTGCACGCAACTGAGAGTAGGCTTCACGATTGTTGTTTGTGTCCGGGTTGTCCAGATGCTCGCCGACCTTGTCCATCAGGCGCGAAACATCATGTTCCAAGTCCGGTTTCTCAGCGTCCGAGGTGCTGGCACGATCGGCCAAGATGGATTCCACACTGGAAATCTCATCCAGCAGTAGGACCTCGTCCTTTTCCGTCATGACACCTTCAGGTGCGGCCGCAACGGGTTCTACGTCAGTGCTGGCATCGCTGAGTATGTTGGTCATCTCATCGCCTTCAGGCTCGCTCTCATCGTTCTCATCGCTCTCGTCGAGATCCGAGAACAAGGCATCTGATGTGGTGGCTTCGTCTTCGACTTCTTCCGCTATTGCCGCAGCCGGGGTCTCGGGTTGGGTTTCAACAGCCGGAGCGGCAGATTCTTCGATCTCGACCTCGACCTCGATTTCAGTGGCCGAGATATCCGGTTCGATTTCCAATGTCGGTGCGGCAGGCTCTTCAGCCTGTGACATTGCCGGTTCAGCTTCGGGGGCTTCGGACAGTGTGTCGACCTCTGCGGAGGTTTCCAGATCAGTCGGGTTCAGCGAACCGGCCGCAAATGCCGCCGCGACCGCGTCTGACGGACCGGTCGTGCTTTTCATCAGGGCCGTTTCCTCGTCCTCGGTGTAGATGACCGAGTTTTCTTCGGAATGGGATACGACGGCGCGGATGCGCTGTAGCTTGGCGGCGATGCTATCACCGGCAGGGGGGGGCGAGTCCTCGACGGCTTCGGCGTCGGTGAACACGGGTTGAGTGGGGGGCGAGGGGGGGGGAGTGTTGATAATGTTAAGGTCCGGCGTGTTGGTGGCGGGTTCGTTTGTAGCGCGGATAAGCAGGCCGGCGTCGCTCTGGCTGGTTTCGACCTTGCGGGACGCATCGCGCTGCGCGATTTTCGTCAGCATTTCTGTGTCAGGTTGCGGAGGTTCAGAACCGAAAAACCGATCATCGGCGGCAAGATCGCGAAAGTATTCCGTAATCGCTTTCATCGTCTCAAAGGAATCGTCAAAACCTTCTAAAGTGCACGAGAAGGTTCCATAGGAGACGGTTAAAACCTTGTTATTCTGTACCATCAGACGCACGTCCTTTACAAACTACAAGAGCCATTCACCCGGCGACGGGCACACCTATGGCTCGCAACTCTCAGCATGAACCTATCATTTTGTGGTCTCAATGTGTCCAAATCCGGGAAAAATGATCAATCTTCAAAAAAATATCCAAATTGTGCTCTCTGAGGCGCCAATCGGGCTGGTCGGGGGCGGTGAAATCGGACCCGATGACCTGAATCTGATGCTTATTCGCGTCAATACCGTCGTGGCAGCGGATGGCGGAGCGATTCCAATTATGGATTCGGGGCGGACGCCGGACGCGGTGATCGGTGACTTTGATTCGCTGAGCAGCACGTATCTTGATCGGATTCCTGCGGACCGCCTGTTTCCTATACGTGAACAGGACAGCACGGATTTCGACAAGGCTCTGCGCAGCATCGAAGCGCCCCTTGTGCTGGGGGTCGGGTTTCTCGGCGGTCGGCTGGATCACCAGATGGCAGTTCTCAATGCTCTGGTACGGTTGCAGGATCGGCCGTGCATCCTGTTAGGAGAGCACGAGGTCGTTTTCCACGCGCCCCCGCAGATCGGGTTAAACCTTACGCCAGGCGATGTGATTTCATTGTTTCCGTTTCAGCGCGTAACCGGCCACTGCACCGGGTTGGAGTGGCCGATCGACGATCTGGTGCTGGAACCGAATGGCCGCGTTGGTACATCCAACCGGGTCATGGCGGATGTGGAACTGACCGTGGACGGTCCGGGCCTGTTGGTGATGGTCCCGCGCGAAGCTTTGGATCAGGTCATGCAGGCGTTTCTGTCGGGTCGGACTAGGCGCTGGCCCGCCCGCGCTGATTGATCTCGGGGCAGATCGTCTTGCTGCGGACCGCGCTTAGGGCAGGGGCTGGACCTTGGTATAGTCGGGCCCGATGCAGGTGGGCAGGTCGTCGCCCAATTTCAGCCAGCACAGCTTTTCCTCATGCGCCACGTGCAACGTGGGTTCCAACTGGCTCGGGTCCTCCAGCGTCGCCACGTACAGGTGCAACACGCCCGACATCGATTGTGAGCGGAATGAGATAGGCGTACCGCAGTTCGGGCAAAAGCTGCGCTCGACCCCGGGGGAGGAGTTGAAAACTTTCGGCGCGTCGCCGGTCCAGCGCCACTGGCCGTCGCGTACGCCGAAATAGGTCGTCATCGGAGCAGCACACTGCCGTCTGCAACTGTCGCAATGGCAGGTGACGCAGGACAGGGCCGGAGGATCAACCTCGTACCGAATGGCGCCGCACAGACAATGACCCCGCATGGTATCCCCTCCTGTCGTTGTATCAGCAGTTGGGTACGTTCACCGCCAGACCACCCAAAGACGTCTCCTTGTACCTTTCATGCATATCGTGACCAGTTTGTCGCATGGTTTCGATCGCTGCGTCCAGCGGCACGAAATGCTGACCGTCGCCACGCAGCGCCAGTGAAGCCGCTGAAACCGCCTTGATCGCCGCCAGACCATTGCGCTCGATGCACGGCACCTGCACCAACCCTTTGACCGGGTCGCAGGTCATACCAAGATGATGCTCCAGCGCGATCTCGGCGGCGTTTTCCACCTGTTCCGGTGTACCGCCCATCACAGCGCACAGACCTGCCGCAGCCATGGCCGAGGCGCTGCCGACCTCAGCCTGGCACCCTGCCTCGGCGCCCGAGATCGAGGCGTTGTATTTGACCAGTCCGCCGATGGCGGCGGCGGTCAGCAGGAAATCCTCAACATGGCTTTCCGAGGCGCCGGGCACGTGGTCGAGGTAATACCGCAGCACTGCAGGCAGCGTACCCGCCGCGCCATTGGTCGGTGCAGTGACGACCTGACCACCGGCGGCGTTTTCCTCGTTCACCGCCATGGCATAGACGCTCATCCAGTCATTAATGGTGTGCGGTGCGTTCAGATTCATGCCGCGTTCGGCCAGGAGAGCTTCGTGAATGCCTTTGGCGCGACGTCGCACGTTCAGGCCGCCGGGCAGTATGCCGTCGGTCTTCAGGCCGCGTTCAATGCAATTGTTCATGACCTCCCAAAGGCGCGCGGAACCCTTCGCAAAACTAATAGGGCAGCCGCGCGCGACTTCGTTTTCGCGCTTCATCTGGGCGATGCTCTTGCCACTGGCTTTTGCCATCTCCAGCATCTCCGCAGCCGAATGGAACGGGTAGGGCACGGCCGGGCCGTCATTGGTGTCCTTGCCCTCGGCCAGCTCCTCTTCGGTCAGTACAAAGCCGCCGCCGACCGAGTAATAAACCTGCCGCAGGATCACGTCGCCTTGCGCGTCGGTTGCCATCAGGATCATCCCGTTGGCGTGGCCGGGCAGGTTGTGGTCGTAGTCAAAGATCAGGTCGGTCTTGGGGTTGAAATGTAGTGTCGGCAGACCTTCGGGTGTAACCGAATGGGTATCGGCGATCTCGGCCAGCGCGACCTCGGCCCTGTCGTTGTCATAGGTGTCGGGCACGAACCCGGCCAGCCCGAGAATGGTGGCGCGGTCAGTGGCGTGACCCACCCCGGTAAAGGCCAGTGAGCCGTGCAGTGAGCCGCGCAGGCCTGCGAATTCGAACGGCGACGCACGCATCAGGTCCAGAAACCGGGCGGCCGCAACCATCGGCCCCATGGTATGAGACGAAGACGGGCCGATGCCCACTTTGAACATATCGAAGACAGATAGAAACATGTCAGGTAGCTGAGCCTTCTTGAGGAGTAGCGTAACTCGGGGATGTGAATGGTGTAACCCCCAACCCTTCGGCTGCGGTTGCGGCTTGGGTTGCGGGGCGGGTTTCAAGCCGCGTCAGGATCGATTGCAGATGAGGGGTATCCGACAACTGAAACCAGCTGCGGTCGGCGCTGGCGGGGTAGAGCGCCATCCACCGCATCTGGCAGGCCAGATAAATGGTCAGAACCGAGGGCTGCTCAGGGTGCAGCCAGTTTGGTGCGTTCTCCGCCTCAGCATCCAATACCTGTAAATGTCGGCGCAGGCGCGGACGGATACCTGCGCGCAGATTGTCGGCCTGCGCGGCGTCAATGTATTTCTCGGCATAGAACAGAATGCGGAGGTCCGCGTGCAGCGTGTTCGATGCAAAGAACAGCCATTTCAGAAGTGCCGCCCGTTCTGGGGCTTCGGGCGACGGGGCCAGGTGCCCGTGTGTATCAGCCAGCCACAACAGGATGGCCGCCGTTTCAAAGATTGGTCCCTGTGGGGTGTCCAGCACCGGAATCAGCCCGTTTGGGTTCAACTGCCGGTAGGCTGCACTGTCTTGCTCATACCGGCGGCGGTCAACCAATACGGCATCATAAGGCAGGCCCATCTCTTCCAGCGCCAGTCTGATCACCAGAGAGGCGTTGTCGGGGGCATAATGCAGGCGATAGGGCGCGTTCATGAAATCTATGTATATCGTCGGAGCTACCGCGAAAGCCTCGATTGCGACGTTTCCAATCGGAAACGCGTATTTTCGAGATATGTTTGCGCGCCAGTGGGTCGAATTGGCTCTCGCAGTCGGCGTTTGCATTCCGTATAAACCCTACAGCAATACAGGGAAACGCTGCCATGACCCGAGATATGTCCCCCATCGACAAGGCCAAATATGTCGCCGCCCGCCGTGCCGCCGATATGGTTCAGGATGGGATGCGCGTCGGGCTGGGTACCGGATCGACCGCCGCTTGGATGGTGCGTCGTTTGGGTGAGAGGGTGCAAAACGAGGGGCTGCAGGTCAAAGGGGTTCCGACCTCGATCCGCACCGCGCAACTGGCCCGCGAGGTCGGAATCGAGGTGGTCTCGCTGGATCAGGCCGGATGGCTGGACCTGACCATCGATGGCGCTGATGAGTTCGACGGTGAGCTGAACCTGATCAAAGGCGGCGGCGGCGCGCATCTGCAGGAAAAGATTGTGGCAACGGCGAGCGATCAGATGGTTGTGATCGCCGATGCCGGCAAAGAAGTTGAAACGCTGGGTGCGTTCCCCTTGCCGGTCGAGGTGATCCCATTTGGCTGGCAAACTACGCGGACGCTGATCCAAGAGGCCTTGGACACGATGGATGTTCTCGGCAACTCGGCGATGCTGCGGATGAACGGTGAGGCGCCTTTTGTTACCGACGAGGGCAACCATGTTCTGGACCTGCACCTTCAGCGTATCGGCAATGTTCGCCAGCTGGCTCTGGTGCTCAATCAGGTGCCGGGTGTGGTCGAAAACGGATTGTTTATCGACATCTGTGACAAGGTTGTGATCGGCCACGGCGATGGCCGGGTTGAACTGCGCGATATCAATGCCGGCACCACCGAACTGGACCAGTTGGTTGAGAGTGGCGACAATCTGTTCTCGGATTTGGCCGATTGAGACCTGAAACTGACGCCACAGCGGTAGCGCAAAACACACTTCGGGGCGGTGCCTTAAACAAAGTTTACACACCGACAAGGGTTGGCAGCGCGTCTTTCGACCCCAGATAATCATCGAATTTTGGCCTGACGAAATGAAGGAACTCAGGATGAGCTTTGACTATGATCTGTTCGTCATCGGAGGCGGCTCGGGCGGTGTCCGCGCGGCACGTGTGGCAGCCGGTGAGAACGGCGCCAAGGTGGCACTGGCCGAAGAGGACCGTTATGGCGGAACTTGCGTCATTCGCGGCTGTGTGCCGAAAAAGCTGATGGTCTTTGCCAGTGAATACGCGGATATGGTCAACGATGCACAGGCCTATGGCTGGGATGTTAAACCTGGTGCGTTCAACTGGGACATCTTCCGCGGCAAGCTTTACGCCGAGCTGGACCGGCTGGAAGGCATCTATCGCAACATCTTGAACAACAACGGCGTCGAAAGCTTTGATCAGCGCGCCCATGTGGTCGATGCGCATACGGTCGAATTGGCTGATGGCACCCGCAAGACGGCCAAGCACATTCTGGTCGCTACTGGTGGCCGTCCGGTCGTGCCCGAGTTTCCGGGCTCGGACCTGGCCATCACGTCAAACGAGATATTCCACCTGGAGAAGCTGCCCGAAAGCATCCTGATCGTCGGCGGTGGCTATATCGCAAGCGAATTTGCCGGGATCATGAACGGGATGGGCGTGAAAACCACTCAGTTCTATCGCGGTGCGCAAATCCTGCGCGGGTTCGATGAAGAAGCGCGCGGGCTGATCAGCGAAGAGATGTGCCAAAACGGCATTGATCTGCACCTTGGTACAAACGTGCTTGAGATGAAAAAGCAGGGCGACAAAATCTGGGTCAAAGCCACCAACGGAACCGAACAGGTTTTTGACGTGGTCATGTACGCCACCGGGCGTGCGCCAAATGCAGACAACCTGGGCCTTGAAGCAATCGGCGTTGAACGTGGCCGCAAGGGCGAGATCGTGGTGGATGAATACAGCCAGACCGGAGTGCCGTCGATCTATGCCATCGGGGACGTGACCGACCGCGTGAACCTGACACCAGTTGCGATCCGCGAAGGCATGGCATTTGTCGAAACCGTGTTCAAAGGCAACCCGACACCCGTGGATCACGAACTAATCCCAACCGCGATTTTCACTCAGCCGGAATTCGGCACCGTGGGCCTCAGCGAGGAGGAAGCCGCGGCGCAGGAACCGATCGAGGTTTATGCAACTTCTTTCAAGCCGATGCAGAAGGCCTTCGCAGGCGGGACGCAGCGTGTCTTGATGAAGCTGATCGTCAGCCAGGCCACCCGCAAGGTGCTGGGTTGTCATATCGTTGCGCCGGGCGCGGGCGAGATGATCCAGCTGGCGGGGATTGCCGTAAAGATGGGTGCAACCAAGGAAGATTTCGACCGCACAGTTGCCGTTCACCCGGTCATGGCCGAGGAACTGGTAACACTGCGGCAACCTGTGCGCACTGCTTGATTTGCAAGTACGCGTACACAAGTTACAAGGGAAACCGTGATCACACGGTCCAACACAAGGAATAGATACATATGGCGGGCAACAGCGGTGGCCCCTGGGGGGGCGGAGGCTCCTCGGGTGGCGGAGGAAATCGGGGTAACAACGGGGACGGGCGCAAGCCCCCCGAAGGCGACGGCCCGCAGATCCCCGAGATCGATGAACTAATGAAGAAAGGCCAGGAACAGCTGCGCGTCCTGATGGGCGGCCGCGGTGGTTCAGGCCGAGGTGGCAACGGTCAGGGCTCTGGCGGCGGTGGCCCCATCTTCACAAAGGGTACGGTTCTTATTGGTGTCGTCGTCGCGGCGGTATTGTGGGGGGCGGCCAGCTTTTATACGGTCAAGCCCGAAGAACAGTCGGTTGAGTTGTTCCTCGGCGAATTCTCGGCCATCGGAAATCCGGGTCTGAACTTTGCGCCGTGGCCTTTCGTTACCGCCGAAGTCATCCCGGTCACCCGCGAACAGAACGAAGATATGGGCGGCGCGCGCGGCAGCGATGATGGCTTGATGCTGACCGGTGACGAAAACGTGGTCGATATCGATTATCAAGTCGTCTGGAACATCAACGACCCTGCGAAGTTCCTGTTCAACTTGCGTGATCCGCGCCAAACGATCCGTGCGGTGTCGGAGTCAGCGATGCGCGAGATTATCGCTCAAAGCGAGCTTGCACCGATCCTGAACCGGGATCGTGGTGTTATCGCAGATCGCTTGCAGGTATTGATCCAATCCACGATGGACAGTTATGATTCAGGGATCAACATTGTCCGCGTGAACTTTGACAAAGCCGACCCACCGCAGGATGTGATCGCGGCCTTCCGAGACGTTCAGGCTGCTGCGCAGGAACGGGACCGGTTGCAGAACGTAGCCGATGCCTATGCGAACAAGGTATTGGCAGAAGCGCGCGGTGAAGCAGCCCAGGTTCTGGAAGAAGCCGAAGCCTATCGCGCTCAGCAGATTAACAGCGCACAGGGTGAAGCCAGCCGATTCAGCGCAGTTCTGGAAGAATACTCCAAAGCACCCGATGTGACGCGTAAGCGTCTGTATCTGGAGCGTATGGAGCAGATTCTGGGTGACGTTGACAAAATCATTCTGGACCAGAACTCATCCGGGCAAGGGCAGGGTGTTGTGCCCTATCTGCCGCTGAACGAGCTGCGTCGTAGCCCTGCCGGGGAGAGCAACTGATGCGTAAATCACCCATTATCCTCATTCTTGTCGTGATCCTTGGCGTCGTTGGCCTGTCTTCGATCTTTATCGTTGATGAACGTGAACGCGCGCTGGTCTTGCAGTTTGGCCGTGTCGTCGCGGTCAAGGAAGACCCCGGGCTAGCGTTCAAAATCCCAGTGATTCAAGAAGTTGTCCGCTATGACGACCGTATCCTGTCGATTGACGTACAGCCCCTTGAGGTGACCCCTCTGGACGATCGGCGTCTGGTTGTCGATGCATTCGCACGTTACCGGATTTCAGATTTGAATCAGTTCCGTCAGGCCGTTGGTGTCGGTGGTATCCCGGTTGCCGAGGATCGCCTGGATCGTATTCTGCGGGCCGAAACCCGCGAAGTGCTGGGTTCGGTTTCGTCCCGTGACATCCTGAGTTCGGACCGTGCGGCGCTGATGCTGCGCATCCGAAACAGCGCGATTGCCGAAGCACAGGCTTTGGGCGTGACTGTAATCGACGTGCGATTGAAGGCGACCGACTTGCCACAGGCCAACCTTGAGGCGACATTCGATCGCATGAAGGCCGAGCGGGAGCGTGAAGCAACAGACGAACGTGCCCGCGGTAACGAGGCGGCGCAGCGTGTGCGTGCGCAAGCTGACCGGACGGTGGTCGAACTGGTGTCAGATGCGCGTCGTGAGGCCGAAATCACCCGTGGTGTAGCAGACGCCGAGCGTAACGCGATCTTTGCCGAAGCCTACGGCGCGGACCCGGAGTTCTTTGAATTCTACCGTTCGCTGACCGCGTATGAGAATGCGTTGCAGGGCGGCAATAGCTCGTTGGTTCTGAGCCCGGATTCCGAGTTCTTCAACTACCTCGCTTCGCCGACCGGACGACAAGCTCCGGCTGCTGCGGCCTCCGAATAATGGGGCTGATCCTTCTGGCTTTCGGGCTGGTATTAATTGTCGAGGGGCTGGCCTATGCGCTGGCCCCTTCGCTCATTGAACGTATGTTAGAGGCGCTGCGGTCGCTTCCCGAACAGGCGCGGCGGCTGGCGGGGCTGCTGTGTGTCGTCAGCGGTCTGGTGTTGCTTTGGGGTGCGTATCAGGTCGGGTTTTAGTACAGTCATTTCAATTGCCGGTGATTTCCCCGCGATCCCGAGTTGCGGGCTTGGACAAACTGACTACATTGGTTGCTAAGAAGGGTTGCCGAGGGGCGGCAACAGAAGAATTGTCGACAAGGAGTTCCCAAGTGCAGGCACAAGCACGAAGTATTTCCGTCCGGCGGGACGATAGTGTTGGTTTCATGCGGCTGATGTGGCTGGCTTTTGCGGGGATGCTGCTTGTTCTGGCGCAGACCGTCGCTGCGCAGGCGCGGGGCGAAAGCTTGGCGCCGCTGGCCGAAAAGATTAGTCCGGCGGTGGTCAACATCACCACCACAACCCTGATCGAAGGGCAGACCGGGCCGCAGGGGATTGTGCCCGAGGGCTCTCCGTTCGAGGACTTCTTTCGTGAGTTTCAGGACCGCAACGGTGACGACGATAACCGCCCGCGCCGCAGCAACGCGCTGGGTTCTGGCTTCGTGATTTCCGAGGACGGCTATATTGTCACCAACAATCACGTCATCGCCGAAGCTGACGAAATCCTTGTGGAATTCTTCCCCGGTGACGGGCAACCCATGAAGGAACTGCCGGCCAAAGTGATTGGTACGGATGAGAAAACCGATATTGCGCTGCTCAAGGTCGAGGCCACGAGTCCGCTGCAATACGTGAAATTCGGCGACAGCGACATTGCGCGCGTTGGCGATTGGGTGATCGCTATGGGCAACCCGCTCGGGCAAGGGTTTTCGGTCTCGGCGGGCATTGTCTCAGCTCGAAACCGCGCGCTGAGCGGGTCGTATGACGATTACATCCAAACCGATGCGGCCATTAACCGGGGCAACTCGGGTGGTCCTCTGTTCAACATGGATGGTGAAGTGATCGGCGTGAATACCGCGATCTTGTCACCTAACGGTGGTTCGATCGGGATTGGCTTCTCGATGGCCTCTAATGTGGTGGTCAAAGTAGTCGATCAGCTGCGCGAATTCGGTGAGACCCGCCGCGGCTGGCTGGGCGTTCGTATTCAAGACGTAACCGAGGATATGGCCGAGGCGATGGGGCTGGACAAGCCCGGCGGTGCGCTGATCAGTGACGTGCCGGATGGTCCGGCCAAAGAGGCGGGCCTGCTGGCCGGTGACGTGATCCTCAGCTTTGACGGTGTCGAGGTCGAAGATACACGCGGTCTGGTCCGTCAGGTTGGCGAAACCACCGTTGGCAAATCGGTTCGCGTGGTGGTCCACCGTGACGGAGGCACCCAAACCGTTCTGGTGACACTGGGCCGGCGTGAGGACGCAGAGCGCGCCGAAGACGCAGACGAAGAATCGCCGGACGTTCCGGCCGAGGAAAACGCCGATGTTCTTGGTCTGACCATTTCGCCGTTGACCGATACGTTGCGCGCGGATCTTGGTCTGGATGCGGATGCTGAAGGGCTGGTTGTGACCGAGGTGGACGAGGCGTCCGAAGCCTTTTCCAAGGGTCTGCGCGCCGGTGACTTGATCACCGAGGCTGGTCAACAGAAGGTCAGCTCGATCCAAGATCTAGAGGCACGCATGGACGAGGCGCGCGAAGCAGGGCGTAAATCGCTGCTGCTGCTGGTGCGCCGCGGTGGCGAACCCCGCTTTGTGGCGCTGAGCCTTGGCGAGTAAGTAACCTGATCAGGAACGAGATAAGGCCGGAGCTGATGCTCCGGCCCTTTTTTTGTGCTGTGAGGTAATGAGCCACGCACCGGGGAGGTGCGTGGCTCTGGTACAGGGAGAGGTCAGTGGACAGATATCGGGGATGATTCTCTGACCTCCTACGGTAACAACTATGACGATAGGCTTAACGCCACTCATGGTCTGTGAAGCAGGTCACAGGGGTCAGATCAGGTCGGATTCGGCCAATTCCCGCAGCGCTGCGAAATCCTGAATCATCAGCCCGCCGCGCGACGCTTCAACCACGTTATCGCGTTTCCATGTGGAAATGGTTTTGGATACCGCTTCCCGCGTGGCGCCCACGAACTCGGCCAGTTCGCTTTGCGACAGGGTAATCCGCTTGGATGGGTCATCCTGCAATTCCGACAGGTGCAACAACTTGCGGGCCAGGCGGATCGGCATCGGCAGAAAGACCTGCTCGTTCAGTTGTGATCCCATCCACCGCATGCGCAGGCCGGCCAGACGGATCAGATCAACCGCAAGGTCGGGATGTAGCCGTATCTGATCCATTACATCGCCTTGCCGCACCCGCAACACGCGTGAATGCTCGGCGGCCGCAATGGTGGCAGTGCGTGGGCCGCTGTCAAACAGGGCAATCTCGCCAAAAATCTCCCCGGGTCGCATCAGGGTCAGTGACAGTTTCCGTCCGCTCATGGCCAGAAAGGAAACCTCGAGCGTGCCTTCGAGAATGGCAAAGAGGGCATCGCCTTCGTCGCCTTGCTCGAACAGAACCTCTCCACGTTCCAAAGTTATTTCGGTCGCCTGCGCGGAAAGCATGGCTTTGAGTCTGTCAGATGCCTCGGACAGAAAGCCGCTGTCTGGAAAAGCCGTCATGAGTTTCTGGTGCTCCGGCTGTGAGTGGTGCCACAACTTTCCACAGCTTTGGCGTTTAGCCAAGGATTTTGTCTGTTTGTTCCTGTGTTACGTCTGGGAACAAACAAGATTTCGTTGTCGCATGAGGCGAAAGGGGACGCGTATGTTCCCCTACTGATGGTCAGGATCGTCCATGTAGCTTTGCAGCAGATTGAATTGCAGCATCAGGAACACCATCAGTGCGATAGGGAACCCGAAGGTTTCGATCTTGACCCAGAGGTCGGTCGACATCGTGCGCCAGACGAATTCGTTGGCCACTGCCAGAACGGCAAAACAGCCGCAAAGCCGTCGGGTCAGGATCATCCAGCCCTCGTGGCGCATCGGCAGCATCTCGTCCAGGACATAGGCGAGGTAAGACTTGCCCTGCAGGAGGCCGATGCCAAGGATCACCGAAAAGAACCCGTAGACAAGCGTGGTTTTCATCTTGAAAAATCGCTCGTCATTGAACCATGCAGTCAGGCCACCAAAGAAAATGACCATGAATGCCGTGAATATTTGCATCCGGCTGAGCTTGCCGGTCAGGTACCAGAGTATGCCCATGGCGGCCAGCATCAGCGGGACAAAGATGATTGTGGCGACGATAAAGCCGGAATACTCAATGCCGCCGATCAGAAAACTGTCGTCACGCAGACGCAGGTAAATGAAGAAGAACGCCAGCGGAGGGCCAAGCTCCAGCACCTGCTTCAGAAACGGGTTGATCTCTTTTTTGCCTGTCATAACGGTTTCCTGCTGCTTACCCGCCCATTTCAACTATTACGGCGCCAAGTGCAATCAATGCCATCAACCCGATCCGCCTTGGGCCCACGGTTTCTTTTAGAACCAGCCAACCGATCAGGGCGGCAAAGACTGTCGAGGTTTCCCGCAAGACGGCGGCTTCGCCGACCTTGTCGAGTCTTGTGGCCAGCATGATGGCTCCGAAAGATAAGGGGGCGATGATGCCGCCGGCCAGTCCGCGCAACATCAGCGGACCGACGGCCGGGCGGTTGATCATCGCCCGCCATCTGAGGAAGGCATAGATCGGCATTGCCGCCCCGTCGATCATGAAGAACCACGCCAGAAAGGTGAAGGGGTCAGCGGTGGCGCGGATGCCGTAGGCGTCGTAGGTGGTGTAGAGAGCCACGAAAAGACCGGTTGCGACGGCCAGCACCAATGCGATGCCCAGCGTTTCGCGGTTGGTTTCGAGGAAGCGAAAGTTATATGCGGCTAGCCCGAAAATACCGGCTAGCAGGACGGCCACACCGAACCATTGGGTGCTGGTAAAGGTTTCTCCGAACAGAAGATAGGCGCCGATGACGGTGAACAGCGGGCCGGTGCCGCGGACAACCGGGTAGACGACAGTGTAGGAGCCCTTGGAATAAGCCATGGCCTGCAGAGTTTTGTAGGCGATGTGGATTACCCATACGGTCGCAAAAATCGGCCACATATAGGGTTCGGGCCAGGGCACCACGAAAAACGCGAAGGGGGCGGCCAGAAGACAATAGCTGGCGTCGATGGCGCCGCGCGACATCCATGGATCGTGGCGACCTTTTTGCAGGGCGCCGAAAACCGCGTGCAGGAAGGCTGCCATCAGTGCAAGCCCGAGGGCGAGTTGGTGGCCTGCTTCGGTGCCTTCCAGAGAAATCAGCCAGTCACTCAATTCTTAGACCGGGAAGATGAAATTGTTGACAATGCCTTCGACCGTTTCGACTGTGTCCAAACGATCTACCAAAAAGAAGATACGATGTCGCGTCGCTTCACCGACACGAACGTTTGGGAGCTCTTTGCAAAAAACATCACTGACAGTGTCATGTGACTTCAGGTAGTCGACAGCTGAATTCGGATCTCCTGATACGTCCACGAAAAACTTGAACTGTGTCCCAAGTCGTTTGTGAACCTTGAGCCTCACTCGGATTGGACCGCCGTTACCGGTTGGCCTTTCAGGCACCCGAATGATCTTGTTCTGCAATCTTCCGTGGTAACGCTCTCGATCGCTAGCAAGCTGCTCAAGGTATTTGTCGTTCCCGTAGCGAATAACAAGCAGGTTGAGGTTGGTGATACTCTCCGGCGCTTGGCCCTTAGGATTTAGCTCGAATTCGATTTGATGTGTTCGCAGGGATAGTAAGAAATAAAGTTCTTGAGCGATTTTCCGTGCAAAAGTCCATACAACGCCTGCGATTGCCACCAGTAAGGTGACATCAAAGTAGAACTCAAAAGACCCAAATTTGGCTATCAAATTATCAAAGACCAAAAGCTACCTTCTTTCCAATCCAGTCAGCGCGGCGGCAAATTCTTCAGGATCAAAGGGGGCAAGGTCGTCGATTTGTTCTCCGACGCCGATGGCGTGGATGGGCAGGCCGAACTTGTCCGCCAATGCGACCAGCACGCCACCCTTGGCGGTTCCGTCGAGCTTGGTCATGACCAGACCCGAGACGTCGGCCAGATTGCGGAAGGTTTCCACCTGGCTCAGCGCGTTTTGGCCCGTGGTGGCGTCCAGCACCAGCAGAGTGTTGTGCGGCGCTGTATCGTCCACCTTACGAATGACGCGGACGATTTTGGCCAGTTCCTCCATCAAATCAGCGCGGTTTTGCAGGCGACCTGCAGTGTCGATCATCAGAAGGTCGGCTCCGTCTTCCTGTGCTTTGGTCAACGCGTCGAAAGCGAGGCTGGCCGGGTCGGACCCTTCTGGCGCAGTCAGGACGGGAACGCCAGCGCGCTCGCCCCAGACCTGAAGCTGTTCGACTGCGGCTGCGCGAAAGGTGTCGCCGGCTGCGATCACGACCTTTTTGCCGGCCGATTTGAACTGGCTTGCCAGCTTGCCGATCGTGGTGGTTTTGCCCGAGCCGTTCACACCAACGACCAGCACTACCTGCGGGCGTTTGGGGTAGATGGGCAGAGGCTTGGCAACCGGCTCCATCACGCGTGAAACTTCCTGTGCCAGAAGCTGTTTGATTTCCTGGGTCGAGAGTTTGCGGCCATAGCGGCCCTCGGCCATGTTTGCGGTGACGCGCAGGGCAGTATCGACGCCCATGTCCGAGGCGATCAGCAGCTCTTCGAGCTGTTCCAGCATGTCGTCATCCAGCGTGCGGCGCATGGCGGCTTTGGCCTCGCTGCGACCGAACAGACGGCCCAGCACGCCCTTGGAGGGCGAAACCTCGGGCGGGGGTGGGGCAGGGGTCGGATCAACGGGCGCGGGCTCAGGCACCTCGACCGGCTGTGGTGCCGGTGCGGGTTCCGGCACTTCGGGGACCGGTTGCGGAACTTCCGGCACGGGTTCGGGCTGCGGCTCGGGCTCGGGGATGATCGGGTCGGGGCCGGTCGTTTCCTCTCCGCCGTCTTCGACGATAGCCTCAAGCCCCTGTTCGAGGCGGGACGAGGATTTGAACAGCTTGTCCTTGAGCTTTGAGAAAAACGCCATTTTTGGTCTCCGCAGGTGTTCTCTTCACCTAATGCGGATTTGCGGCAGTTGCAAAGGGTCAGAGAAAGGCAATCAGCAAACCAGCCTGCGCACCCCAATAAAGCGGCCAGACCAGATAGGGCGTGATCCTCAGGGCGGGGTGGTTTGCGGGCAACAGGAACTTTTCGGTAGCCAGGATCAGGTCAGATGCGATAAAGGCCAGGGCCGCAGGCAGGGCCCAACGCAGGCCGCCGGTTTCTGGCAGGGCCAGAACGGTAATGCCCATCCCCAGAATGATCGGGATATAGCCCAGCACCGGGCCTTTGAGGTCTCCGGCGCGCGGCGCCAACAGGGTGGCGGCAATGATCCCTAAGATAATGAGCGACCAGAAAAAACCGGGTTTGTCGAAGATCAATGCGGGGTCGCTGGCGGGATGTGTCAGGAACAGCGCGATATAGGCCAGATGTCCGGCAGCAAAGGCTCCGATACCCGCAATGAAGGTGCTGTCCGTCTCGCGCGACAACAGCGCGTCGCCAAGGGCGCACAGGGCTAGCGCCAAAACCAGTAAAAGCGGCGCTGCGTCCAGCAAGGCAATCACGGCCAGCAGGGCCACCGATGCGGTTTTCAACAGCGACCGCAATGCGCTGGCCGGACGCGGCGACAGGGGCATATAGGCCAGAGCACAGATACCTGCGAGCCAGAACATAGCGGTTGTCATGAAGTCCCCTCCCGTTTTTCGCAGCATGTTACGGGTTGTCGGTTCACCTCAACCGGTGACGTCAAGGCAGGTGGTTGTGCGGAAATGGCAATGGCACCGGATAACCGCATCTGACACAATGTGATCATGTTCAGATATCTAGCGATTCTCCTTATGTTGCCCGCGTATTCAGCGTTGGCCCAACCAGCGCTGACGGCGTCGGATTTCGATGAGTATACGCGCGGAAAAACCCTGTATTATGGCTTTCAGGGAAAGGTCTACGGGGTCGAGCGTTATTTGCCTAACCGCCGCGTCATCTGGTCGTTTCTGGATGGCGATTGCAAGGAAGGCGTCTGGTATGAACAGGACGAACAGATCTGTTTCATCTACGAAGATCGCCTGGCTCCGCAATGCTGGGTTTTCACCCGGTCTGGGAATGGCCTGATCGCTCAGTTCGAGGGCGACCCGGCGCAGACCGAACTCTACGAGGCCGAAGACATCGGTGAAGAGATGATCTGCTATGGACCGGATGTCGGAGTTTAGTCTGCACTCAGAACAGTGAGCCCTGATCCGGCGCGTCTTTCTTTGGCACTTTTTTCGGAACCGATCGTGGGGTGGCGGACTGTCCGGTGGTCAGCACGCCATCGGCAAACTCAATCTGCAAAGTTCCGTGTTTCTCGGCCTGCTTTTTCGTTGTCAGAACCTGATCGTCGGCGCGTACCACGGCATAGCCCCGTTGCAAGGTTGCCTTGTAGCTGAGCGTTTCGCGCAGCCGGTCTGTCGCGGTCAGTTGTTGGCGCATCCGATCCAGCCGGGTTTTCTGCGCTGCGTTCATCCGTTCGGCCAGCCGGGTGATGGTCTGGCGCTGTACCTCGATCTCTCGCTGAATGGGACGCAGGGACAGGCGCGAGGATAGGTTGCGGACAGCTTCCTGACGATTATTAACGAGGTTACGCAGGGTTGATGGACGCAGGTGGGCAGACAGCTTCACCACTTGTAGCTGTCGGTTTTGGACGCCGCGTTCCAGCGCTGGGGTCAGGCGATCGGCAATCAAATCAAGCCGTTGGCGTGGAGTGTTCAACAAGCTGTCCGGGCGAGGTAAGGCACGGGAAAGATCACGCAGGCGCTGCGACCTCCGCTGCACCGCATCTGTTGCAGCGCGGGACAGGCGCGCGCCTTGTTCACCGGTCCAGGCCAGCAGTTCCATCCGCACGGGCACTGCCAGTTCGGCGGCGGCGGTTGGGGTCGGTGCACGGCGATCCGAGACGAAGTCGATCAACGTGGTGTCCGTCTCGTGCCCAACGGCTGAAATCAGCGGAATGTCCGAGGCTGCCGCAGCACGGGCCACAATCTCTTCGTTAAACCCCCAAAGGTCTTCGATAGACCCGCCACCCCGGGCGACGATGATCAGATCCGGGCGCGGCAAGGTTCCGCCGGGTGTCAGCTGGTTGAAGCCTTTGATCGCATTGGCGACCTCGGGGGCGCAGTTCGATCCCTGAACAGCCACCGGCCAGACCAGAACCTTGCGCGGAAAACGATCACGCAGGCGGTGCAAAATATCCCTAATTACCGCCCCAGAAGGCGAGGTAACCACGCCGATGATCTGGGGCAGGTAAGGCAGCGGCCTTTTGCGCTCAGGTGCAAACAGCCCTTCGGCCTCCAGCTGCTTCTTGCGTTTTTCCAGCAAGGCCATCAGCGCGCCTTGTCCGGCAACCGCAACCTCATCGACGTTCAGGTTGTATTTCGATTGCGCGCCAAAGGCGGTCAGGCGACCTGTGACGACAACCTCGAGCCCTTCTTCGGGAACAACGGAGAGGCCTGAAATCTGACCTTTCCACGTCGTGCAGGCCAGAACGTTCCGGTCGTCCTTGATGTCGTAATACAGATGCCCCGAGCGCGCCTTGAACACGCGCCCGACCTCACCGCGCACACGGATTCGCCCAAACGTGCCTTCGAGTGTCCGTTTCACCTCTCCCGAGATGTCCGAGACGGAGTATTCAGGGGTGTTTTGGCCGGGAATGGGGTCGTCAAGCAGGTCGGACATTTCAGCGCCTTGTGTCAAATGCCCGCCCAGCTTAGAACGCCCGCAAGGCGAGGCCAAGCAGATCGGAGAGCAGTCATGAATATCCTAATTCTCGGCAGTGGTGGGCGGGAACACAGCCTGGCCTGGGCAGTGATGCAGAACCCCAAATGTGACCGTCTGATCGTGGCGCCGGGCAATGCCGGGATTGCGCAGATCGCGGATTGCGCCGCACTGGATATCGAGAATGGCGGGGCGGTCGTTAGCTTTGCCGAGGCAAACGCGATTGATTTTGTGATTGTCGGCCCCGAGGCGCCCTTAGCGGCTGGAGTGGCGGATCGCCTGCGTGAGGCGGGCGTGCTGGTATTTGGCCCTTCGGCAGCTGCGGCGCAGTTGGAGGCCTCGAAGAGCTTTACCAAGGAAGTCTGCGATGCGTCGGGTGCTCCGACAGCGGCTTATGCGCGGTTCACCGAGGCCGAGCCAGCGAAAGAGTATATCTGCGCACAGGGCGCGCCGATTGTGGTCAAGGCCGACGGTCTGGCCGCGGGCAAGGGCGTGATCGTGGCAATGGACGAGCAGACCGCGCTGGACGCAATTGACGACATGTTCGGCGGCGCTTTTGGTGGGGCCGGTGCCGAGGTTGTCATCGAAGAGTTCATGGAAGGTGAAGAGGCTTCGCTTTTTGTGTTGTGTGACGGTGAGGACATCCTGTCCGTTGGCACGGCACAGGACCACAAGCGGGTGGGTGAGGGCGATACCGGCCTGAACACCGGTGGTATGGGTGCCTATTCCCCGGCACCGGTTCTGAGCGCAGAGATCGAAGCGCGCGCGATGGAAGAGATCATCCAGCCCACCGTGGCCGAGATGAAACGGCGCGGTATGCCCTTTCAGGGCGTTCTTTATGCCGGCCTGATGATCAAGGACGGCCGGCCGCGTCTGGTTGAATACAATGTTCGCTTCGGAGATCCCGAATGCCAGGTCCTGATGATGCGTCTTGGCGCGCAGGCAATGGACCTGATGCACGCCGCCGCCGAAGGCCGGTTGGGTGAAGCACAGGTGAACTGGGCGGAAGATCACGCCCTTACCGTTGTGATGGCGGCGAATGGGTATCCTGGTTCCTATGAAAAGGGCAGCGTAATTAAAGGGCTCGAGGGTTTACCCGAAGACAGTGCCAACATGGTGTTCCATGCTGGAACCAAAGCCTCGGACGGGCAGGTGCTGGCCTCGGGTGGGCGTGTGCTGAACGTCACCGCGCGGGGCGCGACTCTGCAAGTTGCGCGGGATCAGGCCTATGAAATGGTGGATGGCATCGACTGGCCGCATGGGTTTTTCCGTCGCGATATCGGTTGGCGGGCGCTTTAACCGAGAGGCTCCCGCGCCCTGACGCTGCATCAAAGATGCATCGCCAAAGGCCTTGGGCCGGGCAGCCCGCGGGAGCGGGCTGCGGGCGCGTTTAGCGTTGGCAGTCCAGGGCTTGTTTCATTGCTGTTCGGTTGAACGGGATCAGCCCCTGCCTGATCCAGTCTTTTTCGTGGCTGACGCTAACGATCTGCTGCCAGTCCGCGCTGACGACGATCATTTCCGGGCCGGTACCGCAATCTCGGATCCCGCCGGTGATGAAGTCTTCGCCGATGCGATGGTTGGTCAGGCCGGGCAAAGCGGCGATCTCGGTCAGGTCGCCATCCTTGAAACGCCAGATGCGCAGGGTCTTGGCAAGGTGGGGTCGGTCGACATAGGCGACCTCTACGAAGCCATCGCCGTCCAGATCCGCTGCGCCAACGGGTGCGAGCCAGCGAAATCGGGTGCCGATGTAAGGCGTTGCGGCAACTAGGCCACCGCCATTATAGATCGCAAGCCGTGCACCCTTGTCGCGGTGGCTTTCGACCACCATAGCTTCGCGCTTGCCGTCGTTGTCTATATCGACGAGACGTGGATTGATGTCTTCAAAGACTCGTTCTTCGGGTAGCCGGATCGTATATTCAGCCCATCCGGGCAGGTATTGCAGGACCAGCGCACCGTATTCAATCTGATCGCCGAGAACCCAATGCGGGTAACGCGCCGTAGGCTCGGAGTATTCCGCCGAAACTAACGGCTCGTTTTGCCAGATTTGCTGGGGCCGGGCCGCAATGGGACAAACGCAGAGGGCGATTGCTAGGGCGGCGACCGGCCGGGGCGTCATTAGATCTGCTTTTCGGGCATCTGTACCACCAGTCCGTCCAGCTCATCCGTGACCTTGATTTGGCAGGTCAGGCGTGAACGCGCTGGGTCGGGCTCATAAGCGAAGTCCAGCATGTCTTCTTCCATGTCGTCCTTGGCCGGAACTTTCTCGACCCAGTCGGGGTGGAGGTAGACATGGCAGGTCGAGCAGGCGCAGGCGCCGCCGCAATCGGCCTCGATGCCGGGGATATTGTTGTCACGGGCGCCTTCCATGACGGTCAGCCCATTAGCGACCTCGACTGTGTGTTCGGTACCGCTGTGCTCGACATAGGTGATCTTTGCCATTGCGTGCGTCTTCCTTATTTCGATTGTCGAATTCTTCCTTAGTGAAGGCATTTAGGTCTTTCCAGCCTCATTTGCGACTCATCACGCCGCGTCTGGACTTTCCTGCCGTTTGTTCTATCTTTGTTCTCATGCTTGTTACCCCTGTTCGCCCTACGGTTTCAAACCGGGACTGGCCGCGCCCGCCTTCCTGTTTAACTTCTGACAGGCTGGACAACCCGCCCGAGGGCGCGCGCGTGACGGTGGCGGGGCTGGTGATTTTGCGACAAAGGCCGGGGACGGCCAAGGGGGTGATATTCGTCACGCTTGAGGATGAGACCGGCATCGTGAACGTGGTGGTTTGGCGCAAGATTTATGAGCAATTCCGCCGCGCGGTTATTTCGGGCCGGTTGCTGAGGGTCACCGGTCGCATGCAGCGGGCGCATTCGGTGATCCATGTGATTGCGGAAGAGATCGAGGATATCTCGGGCATGCTGGATGTGCTGGTGCAGGGGGAAGGCTAGACTAGTCAAGTAAACCGGCACAACTCAATGTTAGAGGACTCAACCAACGTCCCGAACCATGTGCAGATGCAAGCCAATCCCATGTCCATCGTCCAAAGCCGGCACACGCGTTTCAACTTCGACTCGGAATCCAATGTGTTGATAGAAGCCAACAGCTTGATTGTTGGCAGCTACATCAAGGCAAACTTGCTTGCACCCTTCCGCTGATGCACGCGTTTCTGCCGCGTCAAACAACCGACTAGCAATGCCTGATCCTTGCACATCGGGGCGCACAGCAAACTCCAGAATGTAATAGGAGTTCTGACGCGGGGAAGGAAACAGTCGATCCATCCAATGCAAGGCGGATTTCAGATGCTCCGCTTCATCATCGCCAAGTGCATTCGCTTGATGATCGACGGAAAAATTAAAATTTACAGCGTACTCTTCTTCCGTATGCCCAATGAGAAGCCCGATGACCTTGTTATCGTCCAGGGCAGTTAAGGAATGCTTGTGGGAAAACAAACCCTGTCCCTCAGGCCATTCAGTTCGGATGATCTTATGCAGGACATCCATTTTGCTAAACATGTAGCCGTTTAGTTTTGGATCAGTGCTCCAAAGCAAATCGGCCAAATCTTCGGGGGCACTGATTTAGCCGCTGGTTGTACCAAAACCGACATTTTTTTGCTCCTAAGCCCGAGTTTGAAAACAGTTTTGAAAAAGACTTTCGACAGCGAAGCGTTCAGCCGGCAGTCGAGAGGAAAAAAACGAAGTAGCACCAGAGAACACGATTTACCGCTTGAACAAAACCCCCTGTGCTTGCTTGTCCCGATGATCCCCGCGCAACTCAGCGTGCAGGGCGCGTCCGGCTTGAACACCGGGGCGAGCATTCACCGTTTCAAGCCATCGGGCAAAGTGGGGCTTGTCCTCAAGCACCTGCTGCTGGCCTTCCCAAAGACTCGCCCAACCCCAGATCGACATGTCGGCGATGGAATAGAAATCGCCCGCGACATATTCGTTTTCGGCAAGTCGCCGGTCGAGCACGCCGTATAGACGTCCGACTTCGGTGCGATAGCGGTCTTGGGCGTAGGGCAGGTCCTGCGGCGGGTCCAGTTGCGGGGCGTATTTCAGGAAGTGGTGCGCCTGACCGGCCATCGGACCTACGCCGCCCATCTGCCACATCAGCCATTCTTCGACCGCGATCCGGTCACGCTCGGTTTTGCCATAGAAGCGCCCAGTCTTGCGGGCCAGATACATCAGGATCGCGCCGCTTTCGAACACGGAAACCGGTTCACCGTCCGGGCCATCAGGATCGACGATCGCAGGCATCCGGTTGTTCGGCGAAATCTTCAGGAACTCGGGGTCGAATTGATCCCCCTTGCCAATATCGATCAGGTGGGTGGTGTAGGGAAGCTCCATCTCTTCCAGAGCAATGGAGGCCTTCCAGCCATTCGGCGTGGGCCAGAAATACAGATCGATCATGATGCCTCCTCAGATTGAGGCGATCATGAGGCTTTCTGAGCAAACGGCAAGAGAGCTTTGGGACGAGGCAATGCAAAAAGCCGTGACCAGCGGCGCGAGGGAGCTTTGGGAACGCCGTTGCGCAGCAGGGCGTTATAGACGCGCAGCACACCGGGGCGGGTATAGCTGGACCAGTGGCAAATGCGACGCTGCGGGTCTCCGACAGAGAAGATGGCGCGCGACAGGTGGTCCAGTGTATGGGCGCAATCGAGTTGTAACGTGACCGCGTTTGGGGCGTGCAGGCCAGTGCCGATGCTTCGGTCACCGCGCTGTGCTGGTTGGATCATCCATTCGAACAGAAAATCGAACGGGTCGTTTTCGCGGCTGGTCATATTGATGAACTCGGCCATTTGTCCCGCAGGTGTGGTCAGCGCGTTCAGTGTGCGGCTTTGATACACGGCCCCGGACATCGAGATGATACGGTTCATTGATCCGGGCGCAACGTGGTGCAGAGCCTCGAGCGCAAGTTAGGTGCCCATCGAATGCCCGATGAAGTGAATGGGGCGATTCGGGTTCAGGTAGCGTAATTCGCGGACCAGACTTGCCAGTGCACGACCGGCCTCGACCGCGCGGCGGCGAACTGCCCAGAGCGGACCTTGTGCATTCCAGCCGAACGCTATGCCCAGCCCTTCGTCGTTCAGGCCCGACCCGAAGCCCAGCTGTTGCGACCAGCTTGGGCAATGCAAGGGCACCGGAGTGGGACGCAGCGCTAGAATATGCCGATGCGGGCAGGATTTGGCATCATCGGGGCGATACTTGTACCCATGGGTCATGATTATGACAGACCCCTGCGCGCCGCGCGTCTGCTGCAAGGTGTCCAGCGGAGATCGCGGGCTGCGGTGCAGGGCGAACGAGTCACCGATGGCATTGATCCTGATTACTGGCATTGTTCTGCCTCACACAAGATGTTGTGGTGCCGGTGTGGCATAACGCTATGACGCTTTGGTGAAGGGACGGTTGCAGAACTGGGACGTTGCCGTTGCAAGGGTTGACGTGTCTGAATGTGCGGCGTAAGGGCAACATCACTACGTGGCGATTTGTTACCGGATTGCGGGCCACGCTAAACAACACCGCTAAAAGGTCAGGATGAAAGGCCCCTTTCGCTTGACCGCGTCTGGGGTTTTTTTGATGCCCTTGCCTGGCAAGGGTCGAGAGGAATGATATGAGCGAGAGCTGGAACAAACGCACCCAAGCCGTCCACGGCGGTATCCGTCGCAGCCAATACAACGAAGTATCCGAAGCGATTTTTCTGACGCAGGGCTTCGTTTATGAAAACGCCGAACAGGCCGAGGCGCGATTCATTGAGGCCGGACCGGATGAGTTCATCTATGCCCGTTACGGCAACCCGACGGTTTCGATGTTCGAACAGCGCATCGCCGCGCTGGAGGGGGGCGAAGACGCTTTTGCTGCAGCGTCGGGCATGGCGGCTGTCAACGGTGCGTTGACCTCGGTACTGCAGGCCGGGGATCACGTCGTGTCCGCCAAGGCGCTGTTCGGGTCGTGTCTCTATATTCTGGAAAACATCCTGGCCCGCTATGGCGTTGAGGTGACCTTTGTGGACGGCACCGATCTGGACGCGTGGAAAGCGGCGATCCGTCCGGATACCAAGGCGGTGTTCTTTGAATCCATGTCGAACCCGACACTTGAAGTGATCGACATCGCAGCGGTTGCCGAGTTGGCGCATGCTGTTGGCGCGCTGGTGGTCGTGGATAACGTTTTTTCCACGCCGGTCTTCTCACGCGCGATCAAGCAGGGCGCCGATGTGGTCGTCTACTCCGCGACCAAGCATATTGATGGGCAAGGGCGCGCGCTTGGCGGCGTTGTCATCGGCACCAAGGAATTCATCCGCGGTACACTTGAACCCTATATGAAGCATACGGGTGGTGCGCTCAGCCCGTTCAACGCCTGGGTCATGCTGAAAGGTCTGGAAACGATGGCCCTGCGGGTCAACGCGCAGGCCGAGACGGCTCAGACCGTGGCCGAGGCGCTGGAAGGTCACCCTGCGCTGGAGCGGACTCTGTATCCGGGGCTGAAAACCCACGCGCAGAATTCGCTGGTTCAAACGCAGCTGGGTGGCAAGGGCGGTACGGTTCTGTCGCTGGACATCAAGGGCGGAAAGGACGCGGCGTTTGCGTTTTTGAATGCCCTGACGATCCCGGTGATCTCGAACAATCTGGGCGACGCCAAGTCGATTGCGACGCACCCGGCCACGACGACGCATCAGCGGCTGAGCGATGACCAGAAAGATGAACTGGGCATCACGCCGGGATTGATCCGCCTGTCCATCGGTCTGGAGGACGCAGGCGACCTGCTTGCCGATATTAAGCGCGCATTGGACGTTTCCCAGCGCTGAGGCCAGTCTATATCCTGCTAAACCCGGGTCGAACCTGCCCGTAGGGGGCGCAAATTTACGTGTCCCTTACGGAATTTCGATCCGGGCTGTGTTTCGGCGCGTATACAGTTACACTGGAAAACGCGCCGAACCTGTATATAGTCCGGCGACCAACCCGAGGAGCCCCGATCGATGAACGTGCACCCCCGCAGCATTGATGACGCACCTGACCATGATGAGGCCGCCGCCGCGCTGAAAACGCTGCGTAAGTGGGCCGAATCCGTGACCGAGACCGAGATCAGCCAGCTTGATCCCGCCATCGCGCGTCTTGTGCCGGGGCTGGCTCCAACGAATTATCCGTCCTTGTCGCGAGAGTACCCGGAAGGGTTTCAGGCCGATGATGCCTATCGCGCGACATTGCCGGACTTACAGAACGGCCCGTCCAGCCTGATCCGCGGGGCCAAACAGCAGATTCAGCATGTGGGCATTTCGAACTTCCGCCTGCCAATCCGGTTCCACCGTAAGCAGGGTGACGACCTTACGCTGGAAACATCCGTTACCGGCACGGTCAGCCTCGAGGCTGAAAAAAAGGGCATCAACATGTCCCGGATCATGCGCTCGTTCTACAAACATGCCGAGCGCACGTTCAGCTTTGAGGTCATGGAAGCTGCGCTGAATGACTACATGACCGATCTGGATAGTTTTGATGCGCGTATTCAAATGCGCTTTTCCTACCCGGATCGTGTCAAAAGCCTGCGATCGGGTCTGGAGGGATACCAGTATTACGACATCGCACTGGAACTGGTCGAACAGAACGGTGTGCGTCAGAAGATCATGCATCTGGACTACGTTTATTCCTCGACCTGTCCTTGCTCGCTGGAACTTAGCGAGCACGCGCGGTCCACGCGTGGTCAGTTGGCGACGCCGCATTCGCAGCGGTCTGTTGTGCGCATTTCGGTTGTTGTCGATTGCGACGCCGACTGTCTGTGGTTCGAGGATCTGATAGCGCTTTGTCGTCGTGCGGTACCGACGGAAACGCAGGTGATGGTCAAGCGCGAAGACGAACAGGCCTTCGCCGAGTTGAACGCAGCCAACCCGATCTTCGTCGAAGATGCCGCCCGCCTGTTCTGCGCCGAGCTTCAGGCCGACCACCATGTTGGTGATTTCCGTGTGGTGGCCAGCCATCAGGAAAGCCTGCACAGCCATGACGCAGTGTCGGTTCTGACCGAAGGCCCGACCTTTGTCTCGGCCAGCCTGGACCCGCGCCTGTTCTCGACCCTCTTTCACATCGGGTGACTGGGAAGGCCCACTTGAAGTCTCGAAATTAGACAAATGGCGAATTTTTGCCGCACCGCAGCAAAAATTGCTGCGGCAGCACTTTCTTTGACGTAAAGTAAAGGGGATTGCAGCCGTGGCACACGCTTTTTTGAACCGTTTCGCCACACTGAGAGGAAGCCGAGACGTGAGACGCCCCGGGACTTCAAGCCTTGGCAATCTGCCCGAGACATCAGGGCGGAGCAGGGTGCTTCTTTTTGAAGGTTGCATCGCTTTCACAGGAGAAACGACTAATGAATCCGATTACCCAGCCGCTGGAATTTCAGGCGGCGGCCATTCGTATGGCCGGCTACGCGGTTAGCAACCAACTGAAGATCATGCAAATTCTGGCCACCTCCGCCATGGAGTTGCCGTTTGCACCTGTACATGCTTTGCACGCATCGTCCGCGCGTCCAGCGCCGGCTTCTGCAAAGCCGGAATTCAAGTCCAAAACGGCCGTCGCCACGCCCAAACCGGCGGCAGCACCGAAGGCCAAGCCGGTCGCGCGGGCCAAGGCGGCTGTGACGCCAAAGGGCGAATCGCCTAAACCTGCCGCGGCCAAAAAAGCGACCGCTTCGGCCAAGAAGGCGGCCGCCCCAGCCAAGGCGACGGCTGTTCCGGCGGCATCAAAGCCCGCCAACGCAGCAAAACCGCAAGAGGCCAAACCTGCGGCTGCCGCGCCCAAGCCCGTGGCGCGCTCCCATCGAACGGCTACGGCGAAGCCCGCAAATGCCAAACCCGCAAGCAAGGCACAGGCGCCCAAGCCCGCCACAGCCAAAACGGTTGCCAAACCCGCAGTGGCCAAGGCTCCGGTAAAAGCGGCATCGCTTAAACCTGCGGCACCTAAAGCCGCCGCTAAGCCCGCAGCGCTCAAGGCACAGGCCCCGAAAACCGCAGCCCCGAAAGCTGAGGTCGCCAAGCCGGTTGAACCTGCGGCAAAACCCGCTGTTCCTGCGGCCAAAACCGCTGCACCTGGTGCCAAACCTGTCACTGCTCAGGCTGAGGCCAAACCGGTCGCATCCAAGGCCGAAACCGCCACATCCGCAGCGCCTCAACGCCGGACGCGTTCGCCTTCGAAGCCGCCCGCGATGCCCACACCCGTCAGTAAAACGGACGAGTAAACGGGACATCCGCTTGACACGGTCGTGCAGGCGCGCCAACGCTGCGCCTCATGACGGACATGCGCCCGGTTGGATATGTGATTGGCCTGTTGGTCGCCATTCTTGGCGCGACCATGATGCTGCCCATGCTAGCGGATCTCATCGAAGGCCGGGGCGAATGGCACGTATTTCTGGAGAGCGGCGTAATCACCATGCTGACGGGCGTTGTCCTGTCCATCAGCTGCTCGAACGGGGTGGGCGAAGGTCTGACGATTCGTCAGACCTTTTTGCTGACTACTGGCGTTTGGGTGGCGCTTCCTCTTTTTGGTGCTATCCCGTTTTTGTTCGGTGAGACAGAACTGCGCTTTGTCGATGCCTATTTCGAGGCGATGTCAGGGCTGACCACTACCGGTTCGACCGTCATATCCGGTCTCGATGACCTACCGCAGGGTCTGCTGCTGTGGCGCGGCGTGCTGCAATGGCTGGGTGGGATTGGCATCATTGTTGTCGCCATGGTGTTCCTGCCCGAACTTCGGGTCGGTGGTATGCAAATCTTCCGCTCGGAAGGGTTTGAAACCATGGGGAAAATTCTGCCGCGCGCGCAAGAGATCGCGGGCCAGATTTCCCTGATCTACGTTTTTCTGACATTTGCCTGCGGCTTGGTCTACGCGGGTCTGGGGATGAGCTTTTTTGACGCCGTCGTGCACGCGATGACCACCATCGCCACAGGCGGGTTTGCGAATTACGATTCCTCCTTTGCGGTGTTTTCGGGACCAACCGAATACGCGGCTGCGGTCTTCATGATCCTCGCAGCGCTGCCGTTCGTGCGATACGTTCAGTTCGCCAACGGCAATACGAACTCTCTTTGGCAAGACAGTCAGATCAAGACCTTTCTGGCGACGATCCTAGTGCTTGTCCTTGTCATGGCAGTATTCCTGATTTCGGTCTTTCCGCATCATTGGGAGCAGGCGTTCCGCGAGTCACTCTTCAATATCACCTCGATTATTTCAGGTACGGGTTATGCCAGCGTCAACTATATGACCTGGGGCAGTTTCCCGGTGATGCTGTTCTTTCTGATCGGCCTGATTGGGGGCTGCGCGGGCTCGACCGCCTGTTCGATCAAGGTCTTCCGCTATCAGCTGTTGTTCGCCTCGATTAAAACCCAGATCAGCCGTATCCGGTCGCCGCATGGTGTGTTCAACCCGCGCTACGACGGGCGCACGATCGGGCCGGATGTTTTGTCCTCGGTGATGAGCTTTTTCATGTTCTTCGTGCTCTCGATGGGCGTGCTGGCCTGGGCGCTGGCGCTGACCGGGTTGGATTTCATCACTTCCGTCTCGGGTGCGGCGACGGCGTTGGCCAATGTCGGGCCGGGGCTGGGGGATCAGATCGGTCCTGCGGGTAACTTTGCCGGGCTGAGCGACACGGCCAAGTGGTTGCTATCCATAGGAATGCTGGTCGGGCGGCTGGAACTGCTGGCCGTCTACGCGCTATTTACTGTCCAATTCTGGAGAAGTTGATGAGAAGACCTCTGGGCGCCCAGATTTCGCATATGTTGAAGGACCGGGGTGTTGATGTGATTTTTGGCATCCCCGGCGTGCATAACCAGGAAATGTATCGGGGCATCGAAGAGGCGGGCATCACGCATGTTCTGGCCCGTCACGAGCAGGGGGCCGGGTTCATGGCCGATGGCTATGCCCGTGCAACCGGCAAACCGGGTGTGGCATATGTGATCACCGGGCCGGGGCTATGCAACATCATGACGCCGATGGGGCAGGCCTATACGGACTCGGTGCCGATGCTGGTGGTGTCGTCCTGTTTGGACGAGACAGACGCAGTGCAGGGCCAGTTGCACCAGATGAAAGACCAGTGTGGCGCAGCCGAAACCGTGGCTGATTGGTCCCGACAGGCAAACACGACACTGGCGGCCTATGGGTTGGTCGAGCGTGCCTTTGAGGAATTCGAACTCTCCCGCCCGCGCCCAAAGCACATCCAGGTGCCCATTGCCCAGCTTGAGGCCGAGGCCGACCCGGCACAGTTTCCCAATCAACCCGGTCTACGTTCCAAAGTGGTGCCGCCTGATCTGGCACCGCTCATGTCCCTACTGAATATCTCGCGGCGGCCACTGTTCATTCTGGGGGGCGGGGCGCGATCCAATCTGTGGCGGCAGATCCTAACCCAGTTGAGGGCCGCGTGTTTTACCACTTATGCCGGTCGCGGTATGGCGGGGCTAGGCTATGCGCTGGATTTCGGTGCTACGCTGCCACGCCCAGGCAGTGCTGATGTGATCGGTTCGGCCGATCTTGTGGTCGCTGTCGGGGCGGAACTGGGTGAAGTCGATCTGTGGCGCGACAAGCTGGGGTATTCATCTCATCTGGTGCGGGTCGATCTTGATCCGCAGGTTCTGTCCGACCATCATCGCGCAGGGATCAAGCTGCAGGTCGATAGCGAGAGCTTTGCCCATGCCCTCTGGGCGGCGATTGACGCCGTTAAGCCGGCAACCGGATGGACGCCCGAAGAGGTCGCCGAGGCCCGCAAACGCTGGCGTGCGGAATCCGATGCCGAGCGTCCCGGGATCGCGCCGGTGCTGGATGCCTTGCGCGATGCGCTGCCAGCCGACACGATGATTTATTCCGACATGACCCAGTTCGCTTATGTTGCGAAAGAGGTCTGGGATATGGCCTATCCCCATCACTGGCATCACCCGACCGGGTTCGGCACACTGGGCTATGCGCTGCCTGCCGGGATCGGGGGCGCAGTAGCGCGCCGGGGAAAACCCACGGCCGTAATCGCGGGGGACTACGGGTTTCACTATACGATGATGGAGTTGGGCACGGCGGTTGAGCTGGGCCTGTCTCTGCCGATCATTTTGTGGGACAACGGTAAGCTGAAAGAGATCGAAGACAGCATGGTCCGCGGGCAGATTGCCCCGAACGCGGTAGTGGCCCGCAATCCCGATTTCTGTAAACTGGCCGAGGCCTTTGGGGCCTTGTCCGCCGCGCCGGAAAACTTGGAAGAGATGCAGGCGGCGGTACGAGCCGCGTTTCATGCGCAGGTTCCGACGTTGATCCGGGTGACCCCGGACATCGCCTAGACAAAAAAACGCCGCCCGAAGGGGCGGCGTTCTTCGATTCTTAAAGATCAGCTTAGTCCCAGCAATGCACCAGAACGGTCATCCCGTTGGCCCGTCGGCTGAGTTCATTGGGTGAGATTTCCGCAGTGGACTGGCCGGGTTGACCGGATACACCGGCCTTTTCCAGAACCGCGTTCAGCCGATCCACTGTTGCGGCCAAACTGACCGAAGCTGGCAGAGTGCGCCCCTCGGACGGGGTGGGCAGCAGCATTCCGACAACCTGTCCGTTGTCGTCGAAGACCGGGCCGCCCGCGTCTCCGGGTTGTGCCGCCAATGCCAGACGTTTCACACCGTCTTCGCCATTCAGGCCTCGCACATCGGTGATCTGGCCATAGGTTAGCGTCGGTGCGCCCAACGCGCCTTCATATGAGAAGCCGGAAACCGCGACCTCGGACTGAATGCGCGGTTTGTCCGCGCTGAATTCGGCAATGCCGATCGGCACGAGGTTGCGGCGGGGGCGCAGCACAGCTACACCAAGATCGGCATCTGCCCAAGCCACCTGAACCTCTTGGTCGTCGTTTAGCGTGATCCGGGTACAACTATCCGTGGCCTCAGAAACGGTCAGGATCGTGCCGTTTGCATCGGTAAAGAAACCGGACCGGGACAGGCGCGGTTTGCGCACCTGCAGGCCCGAGACCAGATCGATCCGCTGATCGGCATCCGCTCCGGCACCGGCGTCCAGTACGGCGTCATTTATAGTGAAGCTGGCCTTGATCGCAGCCAGAACCCGCGCGCGGCGGGCCTCATCACCTTCGGGCCAAACCAGCGTAAAGCCCTTGATCTGGTCGTTTTTCAGCGCCGCTTCGGTATAGGATACGATCCCGTTACCGCGACCCTCCAGAGTGAAACGATCACCACGCAGTTGCCGCGGACCTTCCAGAGGCACAATCTCGAGCGATTGCATCACTTCATAGAGCGCGCGCAACGTAGCCTTGTTGCCTTTCTGGCTTATCAGCAACGCCTTGGCGCCCATGTCGGTGGTGCCATCGAAATGCGCAAAGGGCGCTTCATAACGGTCAAAGCCGATGACACCCAGCGGCAGGTCCAGTTCAATGCCCGCCTGCGTGTCCGAGTGGCGTTCCATACCGACGCTGATCAGCGGCGCGTTATAGTCATCCATTAGCACCTCGCGCTGCGCTGTTGTCAGGACACCGGTGGGCTCATAGCCATTGAAGCTCTGCCAGTTCCCCATCGAACGCCGGGTGCCTGCACCAAACGCGCCATCGATAGTCGAATTATAAAATCCCGCGGCCTGCAGGGCGGTTTGCAGATCCTTACGCTCTTGCGCGGTCAGCAGACGTTCGGATTGCAGCGCTTGCGACCGTGTCTCATCCGAGGGCTGAGGTGTCAGACCGGCGGTGGATTGGCCGGGTTGTGGTGTGGGCTCGACGGGCGGGGTCACTGCGTTCTGATTCAGAGAGCTCGAGCCAATGGGCCAGAACTGCTGTCCCAGAGAATTTGAGAACGCAATGTAGCTGTCCGCCGGGATCTGCCCTTCAGCCCGGTAAACGCGCAAGACCTGTTCGGCGTCGCTGCGCAAATATGGCCCGATAACAATGGCATACCAACCAGAGTTCAGGCGGAACCCGTTCACATCGGGCAGAACGCTCGCATAGGCCTGCGCGCGCTCCTGCGCTTGACGCAGCGACGGGCGGGCTTCGACCTGTACCCAGACGCCGGCCTCCTGCTGTGCAAACACGGCACGCGTGCCGAAGAGAAATAGAAACAAAATTGCAGTGATTACTCGTGTCATTGTCTGCCCGTATCCGCGGTGTTTTGGCTTTGCCGTAGACTACGCGATTTGAAACGCGGAAAGCCATGCCCGGAGAACGGGGAATCTCCAGTGTGGCTGTGCAGTGACAGCCAGACCCGATTGGCCCGTTGACGCTCCTTGGCCCCTTGCATAGGAAGGATAAAACCGACCGGAACCGGGCGCTTGCGTGCCCAAAGGGAATGTCATGACCGAACCGTCCAGCGCACCACGTTCTTTTCAGGAAATCATCCTGCGTCTCCAGACCTATTGGGCTTCGAAAGGCTGCGCCATCCTTCAACCTTACGACATGGAGGTTGGGGCAGGGACTTTTCACCCGGCGACCACATTGCGCGCCTTGGGGTCCAAGGCGTGGGCTGCGGCCTATGTGCAACCATCACGTCGTCCGACCGATGGTCGTTATGGCGAGAACCCGAACCGGTTGCAGCACTACTATCAGTATCAGGTATTGATCAAACCCAGCCCGCCGGACTTGCAGGAACTGTACCTGGGCAGCCTCGGGGCCATCGGTATCGATATGAACCTGCATGACATCCGCTTTGTCGAGGATGACTGGGAAAGCCCCACTTTGGGCGCATGGGGTCTGGGCTGGGAAGTCTGGTGTGACGGCATGGAAGTCAGCCAGTTCACCTATTTCCAGCAGGTTGGCGGCCATGACTGTGTACCGGTTTCGGGTGAGTTGACGTACGGTCTGGAACGACTGGCGATGTATGTGTTGGGCATCGATCACGTGATGGATATGCCCTTCAACGACCCGCAGTCAGCCAGCCCGCTGAGCTACGGCGACATCTTCAAACAGACAGAAGAGGAATATGCCCGCTGGAACTTTGACGTGGCCAACACCGAAGTTCTACTGCGCCATTTCGAAGAGGCTGAGGCCGAATGTGCCGCCATTCTGGCGCAGGAACATGACGACCCCAAAACGGGCAAACGCATCGTCATGGCGCACCCGGCTTATGACCAGTGCATAAAGGCGAGCCATGTCTTTAACCTGCTGGATGCGCGTGGCGTGATCTCAGTGACTGAACGGCAGGCTTATATCGGTCGCGTTCGGGCGTTGGCCAAACAATGCGCCGACGCGTTCTTGCTGACCGAGGCTGCCGGGTTCGAGGCTTGATGGGGCGCTCAAGCCAATCCGGGCAGCAGCACTTTCAGGCCATCCGCAATCATGCTGATTGCGATAGCCGACAGGATCATGCCCATGAAGCGGCTCATGATAACGCGCGCATTGGTCGACAATCGCCTGGCCAAAGCAGACGCGTTCCAGAATGTGATGAACAGCAAAAACAAAACGGCCAGGAAGACGCTTGCATAGATGATGGCATCCATAGGCTTGGAAATATGGTGCGCATAAAGGATCAGCGTCGTAATTGTGCCGGGCCCCACCAAAATGGGGAAGGCCAGCGGGTAGAAGGCAACCGTAGCGGGTTCGGGGTAGTCCTGTTTTTCCCCCTCAGTGCCGTGATGCGCGGTGCTTTCTTTGCCGCTCAGCATGTTCAGGCCGATCATCAGAACAACAAGACCACCCGCAACGCGCAGATCGTCCACGCTGATTCCGAACAGGCCCAGCGTCTGGTTACCGATGGCTGCGAACGCTGCTCCGAGGATCAGGCAGTACGTCGCCGTCTTCGCCGCGACCTTGCGCTGGTCGGCGGGCGTCAGACCATCGGTGACGCTCAGGAATACGGGCAAGTTGGTGATCGGGTTCATGATCGCAAACAGCGCGCCGAAAAACCCAACGGCAAGAGTCATGTCCATTCCAACAACCTCGTTCCAACCTGTATCAGTTTGGAAACTGGCCCATTTCCCTTGAAGTTGAAAGAGGCCGCGTGATCAGGATGCTCAAAAGATGACCGGAAAACTGCTTGCAATCATCCTCGTCGTATCGGCGGCTCTGGCCGGTTTCGGCATGTATTATTTGCAGGTCTATGGGTTCTACTACGATGTCCCCTCTCAACCTGGTCAGGATGTTTCGATATTGGTCGAAGGGGCAGAGGATCCGCAGCCAATCCCGTATTCGGCGTTTCAGGCGATTGATGCTGACAGTTCTCCGATCCGGTACCGGGCATGTTTTATAACCGATCTGAAAGCCCAGGACCTGGCGACATTCCGGCGAGTTGAACACCCCGAACCGTTGACCGCACCGAACTGGTTTGACTGCTACGATGCCGTGGCCATTGCAGAAGCCCTGAAATCCGGGCAGGCACAGGCGTTCATCGGGGCCAAAAACATCCATTATGGCGTAGACCGCATTGTTGTCGTGACCTCGGATGGCAAGGGCTATGTCTGGCACGCACTGAACAATTGCGGTGAAAAGGCCTATGACGGGACTGTCGTGGGCGAGGAATGTCCGCCCCGACCTGAAAACTGAGGCTATCATGACCGACGCAGCGCTTCACGTACCCAATTTTCTGACCGCCACGCTTGGCATTGCGGTCTATCTGATTGGGGCCGAGATAAACGCGCGTGTCGCGCTGCTGCGTCAGTTTAATATCCCCGAGCCTGTCACCGGCGGGTTGTTGGCGTCTCTTGTGTTGCTGTTTCTATATCTCGTGGCAGGGCTTGAGTTGACCTTCGATCTCGCCTCGCGGGATTTTCTGCTGATTGTGTTCTTTGCAGGAATTGGTTTGAACGCTCGACTTGCAGATTTGATTTCCGGCGGCAAACCATTGTTTCTGCTTCTGATATTGACGTTGGTTACGATCGTTGCCCAGAATGTCGTTGGTGCCGCCGGTGCAGTCGCCTTTGGTTACCCGGCGCAGGCCGGGGTTCTCTTCGGATCAGCTTCTCTGATCGGAGGGCACGGCACAGCCATTGCCTGGGCCCCCGAAGTCGGCGCGGTGACCGGTCTTGACGGCGCGACCGAATTGGGCGTGGCCGTGGCGACGCTGGGCCTTGTGCTGGCTGCGTTGGTGGGCGGGCCGATTGCCCGCTTTCTTGTCGAAGGCAAAAACCTGACCCCGGAACGCCCGGGCGAAGAACACACGGTCGGGCTGCCGGATGACGCTGCAGAAACCGAGACCAAGATCGATCACCTGACCATCATGCGCGTGTTGCTCTATCTGAATCTGGCGATCATCTTTGGTTATATTCTGAGCGAGGCCATTGCGGCCACCGGGCTCAAACTGCCCTTGTTTGTTCCATGCCTGATCATGGGGATCGTCATTGCCAACATCCGCACAGCACTGGCGCCCAATGCACCACCGGTGTCGCGGACACCTTCGCTGGCCTTGATCTCGGAATTCTCACTAGGCGCGTTTCTGGCAATGTCACTGATGAGCCTGCAACTGTGGACCATTGCCGAACTGGGGCTGGCTATCGTCGTCATCATGAGCGCGCAGGCCCTGTTTGCTGTAGCGTTCGTCATCTGGGTTCTGTTCCCGGTGATGGGAGGCAATTACCGTGCTGCCGTTCTGTCCGCCGGGTTCGGTGGATTTGCATTGGGTGCGACGCCGACCGCTATCGCCAATATGACCGCAGTTACCAAGCGATATGGCCCGTCTCCTATTGCCTTTATTGTGCTGCCCCTTGTATCCGCATTCTTTGTGGACATCGCCAATGCCATCGTCATTCAGACGATCGTCAATTTCTAAGGACCGAAAATGCCCGACCTGCTGATCGAACTGTTTTCCGAGGAAATCCCCGCCCGCATGCAGACCCGCGCGGGCGAGGACCTGAAAAAGCGGATCACCGACGGTCTGGTTGAGGCCGGTTTGACCTATGCTGGCGCTGCCGCCCTGACCACACCGCGCCGCCTGACGCTGGCGATTGAAGGGCTGCTGGCGGAAAGTCCAACCATTCGCGAGGAGCGCAAGGGGCCGAAAGTCGGCGCACCGGACAAGGCTATCGAAGGGTTCCTGCGCGGGGCAGGGCTGACACATGACCAGCTTGAAGAGCGTGAGACCCCGAAAGGTGCGGTCTACTTCGCCACTATCGAAAAAGCCGGGCGTCCGGCTGCCGAGATCGTGGGTGAAGTTCTTGAGGCTGCCATACGCAACTTCCCGTGGCCCAAATCGATGCGCTGGGGCAGTGGTCCGCTGCGCTGGGTGCGTCCGCTGCATTCGATCCTGTGCATTCTGACCGACGAGGCGGGCGCGCAGGTTGTGCCGCTTGAGGTCGACGGCATTTCATCCGGCGACACCACTGCGGGTCACCGCTTCATGGCGCCGGATCGGTTCTCGGTCACGTCGTTCGACGATTACGCAAACAAGCTGAAGCGTTCCTTTGTGGTGTTGAACCCCAGCGACCGTGCCGAGCACATCTGGAACGACGCGCACAACATGGCCTTTGCCGCCGGTCTGGAAGTGGTCGAAGACAAGGGTCTGCTGGCCGAGGTTGCCGGTCTGGTCGAATGGCCAGTTGTGCTGATGGGGCAGATCGACGAGGAGTTCCTGGAACTGCCGCCCGAGGTGCTGCAGACGTCGATGAAGGAACATCAGAAGTTCTTCTCGGTCCGCAATCCGAAAACGGGTCGGATTGAGCGGTTCGTCACCGTCGCCAACCGCGAAACTGCCGACAATGGTGCAACTATTCTGGCCGGTAACCAAAAGGTGCTGTCAGCCCGTCTGGCCGACGCCAAGTTCTTCTGGGAAAACGACCTGCGCGTCGCCAAGTCGGACATCGCCCGATGGACCCGTTCGCTTGAGAATGTGACCTTCCACAACAAGCTGGGCACGCAGGCTGAGCGGATCGAGCGCATCGCCGCGCTGGCCCGCGAACTGGCCCCGGTGACCGGTGCGGATGCGGATCAGGCCGAGAAGGCCGCACGTCTGGCCAAGGCCGACCTGAGTTCCGAGATGGTCTATGAATTCCCAGAACTTCAAGGGCTTATGGGCCGTTACTATATCGAAGCTGCCGGCGAAGATGCCGCCGTGGCCGCCGTGGCGCAAGAGCATTACTCACCGCTGGGTCCGTCAGATGATGTACCAACTGCGCCGCTGTCGGTAACCGTGGCATTGGCCGACAAGCTGGACACGCTGACCGGATTCTGGGCGATCGATGAGAAGCCCACCGGATCAAAAGACCCGTTTGCGCTGCGCCGCTCCGCATTGGGTATTATTCGGTTGATTTTAGAGAACAACCTGCGTCTACGCTTGGATCGGTTTTTTGATAGTCAGTTGGTTCGAGCAGAAAGTGCTATCAATGAAGCAATGCCAGAACAAAACGTCCGCGATCTTCTGGAAGAAATCGCAGAACATGGTGTTTTTGGCGCTGCTTTCCAGACTGTCAAAGGGAAACTCGAAGGATTGCCCGCGACAGCGTTTCTTGAGCTCGAGAAAAAAGTTCCTGATGCGTCTGATGACCTCCTCTCCTTCTTCCACGATCGCCTCAAAGTCTTCCTCCGGGACGAGGGCATCCGTCACGACATCATCGACGCCTGTATCGCGATGGAGGGAAATGACGACCTCAACCTGTTGGTCAAACGCGCCCGTGCGCTGAACACGGTTATCGCGACCGAGGATGGGGAAAACCTCGTACAAGGCTTCAAACGCGCCAACAACATCCTGACGCAGGCCGAGGAAAAGGACGGGGTCGAATACTCCTACGGCGCCGATGTGAAGTTTGCTGAGACGGAAAGCGAAAAGGCGCTGTTTGCCGCTCTGGATGGGACTCAGGGAGAGATCAATACGGCTTTGGATGCCGAGGATTTCCCCGCGGCCATGTCCTCCATGGCCGCGCTGCGCGGACCGGTGGATGCGTTTTTCGAGGATGTTCAGGTCAATACCGACAATGACATCCTGCGCCGCAACCGGCTGAACCTGCTCAGCCAGATCCGTCAGGTTTGCTCCAGCGTGGCCGATCTCAGCAAGATCGAAGGCTAAGCCAGAACGCCCTTGCGCCATTGGTGCAGGGGCTTATGCTGCGTGCAAATCAAAAGGTGCCGCAGTGCAGAATAACCCACATACCACTCTGATCACATCCGAAGCGCCCGTCACAGCCAACACCCATGGCGGGCGGGCGAAATGCCTGCAACGTCTGGTCCGTCTGGACTTGCCGGTGCCGCGAACGGTGGCGCTGTCTTTTGATGCGGTGCAGAAAATCGCGGACGGGGATGTGCCCGATATCGCGGCGATCCTTGAACAGTTCGATCACGCAGCGCTGCTGTGCGTGCGGCCCAGTTCCGAAGATCCCGATTGGGGCGGCCCTGGCGCGATCCTGAATATCGGCATGAACGACGCGCGCTATGTGGACCTGTCGGACTCGATGGGAGCCGAGGCAGCTGCCGCGCTGTATCTGCGTTTTGTCCAGAGCTTTGCCATCCATGTGGCCCGTTTGGACGCAGATGTATTTGACGATATCGACGCAGATGGCAGCGAAGGGTTGCGCCAATCCTTGCGGGCCTATGAGGATGAAACTGACGAAGCATTCCCACAGGATCGGGGTGAGCAACTGATTGCCGTGCTGCGGTCGATGGCTCGAGCGTGGGACGGAACCTCGGCCCGGTTGCTGCGGCAGGCAAAGGGCGCACCTGCGGATGCAGGGCTGGGCCTGGTCATTCAGGAGATGATCCCAGGAGTGGGGCAGGGTGAATGCGGCTCGGGTGTATTGCAACTGGTAGATTCCACAACGGGAATGCCGCAGATCACCGGCCGATACCTGAGCCAGAGTCAGGGGCGGGATGCCTTGGGCGATGGTGTGGCCGCTCTTTATCTGGAAAAGGATCCGCGCGGGAAGTCTTTGGAAGAAGTGGCGCCAGAAGCCTTTGCTAACGTCAAGGCCCATGCCGCGCTGATGCGCACCAAACTGCGCGAGGAAATGCAGGTCGAGTTCGTGATCGAAAACGACCATGTGCACATTCTGGACGGCGTGCGGGTGCAGCGCAGCGCGCGTGCCGCGCTGCGGATCGCGGTTCGGTTGGCTGAAGATGGCATCATTCCGGCGCAAGAGGCAGTGATGCGGGTCGATCCGCATTCTTTGAACGAGATGCTGCACCGGCAGGTCCACCCTGAGGCGCGCCGGGATGTTCTGACCACGGGTATCGCTGCCAGCCCGGGGGCCGCGACCGGCAAGATTGTCTTCACCGCCGCCGAGGCGCAGGCCAGTGCCGCGCGCGGTGAGCCTTGTATTCTGGTGCGTCGGGAAACCTCGCCCGAGGACGTGCGGGGAATGCACGCGGCCGTTGCGGTGCTGACCGAAAAGGGCGGCATGACCAGCCACGCCGCCGTAATTGGTCGCGGATTGGGTCTGCCCTGTATCGTCGGCGCATCCGAGATGCGGTTCCAGACCAAGAAAAAGATACTGAACGCGCCGGATGGGCGCGTGTTCAAAACCGGCGATACGCTAACGATCGACGGAACTTCTGGGCAGGTGCTGGCGGGGCAGCCTGCCATGCTCGAAGCTGCGCTGGATGACTGTTTTCAAACTTTGATGAGTTGGGCCGATGACGAGCGTGACATCGCCATCCGTGCCAACGCGGATACACCCGCCGATGCGCAGACTGCGCGGAACTTTCTGGCGCAGGGAATCGGCCTGTGCCGGACCGAGCATATGTTCTTTGATCCCGGCCGCCTGATCGTGATGCGCGAGATGATCTTTGCACAGACGTCTTCGGGCCGCGCAGCGGTTCTGGAGCGTCTGCTGCCGATGCAGCGCGAGGATTTCGTACAGTTGTTCCGGATCATGGAAGGGCAACCCGTCTGCATCCGCCTGTTCGATCCGCCTCTGCACGAATTCCTGCCGACAACACGCACTGGACAGCGTGAACTGGCCGAAGCTCTGGACCTGCCGGTCTCAGATGTCGAACGGCGCGTGGCGGAGATGACCGAATACAACCCGATGCTGGGTCTGCGCGGTGTTCGCCTTGGCGTGACCGTTCCTGAAATCTACGACATGCAGGCCCGCGCCATCTTTGAGGCAACGCTTGAGGCCAGCAAAGACGGCGCCCCGGTGGTGCCCGAAGTGATGATTCCGCTGGTTTCTGCCAAGCGGGAGGTTGAGCTGGTGAAATCCCGCATCGACTCGGTGGCGGCCGCAGTGGCGAGCGAACGCGGGCAGGAGTTTGAGTACAGGCTGGGCGTTATGGTCGAAACTCCGCGTGCCTGTCTGCGGGCGGATGAGATCGCGCCGCAGACCTCGTTCCTGAGTTTCGGTACCAACGACCTGACCCAGATGACCTATGGCCTGTCGCGTGACGATGCGGGCCGGTTCATGTCGGCCTATGTGCGTCAGGGTGTATTTGTTGAAGACCCGTTCCATGTCCTCGATCCGGACGGGGTCGGAGAATTGCTGAAACTCGGGGCCGAACGTGGGCGCCAGACGCAGCCGGACGTTACCCTGTCCGTATGCGGCGAACACGGTGGGAACCCCGAATCAATCGCCATTTGCCGCGATCTGGGGTTTGACTATGTGTCATGCTCACCCTTTCGGGTGCCGGTCGCTCGGCTGGCTTCCGCTCAACTGGCGATTTCGTCCAGACTTGGGGGTTGACACAGCCAGATTGCCCTAGGATTAGTGGTTTTCAGGCAACCTTGTGACGGAACTATTTTTTCGCACGGGCGATTTTCCACTTGCGTTTTCTTCTGATCTGGACCTCTTGGCCAGACTGCGCTAAATGCCTCGACGCGCCCGCCGGGGGAGGGTACGGCGCGTTTTGTGCCTGTGCGAGGTTATCTGATGCTACGATACATACTGGCTGCTGCCACATTGGCGGCAACCGTGCTGCCAAGTGTGTCTTTCGCTGAACGGGAAGCCACCAATACTGCCGAACGCGAACTTGTCACCCGGAGCGATCTGCCCGGACAGAACTTTCGCGACTATCTGAATCTGTTCAAGCCCCGCAAAGAGCTTGAGCCGGTAAAAGTTTCATATTCGAAGGCTTGGCTTGACCAACAGCCCAAGGCCAATGGGGACGATAATTTTAAGTGCCTGGCCGAAGCGCTGTACTTTGAAGCGCGCGGCGAAAGCGTACGCGGTCAGTTCGCCGTGGCCGAGGTCATTTTGAACCGTGTCAAAAGCAACCGTTTTCCGAATTCACTGTGTGGCGTGATCAAACAGGGAACGGGCAAAAGATATCAGTGCCAGTTCACCTACACCTGCGATGGCCACAAGGAAGTGATCCGCGAGAAAAAGGCCTATGAGCGTGTGTCCAAAGTTGCGCGTGCCGCAATTGATGGCGTCGCCAAGGAACTGACCGAAGGGGCTACGCACTACCACACCACCGCGGTGAAACCGTCGTGGTCGCGCGTTTACAAGGAAACCGCGCGCATTGGTGTCCATATCTTCTACAGGCACAACTACCGGACTGCGAGCAACTAAAAGGCATCCCCGCGCTGCCTGCTAGGCAGCGCGGATTGCCCAACTCGGCTGATCGTGGGTCCGCAAGCCTGACCCGCCGAAGTTAACGAACTCCAACCAGATTGGCGAACCGCCAAACCCCGGGGCAGGGCGTAACAGGTGTATTGATCCGGATCCGCTTTCCCTGACGCCGCATTCGGTGTCTGGAATGGCGTTTGAAGCGGTGTTATATGCCAGCGCACCATATAGTTTTGGCTGATCAGTCCACCAAGCCCGAAAAGGTCCGTTGCATGAGTTCTGAAATCCGTCTTGCTTTCGCGCACCCGTCCGAGCGGTCCGAAGCGACCGCCACGCGCGGCCCGCTGGATCGCATCTCATTGCGGGACCACATTGTCGAGGTTGAGATCGGCGCGTTTCAGGCCGAGCGCGGCACGACACAGCGTATCTGTTTCAACATCGTGGTCGAGGTGCGCCCGCTGACCGACCCGATTGACGATGACGTGGATCGCATCCTGTCTTACGACCGCGTGACCGAGGCGATTGCGCATGAACTGGCCGCTGAGCGATTGAACCTGCTTGAGACTTTGGCGGATCGCGTAGCTGAACGTATTCTGCTTGAACCTCAGGCCGTAAGGGCCTTTGTAAGAATCGAAAAGCTGGATCGCGGCCCAGGTGCCCTGGGTGTTGAAATCGTGCGCGGAAGGGACGCGATCCATCACGACGTGGTCGAGGAGGAACGCCCCCATCCGCGGTTGGTGTTTCTGTCGAACGAGGCGATTGCCTCGTCCAATCTGGCCGGGTGGGTTGACCAGTTGGAAAACCGTCAGCGTCCCCTGATCCTGTGCGTCGGTGCCGCGGATATGGATGTCCCGCAAACCGGCCACGCGATGACGCAGCGCCGAATTGACCTGCTGGCGATTGAACAGAACGCCTGGGTTCTTGCTGCGAAGGATCATCGCTGTGTGGTAGTGTCAACGCGGACCGAGCTCGACTGGGCGATGAAGAACGGTCAGATCTGCGTTTGGGCTCCTTCCAAGATTGTGCTGGATTCTGTGGACGGCCCATCGGCCGCACCTTCGGACGCCGTCGCCTTGGCGGCGTGGTTCGCGGCCACCTTCGAGGCCAGCGAAATGATGGTGATCGGCGGTGCCTTGCCGAAAGCGCCTAAGACGCCCCTACGCGCCATTCCGGTGGACCAGGCGCAGCTGTGACAGAATACTTCCGACCGCTGGTGCAACACGGCCCGGCCCGCCCGGCTGGCGCGGTGCCTCTTGTGGGCCAGTCTTTGTGGTTCACACATGCCGAACGTCTGTCGCGGACGGAAACCCAGATTGTTGTTTCGGCACAGGACATTCCGAGTGATGTGCTTGCACGCCTGACAGGGCCGCGCGCCGAAATCGCCGGGTTGGCGATGGATCGGCCGCAGATCATGGGGATACTCAACACCACACCGGACAGCTTTTCCGACGGTGGCGTGCACAACTCGGTCGAGGTGGCTGCGGTTGCGGCGGAACGGATGGTAGCGCATGGGGCCAGCATTCTGGATATCGGCGGAGAATCCACGCGTCCGGGGGCTTCTTGCGTAGCGGAAGATGAAGAAATCGCGCGAACCCAACCTGTTATCGAGGCCATCCGCGCCAACACGCAGGCGCTGATCTCCATCGACACCCGCAAGACCAGCGTTGCAAGGGCGGCGTGGGATGTGGGGGCGGGGCTGATCAACGACGTCTCCGGTTTCACCTTTGACCCACGGCTTGCACCGTTTTGCGCCGAAGTTGACGCCCCGGTCTGCGTGATGCACATGCAGGGCGAACCGGCTACAATGCAGGACGATCCTCAATATGACGACGTTCTGCTGGATGTGTACGATTTCCTTGACGGAATGGCTGCGCAGTTGGAGCAACTGGGCCTGAACCGCGACCGGATGGTGATTGATCCGGGCATCGGGTTTGGCAAAACGCAGGCGCATAATCTGGCTCTTCTGCAAAACCTCAGCCTGTTCCACGGAATCGGCTGCCCGATTCTGCTGGGAGTGTCTCGCAAAGGGCTCATCGGGCAAATCGGTCAGGAGCCGCGCAAGGACGCCCGCGCGCCGGGATCAATCGCCGTGGCTTTGGCAGGATTGTCCCAGGGCGTGCAGATCCTGCGGGTTCACGACGTGCCCGAGACTGCTCAGGCCTTGCGTCTGTGGGCTTCCGTCCGGTAATCCCGTCACAGACAAGAATTTACGGAGTGACACGATGCGCAAGCTGTTCGGAACCGACGGGGTGCGGGGCACCGCCAATACCCATCCGATAACGGCCGAGATGGCCCTGCGTATCGGAGCCGCCGTTGGGCGGTATTTCCGTCGCAATAAATCCGGCGCGCACCGGGTGGTGATCGGCAAGGACACGCGCCTGTCCGGGTACATGTTGGAAAATGCGCTGACCGCCGGGTTGACCTCGACCGGTATGAACGTGCTGTTGCTGGGCCCGGTGCCAACGCCAGCCGTGGGGCTGATGACCCGGTCGATGCGTGCGGATCTGGGCGTGATGATTTCGGCCAGTCATAATCCGGCAGAGGACAACGGCATCAAGTTCTTTGGCCCCGACGGATACAAATTGTCCGATCAGGCCGAGCTTGAGATTGAGCGTCTGATCGAAGAGGGCGTCAAACCTGCGCGGGCGCAAAATATCGGCCGCGCGCGTCGGGTGGATGATGCGCGGTTTCGATACGGTGAACGGGTGAAGTCCTCGTTGTCCCGCGACCTGCGTCTGGACGGGCTGAAAGTGGTGGTCGACTGTGCCAACGGTGCCGCGCACCGAACCGCCCCAGAGGTGCTTTGGGAACTGGGCGCCGAGGTCATTCCGGTTGGCATCGCGCCGAACGGCAAGAACATCAACCTGAATTGCGGCTCAACCAAACCTCAGCTGGCGACCGAGACGGTTGTGGCCCACGGCGCGGATGTGGGTATTTGCCTGGACGGTGATGCCGACCGCGTCGTGATGGTTGATGAGTGCGGGCACGTGGCTGATGGCGATCAACTTATGGCGCTGCTGGCGACCAGTTGGGCCAAGGCCGATCGCCTTGAGGGCGGCGCGCTGGTTGCGACGGTGATGTCCAACCTTGGGCTGGAACGGCACCTGGCCGCGCAAGGATTGCGGCTGGAGCGGACGGCAGTTGGTGACCGCTATGTCGTTGAACGGATGCGCGAAGGCGGGTTCAATCTGGGCGGGGAACAGTCGGGACACATCGTCATGAGCGACTATGCCACCACCGGCGACGGTCTGATGGCCGGGCTACATTTTCTGGCCGAGATGGTGCACTCGGGCCGCAAAGCCTCTGAACTGTCGGTACAGTTCGAAACCGTGCCTCAGTTGTTGAAGAACGTGCGTTATCAGGACGGGCAGACCCCGCTGGAAGCCGGCAGCGTCAAAGCCGCCATCGCCGATGCCGAGGCGCGTCTGAACGGGCAGGGCCGTCTGCTGATCCGCAAGTCGGGGACGGAACCTCTGATCCGCGTGATGGCAGAATGTGAGGATGACGCCCTGTTGACGCAGGTCGTTGATGGCATCGTGGCTGAAGTCGAGGCGGTCGCGGGTTAACGCCCGATCAGCATCTTGCGCAGGCTGAACCACTGGCTGATCGCCAGCCCGGTCAGGATCATGATCAACGCGATGTAGAATCGAAGGGGCAGCGCCTCGGACAAAATCCACGCGCCGAATATCATCGACCAGATCGGCACCTGATAATTGACCAGCGTCAGGAAAACAGATCCGGCGCTGCGAATGATCGAAACGCGCAGCAAGGTGGCGAAGGCGGTGGGTAAAAGGCCCAGCGCGATGATCGCCAGGCCGGGGCGCGTACCTTCCCAGTGGGGGAGGCCCTCGGTCACCAGCATGATCGGCAGCAGGAGCGCCGCGCCAACGACCAGTGACAACGCGGCCAAAGCGACGGGATCAACCGGGGGGCAGCGTCGGGTAAAGATCGACGCGCAGGAATAGCACAGGGCCGCCCCGATACAGGCTAGCTGAGCCAGGGGTTCCGCGCCTTGTCCGATTTGTGCCAGCCCCGGGCCGATCAGTACCAGTGCACCACAAAAACCCAGAGAAACCCCTAGGAGCCTGCGCAGGTTCAGCGGCTCATCTGAAAAGAAATGCGCCAATGGCAATACCATTAGCGGTATCGCTGCCATCGACAGGCCCGCAAAGGCCGAGGCCACATATTGCTGCCCCCAACTGAGCAACAGGAAGGGCAGCGCAGTTGACAAAACGCCAATGATGGCGATGTATCCCCAGAGTTTCGGGTTGCCCGAAGGCAGTTTGCGCCCTGTCAGTGCCATCATCACCAGCAAGGTCAACGCACCCAAAGTGGTTCGAGCGGTGGCAACGGTGACCGGACCATACCCTTCCAGCGCCATGGCAACGACCATGAACGTTCCGCCCCAGATGAGGCCTAGGGTGATAACACCGCTCCAATCGCGGGATGTGGGTTGGTCAACCATGTTGTGCTTTGGATTCAGAAACCGTTGTGACCAAAAAAGGGCGGCCGATTGGCCGCCCCTTCGTAAGAACGCGTTAGGATCAGTTCTTTTCCTTGTCGACCATTTTCCCAGCCGAGATCCAGGGCATCATGGCGCGCAGTTTCGCACCGGTTTCCTCGATCATGTGCTCGTCATTGGCGCGGCGCGACGCTTTGATGGTCGGCTGACCAACAGCGTTTTCCAGCATGAAGTCACGAACGAACTTGCCCTGCTGGATGTCGTTCAGGACCTCTTTCATGCGCGCTTTGGTCTCGTCATATTTCAGGATACGCGGGCCGGTGACGTACTGGCCGTACTCGGCAGTGTTCGAGATCGAGTAATCCATGTTCGCGATGCCACCTTCGTAGATCAGGTCCACGATCAGCTTCACCTCGTGCAGACACTCGAAATAGGCCATTTCAGGCGCGTAGCCTGCTTCGACCAGAGTTTCAAAGCCGCAGCGGATCAGCTCGACCAGTCCGCCGCACAGAACGGCTTGCTCGCCGAACAGGTCGGTTTCGCACTCTTCGCGGAAGTTGGTTTCGATGATGCCCGAACGGCCGCCACCGATTGCCGAGCAGTAGGACAGGCCGATTTCCAGTGCTTTGCCGGTTGCGTCATTGTCGACGGCAACCAGGCAGGGCACGCCGCCGCCTTTGACGTATTCACCGCGCACGGTGTGACCGGGACCTTTCGGGGCCATCATGATAACGTCGACGCCCTCTTTCGGTTCGATCAGGCCGAAGTGGACGTTCAGACCGTGGGCGAAAGCGATGGCCGAGCCGGGTTTGATATTGTCATGTACGTATTTCTTGTAAGTTTCTGCCTGCAGTTCGTCGGGCATGGTGAACATGATGACGTCACACCAGGCTGCCGCTTCGGCGATGCCCATGACTTCGAGACCTTCGGCTTCGGCCTTCTTGGCCGATGCGGATCCTTCACGCAGAGCGACGACAAGGTTCTTTGCACCCGAGTCGCGCAGGTTCAGCGCGTGTGCGTGGCCTTGCGAGCCATAGCCCAGGATCGCTACTTTTTTGTCTTTGATCAGGTTGATGTCGCAATCGCGATCGTAATAGACGCGCATGTTTCCGGTCCTTTCTGTTACGGTTGCTGCGCTTGTAGTTCGGAGTGGCTCGGTTGGCGAGCGTTGAAGCATTGAGTAATTATGAAAAAGGTGAAAAGTTATTCGCGAAAATACGAAATGGCGAGTAAATCATGCTTGACGATATGGACCGGCGCATTCTGCGCCATCTGCAGACCGAACCGACCCTTTCTATGGCCGAACTGGCCGAGCGGTGTGGGGTCAGCCAGGGCGTGTGCTGGCGCCGGGTCGAGAAGATGCAGGCGTCGGGCGTCATTCAGGGGCAGGAGGCTGTTCTTGACTGGGCCGCGCTTGGATATACCGTCGAGGTCTCGTTGCGTGTTACGCTGGACAAGACTCAGCCCCGCGCCTTCGATGAGTTCACGGCAGCCGCGCGCAACGTATCGGAAGTGATCGAAATCCAGACCTTTCTGGGCCGTGTGGATGTACGTCTTTCGGTGCTGGCACGCGACATGTCACATTATCAGCAAATCTACCGCGACCGCATTCTGACCTTGCCGCATATCGCCGATATCGAGGCGCTGATGCATATTGCGCGAGTGAAGCGAAACGAGGTTCTGCCGGTATGATCGAGCTTGATGAAACTGATCGCCAAATACTGCGCGCGCTGGCACAGGATGCCACTCAAAGTGCTGGAGCCTTGGGTCGTAAACTTGGATTGTCGCAGCCCGCGACCTGGCGGCGCATCAGGCGTTTGGAAACGGCAGGAGTCATCCGGGGTCGTCGTCTGCGCCTGAATGCCGAGGCGTTGGGATTCGGCGTGACGGTCTTTTTGGGCGTAAAACTGGCCCGCAAGGGTCAGGTCAGTCTGGAGGATTTCGAACGTGCCGTCAGTGCCATCCCCGAGGTACAGACGGTCGAGCACGTCCTTGGCCTGTACGACTATCGCCTTCGGGTTGTCGCCCGCGACCTGTCCGACTTTGAGCGGGTTCTGCGGCGGCGGATCATGACCTTACCCGGTGCCGGGGACGTCGAAGCCAACGTCCTTCTCAGCGAAGAGCGACTACCCGGCCCGATCGGTTAGGGTCAGTACCTGGTTCGAATGCAATAGCCGGGATGGTGGGTCATTCGGGCGAAGGCCATCGGCTCACCATCTTTCCAGGTCGTGCGTTCAAGTTGGATCATCGACGTGCCGGCCGTGGTTCCCATGAATTCGGCCAATCGCCCGTCGGCGGAGATCGCACAGAATGCAACTTCTGCTTCGGTAAAGGGGGCGATATTCAGCAGCCATTCATGCGGGCCTTGCGAGGTTAGATCGGCATTCTCGACCTCGGGTACAGTATCGATGTTGATCCATCGCTCTTCCAGCTGAAACGGGCGGTTGTCGGCATAGTGCATGCAGATCACATGCAGTACGCGCGCGTCTGGTGGGACGCTGAGCTGCGAAGCCAGCCAGCCGGGGCTGGACACTACATTACGTTCGACAAGCGCATATCGATAGGTCGAGTTTTGGTTCTCAACGGCCTGACGCGCCAGTGAAAACTCGAGTTTTGCGTGTTTTCTAGGTTCTTTTTTGACCCGCGTGCCGCTTTTGCGCTTACGCTCTACAAACCCTTGATCGGATAATTCCCGCAGGGCGCGATTTACTGTCGCGCGCGCGCAATTGAATTCTTCGGCAAGCTGCGTTTCCGTCGGCAGCAAAGATCCCTGAGGCCAGATTCGGCTTTCAATACGACGTTTAACTTCGTCCCGTACAACCTGAAAACTGATGCGCTTTTGAGCAGTCACGAGGAACAAAACCTTTCTTCTACAAAGTGTATGTATCTGTTCAGAAACACCTCTGGGTGTAAAGGGGTGGTGACACTATTTGGCGTCACTTCGGGGGGTATATGGTGCAGTTTCGAACCTTAATTGCACGGGGAAATAAAGTTCCGTCGCGTCAATTGTCGGCGCAAGAAAACTGCTTTACCAATCTCGGCAGAAGATTCACGTTGCCCGAGTACTGTTTGAAAGGACAAATCATGCCGGCGCTTTTGGATAGCATTGACCCCAATGGGCTCGAGGAGTTCTCGGTTGTTTTCACAGACCGTTCCCTGAACCACATGTCGGCCCGATTTCAGACCGTCATGCGCGACATCTCAAACATGCTGAAGGACGTCTACAACGCGGATGGCGTTGCAGTAATTCCTGGTGGCGGAACCTATGCAATGGAGGCCGTGGCCCGACAGTTCGCACGCAATGCCAAAGTTCTGGTCGTGCGAAATGGATGGTTTTCCTATCGTTGGAGCCAGATCGTCGAATCCGCAGATCTGACGGCGTCGGCTACGGTGCTCAAGGCGCGCCAAACCGGCAATTCGAGCCCATCTCCGTTTGCACCAGCACCGATCGAAGAGGTGGTATCAACCATTCGAGAACAACGTCCGGATGTGGTGTTTGCGCCGCATGTTGAAACCGCAGCAGGTCTGATTCTGCCGGATGACTATGTGACGACCATGGCGGCGGCTGCGCATGAGGTCGGCGCGTTGATGGTGCTGGACTGCATCGCCTCTGGCTGTGCCTGGGTCGACATGACGGCAACCGGAGTGGACGTCCTGATCTCGGCCCCGCAGAAAGGGTGGAGCGCATCGCCCTGTGCCGGTCTGGTCATGCTGTCCGAACGGGCCGAGGCGCGATTGGAAGAGACGACCTCCGACAGTTTCGCCGTTGACCTGAAGAAATGGCGTCAGATCATGCAGGCCTATGAGAATGGCGGGCATGCTTATCACGCCACGATGCCGACCGACGCGCTGCAGGCGTTCCGGGATACAATGAACGAAACCCGCGATTACGGTTTTGAAAAGCTGCGTGACGCGCAATGGGCATTGGGCAATGGTGTGCGGGCGATGCTGAAGGAAAAGGGCATCGTGTCTGTGGCCGCCGATGGGTTCGGTGCGCCGGGGGTTGTGGTCAGCTATACCTCGGATCCCGAGATTCAGAACGGCAAGAAGTTCGCGGCACTGGGTATGCAGATCGCCGCTGGTGTACCACTGCAATGTGATGAGCCCGAGGGGTTCAGTACCTTCCGTCTGGGTCTGTTCGGGCTGGACAAGCTGTATGACGTAGACGGCACAATTGCTCGGCTCAAGCGCGTGCTGGATCAGGTACTGTGACCCAGGGGCCTCAGCGCACGCCGAGGCCCATCTGCATCAACGTCTTGCGCACAGGCGGCAGGGAATAGAGCGCATTCAGCCCCATCGCACGCGCATCGCGCAGTGGCCGTGCCTCGATCATCGAGGCACGATTCAGCAGGTCGATGCCTTTGACGCGCATCTCGATCTCGGTGTGGCGGGCTTTGTGGTAGGCGTCCAGCATTTGCGCATCGCCCAGACCCTCGGGGCGGGCTTGGGCGAGGTCCAGTAGACTGCGCAAGTCACCGAGCGACATGTTCAGCCCTTGCGCGCCAATGGGAGGCACCACGTGGGCCGCTTCGGCCATCAGGGCGATTCGCTCGCCCGATAGGCGTTCCGCCGACTGGCTTATGATTGGCCAGATGGTCCGGCGCGAAGCCAGTTTCAATGGTCCGAACATCCCGCAGGATCGTTCAGTCATCAGGGCTTCGAACGCCTCGGCTTCGGTGTTCAACAGTTCAACCGCGCGAGGGCCGCGTTCCATCCAGACAATCGCGGATGAGGGCTGACCCTGCCAATCGGGCAGGGGGACCAGTGTGAACGGCCCGCCCGAGCGGTGAATCTCGGTCGAGACATTTTCGTGCGGAATCGGGTGCGTAACCGCAAAGGCCAGCGCCTTCTGGCCATAACGGGTGGTGTGCACGTTGATCCCCGCAGCCTCGCGCATCGGGGAATTGCGCCCGTCCGCGGCGACCACCAGTTTGCAGTGTATACGGCTGCCGTCGCTCAGGCCCACGCGGGCCTCGGCGGTGCGTGTGAACAGGCTGACGGTGCCTGTGCCGGGGCGGAAATCGACATTGGGCAGTTCGGCCAGACGGGCCACCATCTCGCGCCGCAACAGCCAGTTGGGCAGATTCCAGCCAAAGGGCTGGTCCGAGATATCGGCGGCGTTGAAATCGCGCACCACGCGGGGTTCGGGCACCTCGCCGCCCGCATCCACGATGCGCATGATCTGCAGGGGGGCGGCGTGTTCATCCAGCCGCTGCCACAACCCGCATTGCTCCAATAGCCCATGCGCCGGTTGCAGAAACGCCGTAGTCCGTAGGTCGGATCCGTCCACGTCACGCTCGGTGATGGGCGGAGTGGGGTCGACGCAAACTACGTCGAACCCGGCAACTCCAAAGGCCGCCGCAGCGGTCAGTCCGGCGATTCCTCCGCCGGAGATCAGGATGTCACAGCTATCTTTCATGGCCTTGGTCTCCGAAGTCTTGGGCAGAAACTAGTTCGGTTCCAAGGTGGGTGCCAAGTGACATCCTGTCCCGTGTGTCAGCCGCGTGAGATCAGGATGAGGATGAGGAACATCACCGGCACCATCATGACTGCAGGGATATACAGGCCCGGCAGGCCAAACAGCAGGGCCGAGCATCCCCACATGCTTACAATCGCAGCAGCCGTATAGTACCAATCTTCGGCCTCGCCATTGGCGGCATCCTTTGCCAGCCAGCCAAAAACGGGGATTGCAAACAACAGGCGCTGCCAGATGGGCAGGCGCCGAGGCATCTCGATCGCGCTCATGGGAATCTCCAGTTCTGTTCGTCGCTGAGGCGCATATAGGGACGATGCTGCACCTGCAAAATGTGCAGATCGTCGCAGTGTGACAGCCTATCGCAGAAGCCTCAGAAACGCGGTCAGATCGTCTGTGTGATGGTGGATATGGTCGGCCTTATGCGGCTCGGGCGCGACGTGAACGGTGCGCATTCCCATCGCGTGCGGAGCGGCCAGATTGCGCGGGTCATCCTCGAACATCGCAGCCTTGGCTGTGTCGATTCCATCTTGGGCAAAGATCGCTTCGAATGCGGCTTTTTCCGGCTTTGGCTTATAGCCCGCGTGCTCGACCCCATAGATCGCGTCGAACAGACCGCTAAGGCCGCGCGCGTCCAAAACACGCTCGGCATAGGGCGCGCTGCCGTTGGTGTAGACAATGCGACGCCCGGGCAGGGATCGGATGTGATCGGCCAGATCCACGTCTGGGTCCATGTGGCTCATGTCAACCTGATGAACCGCATGCAGATAAGGGTCGGGGTCAAGATCGTGCTCGGCCATAAGCCCGGCCAGCGTAGTGCCGTATTGCCGCCAATAGTGCGAGCGCAGCCGATCCGCCTCGGCCCGGTCCACGCCAATGGCCCGCACCACGTAATCCGTCATCAGCACCTCGATCTGATCGAACAGGCGCATATGCGGCGGGTAGAGCGTGTTGTCCAGGTCGAACACCCATTGGGTGACGTGAGAAAAGGCAGGTTTGACCATGGGTCTGGTTTAGGGCGCGCGGCATCGGTTTTCAATGCCGCTCTTGATCCCGGGGGCAAGTGACGGATAGACATGTTCGAGCGAGGAGACAAACCACCCAATGCCCCAATCCAGACAGCCGTCCAAAGACGCCTACAGCCTAATTCTCGAAGCGATTGACGTGGGCGTTTACAAGCCCGGCAACCGTCTGGTCGAAAGTGAACTGGCCGAGCGGTTCGGGGTGTCGCGCACGCCGATCCGCGAAGCGCTGCAGCGGCTGGAAACGCAATCCCTGCTGGAACGCGACGGGCGCTCGCTGATTGTAGCCTCGCTGGACCACAACCAGATGGCCGAGCTTTATGTGGTGCGGCGCGAGTTGGAGGGTCTGGCCGCGAAATTGGCCGCCAAGCACGCCACCGAGGAAGAGATCAAGGTTCTGCAGGATATAGTAGCCGCTGACGACGCGTTGGTCGATGACCCGACTGCCTTGTCGCGGGCGAACCGGCGGTTTCATGAACAGATTCATCTGGCCTCGCACAACCGTTATCTGGTGCAGCAATTGGACCTTGTGCATCGCACCATGGCGCTGATGGCAACGACGTCGCTGGCGGCGCAGGGACGGGGTGAGATTGCGCAGAGCGAACACAAGGGGATCGTCGAGGCGATCGCAGCCCGCGACGAAGAAGCGGCCGGACGCGCCCTCAAGGAACATATCTCGGTCGCCTTCATGACGCGCCTGAAACAGGATGCCATCCGGCGCGAGAGCTGACCGTCAGTGCGGCAGGCCCTCTTCGCAGGCCTGACCGTGTTGTGTTTTGTCCCAGAAGAACGGGTCTAGCAGTAGTTCCCACAAGGCCTTGTACGCCGCCAGGACGCCCAGCGGAAAATACAGCGGCATTGTCGGCACCCACGGCAGCAGGAAACGTCGTTCGCGCGCGGACACTGCTATGGCGCCAACAAGAGCATTGACGGCCTCTGCAAACAGGAACAGACAGAGCAATGCGCTAAGCCCGGCACCGGCAAGGATCGGATGAAGCGGGCCGGGCAAACCAAAGGTCGACAGCCAGAACAACCACAGGACCGGAGCCAGCAGGAATTGCCCGACGGTCCCAAGGAAGAACGCCTGTACGCCAAAAAACCGCCAAGGGCCGAGTTCTCTCAACAATCGCAGCGGCGACCGCATGTGGACAATGTAGGTGACCATGAACCCCTTGAGCCATCGAGATCGCTGCCTTACCCAAGGCCAGGCGCGAAAGTTGGCCTCTTCGAAAGTGGCGGTATCGACCATTTCGGTACGGTACCCCGCCCGACTTAGCCTTACCCCCAGATCGGCATCTTCGGTGACGTTGTGGGCATCCCAGCCGCCCAACTCCAACAGCTTGTCACGGCGGAAAAAGAATGTGGTTCCGCCCAGCGGCACAACAAGCCCGAGCCGGGCAATGCCTTGCAGGATAACCCGGAACCAACTGTTGTATTCGATGGTAAAGCAGCGCGACCGCCAGTTGGTGAGGGGGTTGTAGTAATCCAGAACACCCTGAAGGCACACCACATCGTCGGACGCCTGTGCAAAGTGCCGGACGACACGTTCGATCTGGTCCGGCTGTGGCGCGTCTTCGGCATCCCAGACGCCCAGAATATCGCCTCGGCAGAAATCCAGCGCATAGTTCATGGCCCGGGGTTTCGTGGTCAGGCCATTCAGGGCAGGCACCTCGACGGTTCTGATCCAGTTGGGCAGATCAACCTGCGCCAGTGTGGATCGCGTCACCTCGTCGGTTTCTTCCAGCACCAGAATGATATCCAGCAGTGCCTTGGGGTAGGACAGCCGCCGCAATCGCCGGATCAGGGCATCAGCAATTTCCCTCTCTTTATAGAGCGGCACCATAATGGACACGCAAGGCAAAGCCAGCGGCGGGCTGGGGGGTGGGGCTTTGGTGGAGCGAGTCCCGTGATGCCAAATGAAACTCAGCAGACCGGCCAGACGCAGGGTCAGAAACAGGATCAGGCTGATCACGGCAGCCGCCACTAGAATGGCGAACGCGGTTAGGGGAAAGGCGGCAAACAGGACCACAAGGCCCGCGAGCGCGGCCGCAGGTCCGGTACGGGATCGAGGGGGCCAGGATCGGCAGCTCTGGTCAAGATCTACACGTGCCTCGGCTGCTTCGGCCAAAGGGTTGGAGAACATGCGCGCGATGGCGCCGTCGATCTGATCTGTGGCTGCGAGTACCGGGATAATAGTGTATCCGGTATCCTCCAGATCGCGTTTCACATCCGGAAACAAATCGGGTCGCGCTGTGGCGACCAGCAGAATGGGCCCCAATCGACGCCAGGGGATGACGTTATGAGCCAGCCAGAAGTCAACCGGCTTGATCTGGCACAGATCGGTATATGGTGGCGAGTTGTCCAGATCAGCGATCTGCAGGCCGGTTTGCTCGGACAGAGCGCTTAGCACGCACTGACGGCTGACCCAGCCCTCGGCAACCAGAATTTCACCTAACGGGGCCTGCTGCCAGGATTGCAGGAACAGAGCTTCGTCCAGCTGCGCATTTGTGATCAAGCCACGTTCGACCAGGCAAGCCCCCAAAGGCTTGCGTTCCTGAGCAGGTATCGGCGCGGCGTGCGCGAAATGCTGCAGGTTCAGTTCGACCATAACGAAACAACCTTGACGCGATTAGTAGGCGTCAGGGTTGCTCAATTAAGGTTAACAGCGGGTTAACCCTGATCATATTACTGTTTCAGGCGGTTGCTTTCTTGTCCGCCATCGCGTGGGCAAAGCGTTCGAACAGATAGAAACTGTCCTGCGGGCCGGGCGAGGCCTCGGGGTGGTACTGCACCGAATAGACCGGGCGGTCGGTCATGCGGATGCCGCAGTTGGACCCGTCAAACAGCGACCGGTGGGTCTCAACCACGCCTTCGGGCAGAGACTGCGCGTCTACTGCAAAACCGTGGTTCATAGAGGTGATTTCGACCTTGCCGGTCTCCATGTCCTTGACCGGGTGGTTCGCGCCATGGTGGCCGTGGTTCATCTTGACGGTCTGACCGCCCAAAGCCAGCGCCAGCATCTGGTGGCCCAGGCAGATGCCAAAGACGGGCAAGTCGGTGGTGTCCAGCACCTCTTTGATCATCGGGACGGCGTATTCACCAGTGGCCGCCGGATCGCCGGGTCCGTTGGACAGAAAGACGCCATCAGGATTGTGGGCCAGAACTTCGGCGGCAGTCGCAGTAGCGGGCAGCACGGTTACGTCACAACCAGCCGAGGCGAGGCAGCGCAGAATGTTGCGCTTGGCGCCAAAATCGACGGCAACCACCTTGTGCGCCGGGGCTTCCTGACGGGTATAGCCATCGGGCCAAGCCCAGCGCATCTCATCCCAGCGATAGCTTTGGGCGCAGGTGACCTCTTTGGCCAGATCCATGCCCTCGAGCCCAGCAAAGCCACGTGCGGCGCCAATCAATGCCTCAATGTCGAAATTGCCTTCGGGGTCATGGGCCAAAGCCACATGCGGCGCGCCTTGCTGACGGATGGCGCGGGTCAGGCGGCGGGTATCCACACCGCCGATCGCGATCCGACCACGGCGGGCCAGCCAGGTTTTCAGCTCTTCGGCCGAGCGCCAGTTGGATGGCTCGGTCGGGTCCCATTTGACAACCATCCCGGCGGCAACCGGGTCACCGGTTTCGTCATCCTCGGGGTTCACGCCGACATTGCCGATATGGGGGAAAGTGAAGGTCACGATCTGTCCGGCATAAGACGGATCTGTCATGATTTCCTGATAGCCTGTCATGGCGGTGTTAAAGCACAGCTCGGCCACGGTCTGACCGGTGGCGCCGAAGCCCATCCCGTAGAACAGTGTACCGTCGGCCAATGCCAGACATGCGGTGGGCTTGGACGGGGCGTTCTCGGCCATCGGACGACTCTCCTGCTGGGTAAATCGGCGCATAACTAAGGGGGTTGCGGCGCTGGGTCAAGTCTGTTCAATTTTTGCGCTATTGTGGAAAATCAATGAGTTAGCTATATTCACTTCTGGTTGTGTCGCGCTTTTTGTTTCGATATGGTCGGGGTTCCTTTTCCATGGGGATGGACAGATCATATGGATATGCGATCAAGGGTGAACTCTGCCCTGAAGCAAGCAATGAAAGACAAAGATGCCGAGCGTCTGTCGACGCTGCGGTTGATTAACGCTGCAATCAAAGACCGCGATATCGCTTCGCGGGCCTCCGACAACGAAGAAGCCAAGGGATGCGGCGATACCGAGGTTCTTGAAATCCTTGGAAAAATGACCAAGCAACGCAAGGAAAGCGCCCGCGCCTATGAAGAGGGCGGACGCCTGGATCTGGCCGAGCGGGAACTGCGCGAGGTTGAGGTTATCGAGGAATTCCTGCCCAAGCAGTTGGATGATGATGAGGTCTCCAAAGCCATCCAGACGGCGATCACCGCGACAGGAGCAGGATCGATCCGCGATATGGGCAAGGTCATGGGCGAGCTTAAGACCCGCTATACCGGCCAGATGGATTTCGGCAAGGTCGGTCCGATGGTCAAGGATCACCTCTGCGCTGCGTCGAACGGCGGCTGCTGACAACCTTCGAAATCTGAAGCTGCAATTACTGCGCGACCGGTTCGCGCAGTTTTTCTGTCAGGTCTTCGTATAGCGCGATACGTTCGTCCTCGGACAGGAACGCCCCGATTTCCACTTCGCGTCCGTCTCCGGTCAGCGTTACGTAGTTTGGAACGGGCCCGCCGCGTTTGTGCATTTCGGGTCGGGCCCAATAGCGGTTGCAGGTCCATTCTTGCTGACCCCTGCGCGGGTCATGGTGGATCAGATGCGCCTTTGTGCCGGTCAGAGTCAGAACCTCAAACACACTGCGGGCGCGATAGTTGCTCTGGATGGCCAACCACAAGCCCAGAACGGTCAGCAGCAGAAAGGGCAGCAGTCCCCAGAGTATGACCGACCCCAGCACCGCCAGCAGGGGAATAAGCCCGAACAGAAACACCGACAGGATCACGATCATCGCTCCACGGCGTGGCAGCGAGTTATGCGGCCAAAGGCGCAGCTCCTGTTCGGTTTCAGAGGTATGTTTCCATCGGTAGGGCATGGCGAACAACTAGCGCAATGCAGTTGCTTATCGAAGTGAAATGATTAGGCCACATGTCCGACGCGCACCCATGACAGCGCATCGTCCAGCCGGTCATCGCCCCAGAAAACCTCGCCGCGGACAACAAGGCTGGGGGCGCCGAACACCCCCAGTTTTGCGGCATGTTCAGTTTCGGCCTCAAGTGCTGCCACAGTATCGGGGCTGCGAGCGCGGGCCAGCACCAGCCTTGGGTCCTGCTGACACCTGTGCAACGCTTCGGTGATGGCAGTTTCACTGCCTGCTTCGACATTCTCTTCGAACCAGATGCGATACAGCGTCTGGGTGAAGTTCTTGCCCCAACCGTCGCCCATGCCCAGCAAGGCGACCTGATTGGTCAGCGCCAGGTCCGAGATCGGGTAGGGCGCGGGCAACTTGGCGTGAATGTGATACTTTGCGGCCCGACGCTCGATATCCCGCCACATATATGCGGACTTCACCGGTTTGCCTGAAAATGGAATATTCTGCTGGTCCTTCATTACGCTGCGCACATTGAACGGCCGCCATCTGACTGAGACCTCATGCTCATCGCACCAGTCGTCCAGACGCATGATTGTCAGGAAACTGTATGTACTGCCAATGGAATACCAAAAATCAATTTCGGGCATGTGATCACTCCGATCCCAGAGTTTCAATTCGTATCATATCCTAAAACGGTCGATTTTTCGAACTTTGCTTGAAATGCGGGACCGGCCAGAGTGAAGTTGCGTTTTTTAAAGCAGTGCTATTTGGACGGCTTACGTGAGTGGAGGCGGACCACCGTAGCCGGTCGTCTGGGGCATATCGATCTCGATTGCCTAACACAGTGCCGAGACTGGTACGTCAGTGACGTCCCCTTCAAACGGGTCTTCCATCGACGCGCTGACCCTAGGCAGCCGTAAACCGAGCCAGCCGATTCAACAGAGCCATGTGCCAAAACGTGTTGATTTGCCTCTGTTGTGCCTTTTCCGATAACCGTCTGGCCTGGAGATTTAGAAGGCACGCGGCGCGATTGGCCTTGCCCTCCAATCAGGGCAAATCGGACTCAACTGGTGGTTCTGCCAGCTTTAAGGCATCTGTATTTCCGCAGGTGCGTCATGAAACCCAATATCTGAATACTGTTCACTGGACACCGAATGTGTCTACGCAGCTGCAGGCCAAACGGGGAGAACAAACAAAAAAAACCCCGCACGAGGCGGGGCTTTTTGTGTTTTCCGAACGGCGGGATCAGTGCGCGTGGCCTTTGTCCCAGTCTTCCTGCTTGGGCAGCTGCTCGAACGTGTGTTCGGGCGGCGGCGAGGGCAGGGTCCATTCCAGCGTGTCCGCGTATTCGTTCCAGGGGTTCGGACGTGTCTCGCGTGCGCCACGCAGCAGCGCGTAGATCACGATGCCGAAGAACAGCAGGAACGAGGCGAATGAGATGAAAGCACCAATCGACGACACGAAGTTCCACTGAGCGAACGCCTCGGGGTAGTCGATGTAACGGCGCGGCATGCCCTGACGGCCCAGGAAGTGCTGCGGGAAGAAGGTCAGGTTGGCGCCGATGAAGAACATCCAGAAATGAACCTTGCCCCAGAACTCCGAGTACTGACGACCTGTCATCTTTGAGAAGTAGAAGTAGACACCGGCGAAGATCGCAAAGACGGCACCCAGCGACATCACATAGTGGAAGTGCGCAACCACATAGTAGGTGTCGTGATAGGCGCGGTCGATGCCGGCCTGCGACAGTACAACCCCGGTCACACCACCAACGGTGAACAGGAACAGGAAGCCGAAGGCAAACAGCATGGGTGTCTTAAACTCGATGGAGCCGCCCCACATGGTCGCGATCCACGAGAAGACCTTAACGCCGGTCGGAACTGCGATGACCATTGTTGCCAGCATGAAGTAGGCCTGCTGACGCAGCGACATACCGACTGTGTACATGTGATGCGCCCACACGACAAAGCCCAGAACACCAATCGCGATGATCGCCCAAACCATCGGCAGGTAACCAAAGATCGGCTTGCGTGCGAAGGTCGCGATCACGTGGCTGATGATACCGAAACCGGGCAGGATCACGATGTACACTTCCGGATGGCCAAAGAACCAAAGGATGTGTTGATACAGGATCGGATCGCCACCACCGGCAGGATCAAAGAAGGTAAAGCCGAAGTTGCGGTCCATCAGCAGCATGGTGATCGCGCCCGCCAGAACCGGCAGCGACAGCAGAATCAGCCACGAGGTGACGAAGATTGACCAGCTGAACAGCGGCACTTTGAACAGGGTCATGCCGGGGGCACGCATGTTCAGGAAGGTGGTGATCATGTTGATCGCGCCGAGGATCGAGGAGGCGCCCGATACGTGCACGGCGAAGATCGCAAGGTCCATGGACATGCCGCCCTCGGTCGTCGACAGCGGCGGGTACAGAACCCAGCCCACGCCCGAACCGGCTTGGTCATTGCCGCCCGGCGCCAGCAGCGACGCAACACCCAGCGAGGTACCGGCGACGTACAGCCAGAAGGACAGGTTGTTCATCCGCGGGAACGCCATATCCGGCGCACCGATCTGCAACGGCATGAAATAGTTGCCAAATCCGCCAAACAGGGCAGGGATGACAACGAAGAACATCATCAGAACACCGTGATAGGTGATCATTACGTTCCACAGATGTCCGTTGGGGGTACATGGGTCGGCCATGAAGCCTTCCAGGCACATGTACTGAACACCGGGGTGCATCAGTTCGAGCCGCATGTAGACGGTCATCAGAACCGAGATCAGACCGGCAAGTGCCGAGACGACCAGGTAGAGAATCCCGATGTCCTTGTGGTTGGTCGACATGAACCAGCGCTGAAAAAAGCTGCGCTGGTCTTCATGGCCGTGACCATGAATGGCTGCGTCTGCCATTATAGGTGCCTCCTGTTGCAACTGACCGCGCAGCCGAACCTCTCCGGCGCGCGGTATTACTGCTGGTTTTAGAATGCGAAAGAGGCGCCTTCAATGGCCGAGTTTGATCTGGATCAAGATTAATTGTCGCGGGTTGGAGGAAAACCCGCGAATACTTGGCCGTGAATAGGGCATATCTGGCGATTGCTTCCGTTATTTCAAGGGGCCGTGAACGTCCATTCGCGCGGCGCGGCAGAGTTCCGCCTTGACCCAAAGGGGTGAGGGCCGCAGAACTAAGCTCAATACCCGAATTCGGAGACTTGATATGGCCGCCTACGATCCCGACAACATCTTCGCCAAGATACTGCGCGGAGAAATCCCTTCGACCCGAGTGTATGAGGATGACGATACACTGGCCTTTATGGATATCATGCCGCGATCGGACGGGCATCTGCTGGTGATCCCGAAAACGCCCTGCCGAAACCTGCTGGACGCATCGGCTGAGCAACTGGCTGCCGTGACTTCAACCACTCAGAAACTGGCGAAAGCGGCGATCAAGGCACTTGACGCTGACGGAGTCACCGTCCAGCAATTCAACGAGGCCGCAGGCGGGCAGGAGGTTTTTCACCTGCATGTCCACATCCTGCCGCGTCATGAAGGTGTATCGCTGCGTGCCCCGGGTCAGATGGGTGATTTCGATCTGATCGCTCAGCATGCGGAAAAGATCAAAGCAGCCCTGGCCTGATCAGCCCTTACGATCATGTGGCCCCAAACAAGCGCTGTGGTCGCCAAAAGTGTGGAGCACAGCGCACACATGATCGTGCCCTCCATCACAGGCCGAGGCTATGCGAGATAACTCCGCCTCAAGCCTACGCAATTGGTCGATACGCGCGCGTATGTCTTCAAGTTGCCGTTCGGCAATCTCATGCGCACGGTTCAGATCAGTGCCTTGGGCGCCCTCCAGTGACAGCAATGCCTCGATATCGGTCAAGTGCAAACCAAAGTCTCGCCCATGGCGAATGAACTGCAACCGTTTTAGCGCGGCATCGTCATAACGGCGTTAGTTTCCGGCCGTTCTTTCCGGCTGTGGTATCAACCCTTTGTTTTCGTAGAACCGGATTGTGGGCACCTTGACACCGGTTCGACGTGAAAGCTCTCCGATTGAGTGCATTTTTGTGCGCTCATCTCTTGAACCTCTAGTGACTAGAGGAATTACATAGGCTGTGTAGCCAAAACAAGGAACAAAGGCACCATGGCACACGATCACGGCCACGAGGGACACACCCATCATCACATTGACCCTGACGCGGGTGATTTGCGTATCGCAGGAGCGATAGCGGTGAACATGCTGCTAACTTTGGCGCAAGTCATTGGTGGCATTCTTTCGGGGTCTCTGGCGCTTGTCGCAGACGCGCTACACAATTTCTCGGACGCAATCGCCCTGATCATCGCGTTCTTCGCGCGCAAGATTGCCCGACGCCCCGCTGATCCGCGTATGAGCTTTGGCTATGGTCGCGCTGAGGTGGTGGCGGCACTGGTCAACTACACCACACTGATCGTTCTGTCGGTGTATCTGCTGTACGAAGGCGTGATGCGGTTTTTCCAGCCCGAGCCTGTCAACGGGTGGATGGTCGTCTGGATCGCGGCGCTTGCTCTGGTCGTCGACCTCATCACTGCGGCGCTGACATACACGATGTCCAAAGACAGTATGAACGTACGTGCCGCCTTTATCCACAATGTGGCCGACGCGTTGGGGCCGGTTGCAGTCATAGTCGCCGGAGCCGCGGTAATCCTGTTTGAATGGACATGGGTCGACCCAGCAGTGACGATCCTGATCTCGGTTTACATCCTGTGGCACGTCAAATCCGAGATCGGGGAAACCATCCGAGTGCTGATGCTGGGCGCACCGCCTGATCTGACGCCCGAGGATGTGGCCTCCGCTATAGAAGAAACAGAGGGTGTGGCTGGCGTCCACCATATCCATTTGTGGAGCATGCAGGAGCAGGAACCGGCGCTGACTGCGCATCTTGAGATCGACGCCCTGAGCTGGACGGACGCGGAAACCATAAGGCTAATAGTGAAAGACACTCTGAAGGCGCGGTTTGGAATTGGGCATGTCACGTTGGAGTTGGAGCGCGCCGACCAAATGCGTGCGACATTGCCCCGATTTGGGCATGACAATTTGCAAGGGCCCTGAAAAGGAATTGCCGTTCCGATTTGGGGTCGGAACGGCAGACTCGTAACCAAACACTTTACCGAATTCCCAGTTTCCCGAGATCACCGGTTTAACACACCACTCACTCTAGAACGGTAAGGATAGCATAGCCGTTAACGCGCGACTTGTATTCCTCGGAGTGAGCTTTCATCCAATTAAACTCAAAACTTTTAGGCAAATTGGTGAATTGCGCATAGGTTCGGAAACAAAAAAACCAGAGGCGAGAGATTGTTAATCCCTATATCGACCAACAGCGATTCGAATCCGGATCAGGCTTCGACAGGTTGAAAGCAATCCGAAAACGTTTTCTGCAATGCGATATCGACATCTTCCATCGTTACAGGCAAGCCAAGATCGACCAGTGACGTGACCCCGTGCTCGGTGATGCCGCAGGGAACGATGCCCGAGAAATGGTCGAGCTCCGGTTCGACATTGATGGAAATGCCGTGAAAACTGACCCATTTGCGCAGCCGCAGACCGATGGCGGCGATCTTGTCTTCGGCGGGTTGACCGGTGGCGGTCAGAGGTTTGTCATGCCGGCGCACCCAGACTCCGACGCGGCCGTCGCGGATTTCACCCTGTACATTGAACTCCGCCAGTGCGGCGATCACCCAGTTTTCAAGTTTTTTGACAAAGCCCCGCACGTCTTTGCCGCGCTTGTTCAGGTCCAGCATGACATAGGCAACGCGCTGACCGGGGCCATGATAGGTGTATTCCCCACCGCGTTTGGCCTCATACACCGGGAAGCGGTCAGGGTCGGTCAGGTCTTCGATTCGGGCCGAGGTTCCTGCGGTGTACAGCGGCGGATGTTCCAGCAACCACACGCATTCGTCCGCTTCGCCCGCAGCGATTGCAGCCACCCGCGCCTCCATGAAGGCAACAGCTTCGGTGTAGTCGGTTAACCCGTCGGTAATCTTCCATTCCATGGCGGTTCCATATCGCGCAGATGTGACAAGGGAAAGAGGTCAGGCAGCCTCGGCCAGGCAACGTTGCAGAATCTCGGCGTAGGTGTCCGTGCCCTGCGCCCCGGATACAAGGTATTTTCCGCCAAACACCATCGACGGAACGCCCGAGATACCCTTGCTGGTCCAAAACTCCTGCTTTTGGCGGACTGCGGCGGCATGCGCACCAGATTCAAGCGCGGATCGCGCGGCGTCAGCATCCAGCCCGGCACCCGCAACCGCACCCAGCAGGACATCTAACTTCGAGACGTCCATCCGGTCAGTGAAATATGCTTGGAACAACGCCAGTTTCAGCGGATGTTGACGGCCCTGGGTTTCAGCCCAGTCCAGCAATTGGTGCGCCGCAAAGGTATTCACCATTCTGCTGTCATCGTCGAAGTTGAACGCAAACCCCAGCTCTGCGCCCAGCTGTTTCAATCGATCCCGGGCCTGCTGGCTCTGCTCGGCAGTCGTTCCGTACTTCTCCATGATGTGCTCGCGCAGGCTCTGGCCTTCGGGCGGCATCGTGGGGTTCAGTTCGAACGGATGCCACCTCAGGCGTGCTAGCACGTTCTCCTGTTTCAGAGCCACGTCAAGCTGTCGAAAACCAACAATACACCAAGGGCAGACGACGTCGGAAACAATGTCAATCTGAACGACGGGTCGGGGATCGGTGGTGGTCATGTCCGCGCTCCTGACGGTGTGATGGCGATACTGTGCAGCAAAAGGTATGGGCGCAGGAAGGGAATTCAAACCGGCGTGTTTTTTGCCTCTTCACATCTCGATCTTCAGCGTCTATACGCCCCTCTACCAAGTCACTGGCAGTGCGGTCGTGGCGGAATTGGTAGACGCGCAGCGTTGAGGTCGCTGTGGGGTAACACCCGTGGAAGTTCGAGTCTTCTCGACCGCACCAGCAAAATAAAAATTACCATTAAAAAACAATCGCATATACAATACGCCTGCGATTCAACCCACCTTTTCATCCACCCTAACGATTACATGGTTAGTCTTGGGTTCTCATTCGTAACAGTTTGCGAAGCATCATCGAAGTCTGCCGAGTCAATAAGTGCTTCTGACCAGTTTCATAAGCTAAGCCGCGAGATAACGGGTGCGCCCTTGGTGTGGTGACACCGCGCATATCTACGATGTTGAGGGTGGATCAGGGGCTTAGCGCAGCCCCTTGAAATTCGCTGTTGTCGGCGCTTAAACGTGCTTGAGCATGTCTTCAACCGAAGTTGATTTGATGTATTGAGCAGGGGCGTCGCCTTCGGCCAGCACGGCAAAATGCCTTTCGCCGCACTTGATCTTCGCCCCTTCTTTGTGGCGAAGATCATCCCACCATCCACTGCCCTTTGTTTCTACAACAAAGAACAGCTTTTCTTGCCCATCATCTTCAACTAATACAGCCCAGTCTGGGTTATAAGTTCCGAGCGGCGTAGGGATTTTGAACCAGGGCGGGAGCTTCGCATAAACCTTTACTGCTTCGTTGGCTTCAAGGTCTTCCGCGAACCTCTTTTCGACGCCCGCCGAGTCATAGACGACATGCTGATAGACCGATTTCTGCGTCTCCAGCGTGTTCTTAAGATAGCCTGTCAGCTCCTCTTGTTTGAACAGCTTTTGAGCATAGAAATGGTCAGCGCCGATACGCTGATAACGAATGCCGTCCACTAGCGCGAGGCGCTTCGCGCGGTTGATTGCTTCCTCGGCTATGTCGATGAACTCCTGCGGGTTCTTTTTGAAGTCGTGCAAACGCCGACTATTCGTCAGGATTTCGACCAAACTTTTGCGCGTGAGATGCGTCTTGTCCTGAAGGTCCGTAAGCAGATCGGGCAGCTCGATATCGCTCTCATTGATCGTCGTAAATATCGATGTGTCGCCTTCGTTTGCCTGCACCCCACCTTTTCCGATGGCAATGTCCGCCTTTCGGAAGCGAGCCCGTGTCTTCGTGATGGGTGGAGCGTCCCGAATTGCCGTCGCGCAATCCTCGATAAGTTTTGGATTGTCAAAGTCCACGCGGTACGTGGTCTTGTGCTTTATCCGATCCCAAAGCTGCTTGAATTCGTCACTCTCCAAAACCGCCTCGCGGGTACGGATGGTCACGCGCTCATCGGCGTTCTTGATTTCCAGCTTGCCCGCGAGTTTACGCAGAATGTCCTTGATATCCGCCTCTTGTTCTCCGAATTCATCGGGAAGCGCTAGCGCGTCTTCCTTTAATGCCGTTCGCAGGGTGTCCAGCACCTTGCCACGACTATCCAAGTATCCTTCGCCCTCCAGGAAGTCCCATATCGCCTCCGACTTTTCCACGCCGAGCGGCGCAGTCGTTCCATCATCGGAAGTCACGGCGATGTTGGCGAACTGGTGTTTTTCCACCACGCCAAAGCGGATGCCCGTGTCAGCTTCGATCTCCTTCTGAAGGTTTTCTGCGAACTGCTCATAGCTTTCCGTTGCGATGACGGTCAGAGTGTTCACATCGAAGCCGCGCAGGCGGTTGCCTTCCTGGTTAACGCAGAGACGCAACCCTCGGCCGAGCGTTTGCCGCCGTTCGCGCTCCGAACCCATGTCGCGCAGGGCGCAAATCTGAAAAACGTTCGGGTTGTCCCAGCCTTCCTTCAAAGCGGAGTGGGAGAAGATAAACTTGAGCTTCGAGTCAAAGCTCAGCAGCTTCTCCTTATCCTTCATAATCAGGTTATAAGCGCGTTCGGCGTTGTCGCGGTTCGTCTGGTTGTTCTCAGCCGTTTCCGTCCAGCCGCCCTTCTTGTCGATGGAAAAGTAGCCGTTGTGGACTTCATCCGCCTCGATATCGAGATCGACCTTCTCGAAGAGAGTCTGGTACGTTTCGCTCTTGGCGAGTTTGCAGTACTCCTCCTCGAATATCAGGGCGTACTTGCCCTTCACGATGTTCCCGTCCTCGTCGTACTGGCGGTAGAATTCCACGCTGTCGATGAAGAACAAGCTTAGCACCTTCACATCGCGCTTTTGCGCGGCGAAACGCATCTCCTTGTCCAGATGCTCTTTGATGGTGCGGCGTATCATCAGTCGCTTGAGGTCATCAGGATTCACGCCGCCGACTTCTTCGCCTGGGTGAAGGGTGACTTCGCCGCCTGGCATGCTCAGCTCCATCGACTCGTTGCCCTTACCGCATTTGATCGTGCCGATGCGAAAGTTCTCGTAGATCGCGCGACCTGTCTCTTGCTCCAGATCATCGCCGTCTTCGACCGTCAGAATGTCACGTCGCACGTTGCCGCCGCGCATGAAGTCCGCTTCGATCTTCGCGCTGATCGAGCCGCCTCGGTTGTGGGTCGAGAGTAGCTTCACGAAGGGCTTGTTGTGCCCTCCCTCAACTTCGAGCGAAGCAACTTCAATCTGTTTGACCAGTTCCCGCTCATAGGCATCCACAGCGTCCAGGCGGTAAACCATGTGGTGCTTGTCCACATGGGTTGCAGAATATCGCAACGTGCAGAGCGGGTTCATGTCATTCAGGGCTTCTTTGCCTTTGCCCTTTAAGCCGCCGTCCACACTTTGCGGTTCGTCCACGATGATGATCGGGTGAGTGGCGCGAACGAGGTCAATGGGCTTTTCGCCGCCCGTTTTCTCGCTGTCCTTGTAGAGGTTGTTCACATCCTTCTTGTTGATCGCCCCGACTGTGGCGACCATGATTTGAATGTTTGGGCTCGTCGCGAAGTTCCGCACCTGGCCGAGCTTAGTCGAGTCATACAGAAAGTACTCGTACCCTTTGGCGATGGGGTACAAGTTCTCGAAGTGGTCACGGGTGATCTGGAGCGTTTTGTAAACGCCTTCTTTGATTGCGACGGACGGCACGACAATCACAAATTTCGTGAAGCCATAGCGCTTGTTCAGTTCGAAGATTGTGCGCAAATAGACATAAGTTTTTCCTGTGCCTGTCTCCATCTCAACCGTGAAGTCGCCGCTCGTCAGGGACTCTGACGGGCGCAGACCGTTGCGAAGTTGGATGGTGCGCAGGTTCTCAAGGATTTCGTCATCCAGCAGCTCCAGGCGGTTGCCAATACCAAGTTCGCTCTCGGTGATACCGAAGGAACCTTGCCCCGTGTCATCGGGACGGTAGGTAACAGTAAACTCCGTGCGGTTGATGTCTTGGCCTTGGAATAAGTCCACGACCGAACCAATCGCCGCGTGCTGATAGTCCAGATTATCTTCAAAATGCAGTTTCATGTGCGCCCTCCGAACTTAAAGACTGCGCACATGAGCGATGCCGTTCTGTTCCAGAATGGCGGTCATATTGGTCTTGGCGATGTCATCGGCAAAGGCGCTGTCGCGAAAGACAACCTGCGTGTCCGACGCGGGCTCAAGTTCCTTGTGCCAAGTAGTAATACCTTGCGCCAAGGGCTCGATTGAGTCCTTGTCGATGTCGGTATCTAGGCAGGCGAAGAGCACACCGAACCCGATGCTATAGACTAACTTGCCCGCGATTTCTTTCTCTTCAATTGGGACGGTCAGATCGACACCGCGCTTAATTAGCAATTCATACAATACGTCTTGCTCGCTCCTGCCTTCGACCAGGTGTTCGGCGTGGTCAAGTAAGCTTTTTTCCAAGTCAGTCGTATCGGGATTCCACGCTCGAATATTGCTGCTGTCCAGCTTGAATAGTTTGAAGCCGAGATCACCTTCGAAGTCTGGGTTCTCCTCCTGAATCTTTTTCGCTGCGCGTCTAATCCTCTCTTTCGATATCTCAGCGATGGTATGGTAGCCCTCCGAATACGCTTCAGTGTCACTTTCAGTTTTTTCAGGAAGTTGAACCATAATGAATCTTCTACTGCCATTGTCCGCAGCATTTAGGGACATCACTGCATGGGCAGTTGCAGAAGAACCCGCAAAAAAATCAATTATTATATCTTCTTCAGACGCATTCGGGGCAATTTGAATGCAACGCTCGATCATAGGGACTGGCTTCGGAAAGTCGAAGACTTTCTTCCCATCGAAGAGGGCGCGAACATCTCGTGCAGCTTTCTTGTTGCCATCCAGATCATTCCAAAGTGGCGACGGTCTCTTGGTTCGCCCTTCCAGGTAATACTTTACATACGGCCACCAAATTTCTTCATCACCACGCTTAGTCTTTTTCCAAAGGATGAAGTCATCCGATAAAAGCCTCTCATATGTTTTTTTCTCGAACCTCCAGCAGCTTTCATATCCAGCAGGCGCAATTGGAAAGACGTCATTTCCATCTGGGTCTTGCACAGCGTAATAAAGCTTGGGGCGATCCGAGCGCCTATCATTCGAACCAGTCTTTCTCATTTGATCGTAGGCGAATTTGCCTCGATCATCTTCATTGTCGAAGCGCTTGATGTCCTTTGCGGTCAAAGGGAGCCCGCTCAAGTCAAACTCCGCATTCTTTGAATAAACGAGCAGGTAGTCGAAGGAACTTCCCAGACCGCCACTATCTTGACCAGTCGTCTGTCCTGTGGCTCTACAAACAGACCCCAGAAAATTTTCTTCTCCGAATATCTCGTCGAGGATATTCTTGAGGTTGGAAAGTTCATTGTCATCAATTGATACAAATAGGACGCCATCATCGCAAAGGAGGTTCTTCGCAAGCTTTATCCTCGGATACATCATACACATCCAATTGGTGTGTTTTCGCCCTCCCGTTTCGGTATTACTCGAAAATTTTGCTCCGCCGGCATCCACCTGACCTGTGTATTTTAGGTAGGTGTCTAGGTTGTCTTGGAATTTGTCCGGATAAATAAATTCGTTGCCCGTATTGTAAGGCGGATCAATATATATAGTCTTCACTTTTCCTGCGTAGCTCTTCTGCAAGAGCTTAAGCACTTCTAGATTATCACCTTCAATGAATAGGTTTTGGGTTTCCCTCCAGTCGGTGCTTTCTGCGGGGCAAGGGCGTAGGGTTCCAGTTGATGGTGTGAGGGCGATCTGGCGGGCTTTTTTCTTCCCATGCCAGTTCAGACCGTATTTTTCCTCAGTTTCTGCAAGATGATCACCGAGTAACTGGCGCAGCGTTTCAAAATTGATACCGTCCTCGGTGAAGGTATCAGGAAAGATCGCCTTCAGCGCTTCGATGTTCTCTTCGACGACGTTCAGACTTTCGCCGTCCTCTTGTTTCAATGCGTCCATTGCTCGCTTCCTCACAATTCGTTGCGAGCCGCTTCGATGCGGTCGCTCAGTTGTTTGATCTTGGTGTTCAGGTTTACCTGAGTGCCAAGGTTTTTCTCTTTCTTCAGCTTATTGCGAAGTTCGCTCCGTTCCTGATGAAATTTCTCAATCTGCCGCAATGCTGTCAGGCGCTCCATCTTGCTCTTTGGCGCTTCTTCCGCTTCAGCTTGCAGTGCGTAGCGTCCCGAATGGACGGCACAGTTCAGGGCAAGCACCCGTGCGATGGCGTCCTGATAAAAGTCATAAAGGTTGCGGTAGCTAAATTTCGTAACACAGAAATCGGACAGAAACGCCGCCTGCGGCGCAAGTGGCGCAGCCAGATCTATCCAGCCCGTGTCATAGCTGGCTTCCGTCACGATCTTGTTCGCATCGGCACGGCTGATCCGTTTGTCGGCGGCAGTGATCGCCAGCCGCGAACCGCAGACGAAAACGATCAACAGGGGGTAGGGGATGGCCTTTTGAATCACCGAGGCAATCCGAGTGTGGCGATCTGCGGCAGTTAGCATCACCTGCAAGATCGCGACCTCAAGATACTCGTGAGCGTTGTCTTCAAGCTTTGGGATGTTGATCGTTGAAGGCTTGATCGTGTAGCTCCATTCGATGCTGTCGATGTCTTCGACAAAGGCCTTCTTGTCAGTCGCTCCAAGCTGTCCGTGCTCATAAAACTGCTTCTTGAACAGGCGCTTGCCGAGGTGGCAAGTCTCTGGCACAGCCAGATTTTCGTGGAACTGATCGATGGTGTGAATTTCCGTCATGGTGTGTTCACTACCATGTAGCTGACCACCTCGAAGTCCTCCATGCCCTGGAAGCTATCTTTGGTGAGGTTCGTGCCGCCACGCGAGAACAAACTTTCGACGCCTTTTTCTTCAGCCTTGCCGACCACGCTTGCGACGGCAGCCTCAAGCAAGGCGCGGTAGTGGCTCATGTCGCGCCCGTTCTTCGTCGTGGCGTTCATGCGGGCGACGGCCTCTGGATCCACAAAGCGCTTGCCGAGGCCGTGCTTCTTCAAGACATCGAGCACCTTCTTCGATTGCGTGAAGGTGAAGCTCACCTGCCCGTCATCGCTCACATAGGTGAGGTAGTAGGGTGCAAGCGCGTAGCCATCATCGTTGCTGACGGGCTTGCCCACATTCTTCAGGCAAAAGATCACGCCCGCAGGCAGGCCTTCCAGCCTGAGCGCATGGTCAAGTGTCGCGGCTGCGAAGAGACCTGTTGGGGCGCTTTCCAGCACGTCCAGGTTCTCTTTCATGAAGGCCGACAAATCCATGCGGAAGTCGTTGAGCGTCAGATCGGCAATCGATACGCCGCCCGACATATCTTCAAGGTCAACGACAGTCTTTTGGAGTTGTTCGAGTTGCTTGCGCCGATACTCCAAATCTTTCATCTGGCCTGCGCTATCCTGCTCGATGACGTTCTCTTCACCCGTGGCTGAGATGTCGAGCAGCACCATACGACCGCTCACTCGCGCTTCCAGGTTGATGTACTCATCCAGCTCCATATTCGGCCAGAAGTTGGCGAGCTGAATGACTTCGTTCTTCGAGCCTAGACGGTCGATTCGACCGAAGCGCTGGATAATCCGCACGGGGTTCCAGTGGATGTCATAGTTGATGAGATAGTCGCAGTCCTGAAGGTTCTGGCCTTCAGAGATACAGTCCGTAGCGATAAGTAAGTCGATCTCTTCCGTCGCTCCTTTATCAATCTTCGACCGCTCCTTTGAGACGGGCGAGAAGGACGCAAGCAGACTGTCGAAGTTTCTGCTTTGCCCTGGCATGTTCGTCTTGTTCGTGCCGCTCCCCGTGATCTGCGCGGCGTTGATGCCGAGCGTATCCCTCGCCCATCCCGCGATGTTTTCGTAAATGTAATTTGCCGTATCGCTGAAGGCTGTAAAAACAATGATTTTGCGGTTGCCTGCGTTGATCGGGTTCTTGCACTTTTCGGCGATCAAGTCGCGCAATCCGTGGAGTTTTGCATCACGGCTCGCGTCGATCTTACGGGCTTCGTCCAGCAACTCGGTGAGCTTGGCGCGGTCTTCCTGCAAATCCTGACGCCAGCGATGTTCGTCCATATCCTTGATGAGCACCTTCACCTTGCGCCCGATCAGGTAGGCGTCGAAATCTGGATCATCGGTTTCTACATCCTCGATTCCAAGTTCTTCGATGTCCTCGGAACTGTGGCGCTCCAGCTTGTCGAGCAGGCTTTCGACCTCGCCGAGCAGTTTCTCCAACGTCAGGCCGAAGGAGTTTATCGAACTTTCCATGCGCTTGAGTAAGTTCACGCGCATCAGGTGGATAAGGCTCTGCTCACGGTCGATCTGGCGGAACACCGACTGACCGCCTTTGACCCTCACATCGTATTTGCGGCTGTACTCTTCCCGCTTGTCTGCCCGCACATATTTTAGCGGCGAGTAGGCGCTTAGGTTTAGCCTTCGGATAGTGCGGTTAATCTCACGCAGCGGCGGGAACTGCCCCTGAGTATCGATGTCAGCCTTTATGTTGATCGGCTGGAGGCGTTCAGGAAACGAGCCGATTTCCGTTACATCGTAGTACTTCTCGATATGCTTTCGCGACCGAGCAATGGTCAGCAGGTCGAGCAGCTTGAAATAGTCAAAGTTCATGCCGTCGAGCAGGGCTTCGACCGTTCTTTCATTCTCCTCCTGGCGCAGCCAGTTGTTGAAGCGTGTCTGCGCCTTTCGCAGTGTTTCCTCAATGCTGCCGATGCCTTGCTCACTATAGGCGCTATCAATGCCTTCTGTGATGAAGGCAACCTGATTCTTCAGGTCATTCATGCGGTTGTTCACGGGCGTTGCCGAGAGCATCAGCACTTTCGTCTTGACGCCCGAGCGGATGATTTCATCCATCAGTCGCGAATAGCGGGTAAGGCCTTCCTTAGCCGAGCTGGAGTTCCGGAAGTTGTGGGATTCATCGATCACCACAAGGTCATAGTTTCCCCAATTTAGCGTTTCGAGATTGATCTCTCCTGACCGGCCTTGCAGGCGGGTCAGATCGGTATGGTTCAAAACATCATAGCTGAAGCGATCTGCCGCGAGCAGGTTGCGCGTGTCGTTGACTGTGTAGACCGTCCAGTTGTCCCGCAGCTTCTTCGGACACAGGACAAGAACGCGGTCATTGCGCAACTCGTAATATTTGATGACCGCCAGCGCTTCGAACGTCTTACCAAGGCCGACGCTGTCCGCGATTATGCAGCCGTTATATTTTTCGAGCTTGTCGATTGCGCCAAGAACACCATCGCGCTGGAACTTGTAGAGCTTGTTCCAAACGATGGTATCCTTGAAACCAGTCTTCGACTTGATGATGTTCTCTTCATCGATATCTTCGAGGAAGTCCTTGAAGATATTGTAGAGGGTCAGGAAGTAGATGAACTCTGGCGTCTGATCAGTGACGAGCCGTTCCAGCCGCTCCAGAAGCAGGGACTTGGCGTCTTCGACGGCATCAGGGTCATTCCAGATCGCCTCGAACCACTCCAGCATTGCTTGAGTGCTTGGCGCGTCTTTCGCGCACATGTTCATGTGGAAACGATTGGAATCCGAGTAACCGAAACCTGTTGAGGTAAACCCCGAACTTCCTTGAATGCCGATGGCATCGCCATCCTTGCTTTGTGCAAGCAAGAGGTTCTGCCCGAATGCGCGAGGGTTCTTCGCAACCTTGATGTCCGCTTTCTCGGAGAGCCATTTGGCGCACTCTTTGGCTATGCGGTTCTGGTCAAGGCGGTTCCGAAACCGTAGTTCGAATTCATCGCCCGCCAGCGCAGCGGTCTTTCCGTCAGCCATATCGTTTGACGGCTCTTGAGCCAGGATAAGGCGAAACACGTCGAGCCCCTTCAACTCACTTCTTAGGGATTCAAAACCGTAGATCGAGAATAGGCCCGAGATCACTGAAAGTCGCGAGCCCGCGTTCAAATGCTCGCGCAGGGCATCTCCGACCTTGCCGTTCTTCTTGTTGTCCAGAATCATTAGTTGTTCGCCCCGCCGTCCTTCATTCGTTCGACAATCCAAGCATCAATCTCTTGCTTTCTAAATCGCCACGCGCCCCCAACCTTGAAGCCTGGGATCTTTCCCTCCGCTGTGAGCCGATAGGCGGTCTTTTCCGTTATCTTCAGATAGGCCGAGACTTCCTTGATCGTCATTATGTCGGTCTGCATGCCTCGCCTCGGAAAAATGGTCGCATAATGAGAAAATACGGAAAGAAACGGGAAGCACAACACTCAGGTGAGTCCCTTGCTCACCCTTATCCGGAGGACGCTCGCGCGGAAGTGCCTACTGTGCGACCGCTTCTGTGACAACTAACGCCTTTGCCCCATCATCGTTGGCTGCGACGGGAAGCGCGACATAATCATCACCCATCATCATCCTGAAGTGCCCGCCGTGGTCGGACTCTTCGAAAATTCTTTGGAACACGTTGAGATAGCGATCAACCTGGCCGGGGTCACAAGCCATATAGAGGTCATCAGTAGCGAAGTGCGATCCGTCATTCACCCACGAGAGCAAGGTGCTACAGATCATCTTGTCCTTGCCGTTGAATCTTTCGATAATGTCTTCAGGTGTTATGCCGCCATAAAATTTGAAGTAGTGTTCAAGGATTCTGCGCATGACGTTCTGTATGGCCGTATCCGAAGGTGGCTTCTGCCTAACTTCTCGCCAGAGCAGTTCGTAGCTTGACTTGATCGGGTTCTCGTCAAATGGCATGAGTTCTGAACGCTGCGATGTTTTGCGCACAACCCAGAATGTCTCATCACTTTTGGCTTTGGCGGCGCTACGTGTCTGCCATCAGCACCCATGGAACAGACTAGGTTGATTGCGTAGCGGAGGATTTCAGGCTCATCGTAACCATCAGA